>DAOTTJ010000048.1:0-3277 GCA_034437695.1 Ktedonobacteraceae bacterium
GTGTTTGGGCGCATATCAACTGGCCAAAAAAGCACGCGAGCAGACGAGCAGAGTCCTGGCTGTTCATTTGTTAGTAATTATGCACAGGTCTGAGTTATTCAGTATGTGCAGGGTCAGAAGGTTCCGACCGCTCTGCGGTGGGACGGTGATTGTTGAGGATGCCCGCAGCTTCGTCGGTCAGCAGCCGAGACAACGATGCGGGTTCCAGGACATGGACGTGTTTACCCCAGCCGAGGAGCCATTGGAGGATGTCGGTTTCGTGGCGCACATTGAGCGTAATCAGCAAGCCCTCGTTGGTTTCGACTTCGGAGGTGGTGAAATACGAGCGACCTTCGCGCACCCAGCGGGCAATCGTCTGATCGCAGAGAATGCGCACCACGATAGGTCTGGCTTCTTCCGGGGGGGGTCTGAGTGAAAGATTGTCGGGGCGCTGAAAGCTTCTGGTCAGGACGGTGAGCTTATCAATGCGATCCAGGCGGAAGTTACGCAGGTCCTGGCGCAGATGGCAATAGCCTGTGAGGTGCCATTCGTTAGCCAGGTAGATGAGTGCGTAGGGATCGACATCGCGAATAGTGGGGGTGCTGACTTTGTGGGAGCTGTAGCGGGCGAAGTAGCTGAAGCGCACCGTTGTGCGAGCGAGCAGTGCGCGGCGGATCTGCTGGAGCTTTTCGTGCTTCTCGGCGCGTTGTTCGCCGCCTGGGGCGAGAAAGTGGATGCTGTTTTGCAGATAGTGGACATCGGCGCGTAGCGCGTCTGGCAGTACGCTCTCGATCTTGCGTGTCGCCGATTGGGCGGCCAGACGGTATTGTGCATCAAAATGGTGAGCCATATAGCCGCCGCCGAGCAGCAGCATCGTCGCCTCCTCGGTAGTAAAGCTGAGCGGCGGTAAAAAATAGCCTTGCATCAGCGCGTAGCCCTGGCCGGGAGTTGAGATCAGCGGGACTCCTGCTTCGCACAGAGCCTGGATATCCCGGTAGATGGTGCGTTTGCTTGTCTCAAACGTTGCGGCCAGGTCTTCAGCGCGTTGTCTGCCTTTGCCCTGTAGTTCAAGTACAATTGCCAGGAGGCGGTCGGTCTTATTCATACGCCATGCTTGAGTTCGGCCTCCATATCGTCGATAAACTGGCGAGCTATGCGTCCTGAGCGGCCAGTGTGCTGGCGTTCCCATTGGAGTGCGCGTTCCTGGAGGACATCTATGGGTAGTTCAAGCTTGCGCTGGTGGGCCAGGGTTGTAACAATAGAGAGATATTGTTGCTGGTCTGGCGACATAAACGTGATGCGCAGTGCAAAGCGATGGGCCAGCGATTGTTTCTCGTCGAGCGTATCGCGCCAGTTGACATCGTCGCCGGGTTGGCCGCGATCACTGAAATTTTCGCGGATGAGATTGAGGCGGTTCGAGGTGGCACAGATAAGTACATTCGCCGGGCGGGCCTCGGCAGTTCCTTCCAGGACCACCTTCAGCGCCTTATAGGCTATCTCATGCTCTTCGAATGAAAGGTCGTCGATAAAGAGTAGATAATGTGGAGCGCGGTCGCGCAGACGTGTCACTATCGTCAGGAGGTCGCCGATGTCCTCCTTGCTCACTTCGACCAGGCGCAGACCTTGCTCGGCATAGGCATTGGCCAGCGCCTTGACACTTGAAGACTTGCCAGTCCCTGGGGGTCCATAGAGGAGCATATCCTGGGCGGGTAGTCCGCTCAGGAAACGTTCGATGTTGGCCTTGAGGCGCGTCTGCTGACGCTCCTGGGCGACCAGGCTTACGAGCTGAATGGTATCGGGGTGTGCGATGCCGACCAGGCGTTTCTCGTCTGCGGACCAGCGCAAGGCGCGATAGCACGCCTGAGGTCCTGTGCCGTGGTCTGCCCAGTGGGTCTCCAGTTCCGCGACCAGTGTACTCCAGTCGGGACACTCGGCCAGGCTGCTGGCCAGCATCTCGCGGTCAGGCGAAAGCACAGGTTTCTCAACCGGTTCGAGATAGAGCCAGGGACTCCAGGCCTCACTCAGCGTGGGCATGCTCCCTGCTACGACTGCTTTGACTTGCGTGAGAAGCATCTGCGCATTCATCTCAAATAGACGCTGGAGGGTGTGCAGGTCGCGCCTGGCCTGTACGCGCAGCATCTCCGCCACACGGGTCGCACCTGCACGTTCGACCTGAGTACTCCACGGATTGCGGTCGTCAATCAAGCGACCGACTAGATAGGCCTGCCAGGCGTCGGGCAGGTGTGGCAATGTCTCGCTGCCTGCTAGCTCAGCCAACTCGTAGAAAACCTGACTATACAGATGCGCAAGCTTTACCGCGTCGACCTGAGGAGCAATCAGCTCCTGGAGTAGATCCAGCAGCAGGCGGGCTGTGGAATCCTGTAAAACGCCCTGGAGCAGTGAGAGACCGTGGAGCGCGTCGAGCGTCTGCTCTATCTCGCCGCGCAGTGGGAGTATACGTGTAGTGTGACCGTTGTGCTTATATATAAACGCTTCCAAGCTAGTGCTTCCTTTTCTATCCTACCTGTCATTCCTGGGAATGTCCTTTGTTTGCTATGACATAATCAGAAATATTCCAGACCAATCTGCCCTGCCAACCATTGCTTTGCATTTTACCTTTTTCACTCGCATATAACAAGTCAGGTGAATCGGCAACCAGGGCTATCTAATGCTCCGCAAACTGGAGGTTTGCGACCCCCCGCCTCAGGGTTTTGGGATCGGGTTGCGAGCGTTTGGCGACAGCTAAACGCTCGCAACCCGATCATTTGTTCAGGGAGAAGGGGCCATACGTCGAGCATTACATAGCCCTGACCAGCAAGCCGGGCGTTTCTCCGCTCGTGGGCAGGTGCCTGTGTGGGTGGAGACTTGCGCTAGAGAGAACATGTTGGAACAGACCTCGGAGACATACACAACTTTATGCGCCCTAGAACGTATCTACGATGACTGACCCGCGGCGCGGATAGAACGCAGTGAACAAGAAAGAGTTATCGGGCCAGCCGGGGGCGATAGTTCGTCATTACTATCTATGCCGCAGCAGAGCGAAAGGGGAGCAACGTGTATAACCAGCCACCAGAACCGCACAATCAATATGAGCAGCCCGAATATAACCAGTCCTATCAGCAGGGATATCGACCCCAGCCGGAGCAGGGTGGGCAACAATACGAACAACAATTCTACCAGCAGCGTGAGCAGCCCACAGCTTATGGCGTGCCAGTCCCTGGGCAGACACCCTTTGGGCAGCCGCTTCCCCCTTATGCTCAACCTCAACCATACCAGACTCACTACGCCCAGCAACCAT
>DAOTTJ010000049.1:0-15085 GCA_034437695.1 Ktedonobacteraceae bacterium
GACTTTGGTAGTACCAATAACCTGGTTGTGCTCACTGTTATCCCTTCTAGCCCTTTACAGGAAATCGGAGCGTGGCTGCTTACACTGCTCTATATCTGGTGCCTGATCCTGTTGCTCAACCTGGTGCGCTTCTTTGCTCTGGCACACCCCTTTGGAGGTCTTGTACAAAGCCAGGACGGTACAATCACTGGCCAGATCGCCTTTAATCGCGCCCGACGTGGCCCTTTCGCCTACTTTCGTCCAAATATCGTCTCTTCAAACCAGGTTCACCTGCCAAACGGGCTGATCTTTCGCTTTAAACGCGGGGGCGGCATTGAGGTACGCTCCGCTGGCCATACTGGCCGCCACTGGCAAACGGGCGAGGGCGGCGAGCTGCGCCAGCAATTTCAAGAAGTGCGCGAACTACGCTTTGCTCCCCCCGGCAGTGACATTGAGGAGGATGGGCTAACAGCCGCAACCTACATAGTGAAATCTAAACTCAACGCGAATGCATCCGGGTCCGGCTCTGAAGATGATGGCTACTTTGCCGACCCGCGCACGCGTTCACGCGGCAAAAAGTCCTCTGGCCGCTCAGCCAGCCGCTCCAGGTCGAGTAAGAAACGTGTATCGGACGACGACGACTATTATAATGATCGATACGATGACTATTAAAGAATATATTGTACGCCTTAGCAACCAGGTAGAAAGCCAAAAATATGACACAGTTCCCAAACGACTTTTTATTAGAGTCTGAACGACCTTCGATCACCGCCGCGCCTCGTATTCTTACGCCTAATCTGGTCGTTTTGCTCGGCAGCACCTCGGCAATTGCTGGCCTGGAGCTAATGCGGCATATGCTTACGCTCAAACCAGCCGACCAGCGACGCATTGTGCTCGTCTATATCGATACCGATGATCCCCCGGCCCCTCTGGTCGAGTTTCGCAGGCAACACAATAATACCTTTCTAGAATTTCCACTGCGTATTGCAGTTCCAGCGGGTATTTCAAATGCCACGCGTATTGACGAAAGCGATCAACATACCTTTATTCGCGATAAGATCCCGCAGTACTTTGCAAATGGTGCAGGCGGCATTCGCAATAACGGACACGTGGCGGCCTGTTTTAACTACCAGCATATCTACGACGTACTCGACCGCGCCGTGATGGCTATGTCGCGTCTCAGCACCGATCAGAACGTCACAAAGGTCCACGAGGTTCAGGCCAATATCGTCTCCTTCCTCGGTGGCGGAACCGGGAGCGGTATTCTCACGGATATTGCGGTGATAGTGCGCGATCTGTTAACTCACCGCCAGTACAAGCAGCGCCTCAACCTGTTCTGTATGTTGCCGGAGCCAATTAGCGGGGTTAACCTCAACGACCTGCGCTGGCGCAAGAGCAATGCCACCGCCACGCTCTTAGAGCTGCTGGCCTATAGCCGAGCAGCAGCACTGAAGCCCGCCGAAGGCTACGAGAAATATATGCGCAGTCGTATGCACCGTTTAAGCAACGACCCGATCGCCAATGAAATCTACCTGGTGGGTCATGCCTCAATGGACGACGCGGGGGACACTGCACGAATCGTTGGCCTTGACCTCTTTCAACGTTCCATTGATGCCTCAGGCGTAGGCTTCCTCGAACACTCCAAATGGGTCGATCGCCGCACACTCGGAGCCGAAGACGATCGCGGCCTGCCTACGATGTTCGGCACATCCTGTCCGCTAGAAGTACGCTTCCCGGCTGAAGAGACGGCCACCGCCTTCGCGCAGATCTCCGCTTCCTACATGCTGCCCCACCTGGCCAGTTATCAGCCCGCCACCGTCCAGGTGAACGACGCCGAAAAGCACGAGTGGCGTAAAAAATGGCGACTGTTCGCTCGCTTTGATGCAAATATTAGCGATCCACTGGTCATCAGATTAGAAGAGTTTCGGAGCGGCGAATTCGAGGATGCGGCCCAGGCTCAACTCAACATGCTCTGGTCGCGCCTGGAGCGCCTCGAAAGGGCGACGAACGAACGCATCAAAGAGCTGATCGAGATCCAACGCACTGAAGAACAGAGTTTGATCAGAAATACACCTGAGCAGGTCAGTGGCGCAGACCATATGAGCCTTATCAACCGACGTATCCTCTCTCTGACCCGCCTCTACCAGGAATATGAATGTATTCTCAGCGATTTACGCGAACGCGGCATCCCCTCGGTACCCTCGCGTCCCAACGACCTGGAAGACAAACTGGCCAGGCAATTCCGCCTACCCGGTCCGTTGCACTCGTTGAGCCGCAACTACGCCAGCGCGGTCAATGAGGCTTACAATGAACATATGCGCCTGCGTGCGCGAGCCGAACGCCATCGCCTTATGACGGAGCTACTCAAGGACCTCTGCCAACAAACACAACTTGCGCTCGATGATGCAATGACCTGGTTTCGCGGTACCGGCATTAACGAGCATATCAAAGATTTGCGCGAGAAAGGCACAAGCAGCATGGCCTGGCATGGACGGCTGGAATATCCCCACCCACACCAGCGCCATATCTTTGACCTTCATAGCCTGCGCTCGCAAGACGATCGGAACGTCGCAGTCGAAAATCTCTATCGTTGGACCTCCGCAGGAGAACATAGCGCTGCCAATCAGCCAGTCGATTTTCAGAGCTTCATTGCACCTTATCTGGACTACATGGCCAGGCAGACACCGATCGCCGAGAACCGCGAACTATCGATCGATCGCCAATCAGCTGGCCGCCTGGCCGAACGCGTGGTAGATTTCTTTCGCGCTTACTATATGGAACGTTTTGCCACACGCAACCTCCTGGACCTGTTTACACTCACTGCGCCACCACCGCGCAACGAGCAGTCACGCAGCGAACAGATCAGCGTCTACCTGCTTGAGCACCTGCAACATATTCGTGGACTCATGTCCGGGCTGGTAGCCTTTGAGGCCGAATTATGGCAGGAAGGGGCATCCGCCCTGGACAGCTCTGTCTATCTGGGTATTCACTGGCACGACAGTGTCCAATCAGCCATACTAGACCAGGCGCTCTATAGTCTGGGAGCAATTACTAACCAGGGGCAGATCCCCGTGGTACACAATAGTCTTGATCCCCACCGCCTCCAGGTGGCCTATGGACAACATGCGATAAGTTTAAATACGATTCGCGATTTCTATCTGGAGCAGAATAGCGCAATGGAATATTATCAGGAATATCAGCGTATCTGGAACAATAGTCAGGGGAGAGGGCTAATGCCCATCCATAGCTCTGGCGAAGCCGAACACTTGGTCTGCGATGCTCATGCCCTGGGATATACTGAGCCACTGGCACAACTGGTGATCCGCCGACCAACCACGCGCAAAGCAAATCCAGCACAGAATGGTCAGAGAAATAATGCGAACTTGCAAAACACCTACGACGACGGGCAGGGAGACTATGTCCTATAAGCAGTTACGTCAGATAGCAGGATAGATTGGTAGATAGACATGAAACCGCCAGTTGATTTACGCTTTCGTCCCACTCTCGTGATCTTTCTCGATGAGACTGGGGCGCGTATCTGCGAACAACTTCAGAGCATCGTGCGCTTTACAGGCTTTGACCCTATCCTGTGTCAAAGCGTGGCGTTGCTGAATGTAAACAGTCAGTCCATGCTGGCGACACCGGTCGCGCTCAATGGCACCTTCGCGGATAAATCGGTTCCTCAGGAAGAGGATAGACTGGGTGTACTTATTGACCGCACATTGCGCGATGTGCAAAATAATCGGCGCATTCAGGCAATCATCGCTGCGGGTTATCCAATCCCAAATACGCGCACGCAGATCTTCATAGTAGGAGATGCTCACTCAAGCGAAATGCCTCGTGTTCTGGACCTTGTGCGTCAGCGCCTGCGCCGCAGTGGTTTCGCTACTCTAGTATGCTACTTCGCTAATGCCTATCATATGCGCCAGATCACCGCTCCCCTTGAGAATGAACCCTCTATTCTCGACGACGAGGCGGCGGGCGAAACGATCTACACCACCGGCTCGTACTGGAGCGACCGCCACGCGCCAGACTTTTGTTATCTCTACGAGGATATGCGCACCTACCCAACCGAATCGTTCTTCGACGACCATGTGTCGTACTATACGACCGCCGAGGCGATCTTTGCTCTGCTCGCCACTGGTATCTCGACCGAACCAGTGTTTGTACAACAGATGCAAACCAATACGCCGTTTCATACCTACGAGAACGTTGGCAGCCTTAGCACATGCCTGATAGGTTTTCCGCGAACTCAACTGCTTGAATACTGTAGCGCACGCCTCGGGGTCGCTCTGATGGAACAATGGCGCACAGAGCTGCTCCAACAGAATACACCCGTACGCGAACTTGAGAAACTACAAAAAAACGCTATCCAACGCGCACAGATACTCCGCCGCTCGGTCAGCGATAGCCTGGGACGCCCCTATGCCTACAACCCACAACAATACCGTCGACAGCAGGAAGAAACCTTCAGAATAGAAGAACCACTCTGGCCCAGCCTGGATGTATTGCAACGCGAGAAATCCGCACCCGATAACCCGGCCGCAACCGCCGCCGAACAAAAAGGCATGGCCCATGGCCAACAACGAGCGCGGCGCAATCTGTATGAGGCCACGCGCGACCTCTTTCTCCTGTTCTGGCCAGACGATATCGACGAGGTCATCCAACGACAGAAATCACGCGATTGGGTCCGCTTGATTCTACAACGCAGCAATCGGGCTGCGACCGCCTATAACGAGTGGGACAAACGAGCAACCCACACCTGGGACCTCGCCGCTAATCAGATAAGCGCTGAGATACGCGAGGCTATCGATTATCTCTGGTCAAAGGATCAGAACGGCTTTGAGATGGCTACGACTTACGTCGATGAACTCGACGACCAGCTCGCCAAACTGGCCGACGAGCAGAGCCACTGGCGCGAAGAACACCAGGAGCGCTACTTGAGTTTTCTCGCAACCTGGGAAGGACTAGCGACAGGCCCGTGGGTTATTCCCGACGACGAAGGCGGAAGTGGCGCTGGCCAGGCACGACCAACTATGCAAAATCAGCATGCCAATGGTCCAGATCTCACCTCAGCTAGCAATCCTCCTCCCCAGGAGACGATCATCGGCAATGCCTCAGCACCCGCCACTACAGAGTTCCAACATCTACCGGAACACGAAGAGCGCATCGTACGCTGGCTTGAACAGCGGATCAACTGGCACCAGGCCCGCATTCCTACCTGGACCTCCCAGATGGTGTTCGCATTCCCTTTCATTCTGGGCCTAGCGCTGGCTATCTTATCATGGCTACCAGCCCGTATATTTGCTTTCACACCACCACTAGCCCTGACCACAACCGTCGTCTTCGTACTTATTACGCTGTTCGTTGCTCTAATTCATATCGCTTTTCATATTCGGTACACCAGAAACGTCAAGATGTGTAAAGAAGACCTACTTATCTTCTACCGGCAATATTATGTATATCAATGCGAAAAGCGCGAAGATAAACTGCGCGTTATCCGCGTTCTCAGTCCACTGCGGCGTACAGTTCAGAGAATCCGCGAACGCCTCGATAATATTCAGATGTTTATCGAACAAACACGTGATCGCTTAGAGGTGCAGGCTTCGAAGATCGAAGACGAACTCTTTAATAGTTCAGCTAGCTTCCGCGATATCTTTGTCGCGAATGGAGAGCGTCTCCAACGCAGGCAAAAGAATACACTCGAAGATTTTGCTGGACAGATCAGCAAGCTACGTGTGAAAGATCCAGTAGAAGACTGGCATCAATCCTCGGCAACGCTTAAACGTCAGCTTATCCAGCAATTTCGTCAGCAGAGTTTGATGGAGATGAGCGATGAAGCTGCACAGAAGCAGATCCTCGCGTTTGTGACGGGGGTCAGCCAAACTTACTTTAAGGGATCGCTGATCGATGTGCGCAACGCGCTGGACAAAGAAGATATCTGGCTTGAAGCTATAGACCGCGTCGAGACGCCTCTCTACCAGATCCAGGTCGGCAACAAGGGTCTGCAATTTCTCTTCGCCTGTGGACGCGTTCAGGATATGGCCAATGGATGGCGCTATATGCGCAGCGATACCTATCCTGTCAAAATCTCGGATACCCACGAATGGGTCTTACTGGTAGCCTTCTTCCGTGGCGGCTTACCCACGACTATCAATCCCGAAATACTCTTTCCAGTCAAAACTTCCACGACGAGTGCCGATGCTTCCATGCACCCACCCGATCTGGAGCAGGGTACAAATGGCAGTGGCTTTGCCAGCACTATCGATGATAGGCTGCCCTTCGCTTGAAAAGGTAAAGAGTGAGACAATAGATCTTTAAATCATCTAAGAAAGGACGATGCCCTTTATGCAAAATCAACCACAGGGGGCTATGCCCAATATTGTAGACAATCACAGCGGATGGTATCCACGCTGGCCACTACTGGCAGTGTTTAGCTGTGCTGTGGTTATTGGCATCGGTATGTTGCTCTGGAACCCGCTGATCTGCGCAGTCCGTCCAGTTCAGGCGCAGCCTTTTATCTGTGGGTTGCCCGGCCTCCCTCTTCTCCAAATCGTCCTTATCTGGTTGCTCTTTGGAGCTTTCTGGCTCCTGTTTATTCTATTGGGAGTTCCACAGGTTGAGCTACCACACCGCGGCTCAAATCAAGGCGGCCAGTGGTTGGAACGCCTGACGCGCTTCGATTCGCTCAGCAATTTGCTCTATCTGCAAGGGGGAGTTGCTCTGCTTATGGCTAATGCCCTCTGGTGGGGAAATATTTCTTCGCCCATCTCATTTGCTTTTCTGTCTCTCAGTGTCTTTCTGGCTCACTGCAACTATTTCTATCGCATAGAACCTCAAAGGCGACGAACCTCTCTGATTAGTTACGCGCTCATCGCAGTGGGGTATTTTATCGTCCAGTTCCTTCTCAGACGCGATCTTTTGCCATCGTCTACCGCGCAAACACCTCTTCTGCTCGTAGAGCTGCTGTTACTGATAACAGGCGTCGTGGCTATCCGTTTTCGTCAACGCCAGCCAGCTCAGCAGACTATCCAGCAGGGGCGCGATGAGTTTATTGACCAGATGGCCACTCCAGCAATGGTTTTACGCGGTCTCTGGCCACTTAGCCGCCTCTGGCCTGTCCATCCACCAGCTGGCAACATCCCTCCCGACGCCGATGACGACGATGAGGATCTGACCAATCTGGGAAATCAGCCCCGTGGCAACCCGGACCCAGGAATTTTATAACCTGAGCCTGTATTTCGAGCCAGCATATACCTGTGAGGAGCAGAGATAAATGACAACTTCAAATTCACAGACCGAAACATACGCCACCACCGAAGAGACTACCGAGGTGACAGTCACTCCTGTGGTTATGACCCAGACTGAGCAGATTGCCGGTTTCTTTATCGATGATCTCACGCATTTTATCCATTTGACAAATATCGATCTGCTCAAAGAATTAGAGATCCCTCGCGAACCCGACTATAGCGGGAGCCGCGAAGATATCCTCCATCTTCTCTACGAAGACCTGACCCATATGCTACGCGAAGGACTGATCTCCGGCATCCACCTGCTGCTGAGTGAGTCACAGCCTGATGCCAATACGGGACGCTATATGCTGCGCTACCATGCAACGTATACGATTGATCAAGCACAGCAGGGACAGCGCAGATTACAGGCCGATGTAGAACGGTTCGGCGGCACGCTCATCCCTCCACCACATGTCTGGGAAAAAGCCCGCTTCGCACTCTTAATCGACTGGAACCGCTCGGTGGCCGAGCGCCGCCGCCAGGTCCACCGCCCACGCTACTTTTTCGATTGGGTACCACCCAGCGCCCGCTTCGACGAACGAAGTCTTGTACGCTATCGCGAGGGCGGCCTGACCTACAACGGGGCGACAGTTGTCGAGCGCACCGAGGCTCGGTCCCCCGGCTATAGCGTCAATGAGCGAGGTCACTAACTATGAGCATAAGCAGGCGGCAACTAAGAATATACGTCTCTCCCGATCAAGGCTCTATAGCAGACGTAGTTCTCGATCTGGATGCAGTGGAACTGGCCCTGAACAAGGTACCAGCAGCCCAGGCCTCCGATGAGGTGGCAATCCGCGAACTCAGCAAGCAGATTCGTGCAGCCTTTAAAAATATTGTCCCCGATGATATACGGGGCAGAAAACAACTGGCGCTGATTCTACGCGGCTGGGTCAATATTCAGGGCTTTAATGGGATAGTCTTGCGCCTGACTGGCTCGATTGAGCACAATCTGCCAGCAAAACAGGAACCGCAGGAACTGACCAGACTAACCAATGCGCTTGAAAAAGAACGCTACACCCGCGAAGCTTCAGAGATTCGTTCGCACAGTCTTGAAGCAGAAAGCCGCCGCTTTAAAGCTCTCTATGAACGCACAAGCAACGATTTGATCGAACAACGAAAACTGCTCAAACAGTTCCAGGAGATAGCCGAACACGAGCGGCGGGCAGCTAAACGGATGAACGACAACGCGGATATGGCCGCGCAGGAACTCGGACGCTCTAAACTGGAGGTCGAACGCTACAAACTGGAGGTCGAACAGCTACAAAACGAGATCAAATCTCGCCCTGACCACGCTCAGTCTGACAAAGAATTAGCCCTTCTGCGTACGCAAAAACGGAACCTCGAGATAGCCGAACAACAATTGCTCGACACCCTGAACAGCAGAGATCAGGAGATTGCAGATCTAAATGAGCAAATCAGGCTACTAACCGAAGGCGAACCTATCGAAGATGGAACTGTCGAATCTGATAATCTCTATATACTTTAGAGATTGTCACTAGATTGAGAAAAGGGGATCATACAGATGGACACAGCCAGGCACGATAAAAGCGACCAGACGACTATGGAGCCAACACGCCTGCTTGCTCCCTTACCCGCAGGTGATTTCATCGACAAACCGGCAGAGATTGACCGCTTTATAGTCCGTCTCTGGCCCGATGGCACCATCTTCTTTAAAGGTCCTCGCCCGCGTATCGACGAGTTTCTCGCCCTATGCGCAGAGGAAGGGTTAGTCATCGAGGTCGATCATATCTCTCTCTGTGGATAGCCAGGCGGGGATGCAAGGGGTTGCACCCCTTGACTGGGGTCTGGGGCTGCGCCCCCTTTGCACTCCTGTTGTGCATGTTTTGCCTGCGGCAAAACATGCACAACAAAAGAAAAAGGTTGTTGGGGACACCCCAGATTGCCTGTCCCCGGACAGGGTGCCGGTTAAGGGCTGCTACCCTTAACAATCCCGCTAAGTCTGCGCCTAATAGAGGACACAAGTCGTGAGCTATAACTATACCAACCAACCAGAAACAAAAGATAGAATCAAACCCGCGTGGATAGAAGACCTCAGCACATTTTATGAAGGTCGCATCGCACGACAGTTTGTTTTGCATTTTAATCTTACTGACTTCGTTATCGATACAAGCGAACGGATAAACACAGGCAAAGGCGACTATGTACGCACTGGCGATGTGGTCGGCCTGACCAATGGTCAGCAGCCTGCTACTATGCGCGAATATCTCCATCGCTTTCTTTTCAACGAGCATAACTACCAGGCAATCTATACCTACTCGCTCGCCGGGGGGTTGATCGCCGACGACCGACCTTCTCCCCTGCCAACTGCGCTGCAAAATGTGACGCAAGATGTGCCGCGACGTAGTATAGCGATGGCGCTTTTACAGGATGCCACTAAAAAGCTTCAGGTCAATACGAGTACACGCAAACGGCGCGGAGAGCCAGAGGAAGGCCAGGAAGTCGACCTCCCCGACGACATAGCCGAGAACTTTAAGCTCCTGGGCCATCTGCTTCGTCAGCCCTACTATGCTCCTCAGCCAGCTCAATCTACTACCCAGATACGTCCTGAAACGCCTGTGGCTGTCATCCTGGACTATGCCGAGAAATTAATCCCTTATCACCTGGGCGAAGGTCACGGCGAACGCGAACAGCTCCAGGCCCTGGAAGTAGTCCAGCGCTGGGCGTTGGACCCGCTGATCAGACGAACGCAAAATATTGTGATCTTGCTGACCGCTAATATTGGTCTGATCCCTGGTAGTGTCTACGCTGAGGGGAGCGGTTGCCGCTCTATTCGTATCCCTCTGCCAACCGAGGGAGAACGCGAAGCTTTTATCCACTACTCAATGACTCGAGGCCGTCCACGCTTTGTAGCTCTGGATAAACAAAGTTTCGGCGCTGATCCGCGCAACCAAGCCCGTATGCTGGCCCGCATGACCCAGGGGATGCGCCTGACCGATATCGATAATGTCAGCCGCAGAGCTATTGTGGAGCACCGCAAGATGCTCAGACAACAGCCCGAACAGAGCAATACCAGCGGACCACTCCTCAAGACCGAAGACGTTCAGTGGGCAAAGGCTGAAGTCATTGAAGCACAGAGCGCCCAACTGCTTGAGATCGTCCCACCTGTGCGCGGCTTTAACGAAATCGGCGGCCTGGAAAATCTCAAAGTCTATCTGCGGAAACGCACTCAGCTTATGCGCAAAGGGACTCATTCACCCCTGGTCCCCGGCGGTCTATTGCTGGCCGGCCCTCCCGGTACCGGTAAAACTATTATCGCCGAAGCACTCGCTACCGAAAGTGGCTTCAATCTGGTCAAAATGCGCAATATTCAGGACAAGTGGATCGGCAGCTCCGAACGCAACCTGGATATGGTGCTGAGTCTGCTCAAAGACCTCCACCCGGTCATCGTCTTTATCGATGAGATAGACCAGGCAATGGCTCGCCGCGATACAGGCCAGAGCGGCGACGGCGGCGTCGGCGCACGTATGTTTGCCCGCATCCTCGAAGAGATGAGTAACGCGGATAATCGCGGCCATATTCTCTGGGTGGCCGCTACCAACCGGGCAGATATTATCGATGCAGCACTTCTGCGCCGCTTCGATCGCGTGGTCCCTCTCTTAACACCCGATCTACCAGAGTCGTGCCGCATCTTTGCAACTATCCTGACGACTATCATGAAACAAGCAGGCAAAGATTTCCAGGTGACGTACGGCGCAGATCTCAAGCAGAGTGGCAATCGCGATCAGTTTGGCCGACCCAATCCCACCGAGGAGGATCTGACTAGATTCAAGGAGATAGCCTACAAGACGACTGAAATCGGTCTGACAGGGGCTGCAATCGAGATTGTCGTACGACGCGCAATTGAGATAGCCCACGAAGAATACCTGGATCTACCCGATGAACATCCTTTGCCCGCAATTGAAGCTCGCCATCTGCATGCCGCACTACACGATTTTAAACCAAACTTCAAACGTCTTGAGTACGATTTCCAGAGCTTACTGGCTTTACAGGCCTGTAACTTCCATTCGGTTATTCCTACACTTCCATCTACTGGCGTGTACGCCAGCATTCAAGATCTGGATACCCACAAGGTCGACCCGGAGAAACTCGAAAAAGCGATTCTGGAGGTTAAACGTCTGAGAGCTGCATCAAGAGACTGAAAATACACCACCTGGAAAGGTAGAAGTAGCCAGTCTTTCGCTGCCCAACTAGCTCACCCTTTGTCCAAGTCACGTCTGCTGAGTCCCATAACAGGTGATCTTCACGGCAGACCTCGCACCATTAAGGAGCAAACACATGAGTTCACTCGGAATGGGTACTATCCCCGCTATCAGCATGTTTCCTTCCAGCACAATGACCACAGGAGTCGCGACTGCTGGCACTCACGTGGCTACTGCCATCGGTACAGCAGCGCTTGGCAGCCTGGCAATGGCTGCAATGGCCGGCGCAATGGCGGTCGGCGCTGGCATTGTGATTGCCGAAGGTCTGATGTGGTGTGGCGAAAAAATGCAAGCCAACTACCAACAAGCCTGTCAGGAGTGGACCGCTTTCGAAAACCAGGCCCGTACAGCGAGTCGCGCCGATGTTGAACAGGTGAATACCTATCTCGTCTCACAACTCGAATTTCTCTCGATCGATGAATTTGCTCATCCCGACCACGATGGAGCTACTGCCGTTAATCAGCAAGCACTGGAACAGGCGATTGCCCGCGCACGCAATATACTGGCAGATACAACGCTTATCGAGCAAGATAAGAGCGCAATCGAGCAAAAGATCCTGAGCGCACGCCTACGCGCTGAGATCAAGACCGGGCGCGGCCTTCTGCCCGCCACAACTATCACAGCCGCCGAACAGGCGCTCGGAGGCTCTAGCGGAGAGATGCGAGCTATGCTTGAACACCTGGACCTCGCCTGGAATGCCATCCAGGAACAACCAGTTCAACAAACTCGCGCGATTCAGCGCACTCAGCAATTGCTAACACTCGTTTCTTCGCGTTTACGAGCGATTGAAACTATGTTGCGCGATATGAATCAGGAAACCGCTCAAGCTTATCAAAAACGTGTACGCGAGATCGACAACCAACTGCAAGATGCCCGCGACGAACTTGTCGATATGCGCCCCGAACACGCCTTAAACGCCGTTACTAGCTCTCAACAAGCGGCTGACAGGTTGCTGGAAGAGGTTACAGGCAGCGCCCACCAGAGTTGGAACGAGCTGCGGACTAGAGTCAACGAACAGATCGGTACGCTAGACGCTCTATGGAAGATGCTGGTCGAAACGGAAGCGGTCCAGATCCAGGGCGCAGGACCTCTGTGTAACCAACAGAAGGCGACAGACCTCAAACAACGCCTGGAAACACAGATTCAAAAGGCCCGCTCTCTTCTGCAAGGGAATAACCCGCAATCCAGGCGCGACCTCGGACGACTGACGGTAGCAGTCGAAAATCTCAAACAAGCGGTCTTCACAACGGTGAAGGCGGGACAGCAACAGACGATTGGTACGCTTATCCAAAGCACGTTGAGCGAACTCGGCTATCAATCCGACGCAGGTGAGCAGCCCGTGGTCAAAGTACACGGCGATATCACCCGCGTTGAGGTCATGGCTTCACGCACAAACATCCCCGGTCAGCGCGATGATAAAGTTATTAGCTTTGATGTCTCACGCGATGGCCAGGTCTCCTACGATTTCGGCGGATATATAGGAGAAGAATGCGTTAAAGAGGCACAGGAGGTCTTCGAGGCACTGCATAAAAAGGGCGTCTACCTGGTCAATGAGACAGCACTGCCACTCATCCAGCACCTCCCGCTCGAACGCATTATGCAAGAGGTGCTCGATAAGCCTGCGTTCCACACGGCTGCCGTTAAAAACAAGACCCAGGCTGAACTGGCTGAGACCCTCAAGGGTGTCTTAAACAAGATGGGTTACCCAGGGGTACGCGTTAGCTCAGTAGGAGGCTCTATTGAACTGGAAGCGTTTGAAGGGAATATTGGCTATCGCGTAGTCATGTCGCCCGAAGGCGAGGTGCAGATTTTTAAAGACGCAGCTCAGAACGAGGTCACCCACGATACAAAAGATCGCCTGGCCCAGGCATCTCGTACAGTCCAGGAAACGTCCGCAGAGCCAGAGATCAAACAGCGCAAAAAATCCTATATGGGTTCGCGTAAAGGACAGATGTTAACTCATTAAGCTCAGGCAGAGTGGCGCGAGTCTTGCCCATTTTTGACACATTTTTGAGAGAAAGCGAGTCGAGTAAAGATGACACCACAGCTAGTTTCTGGCGGAGAGAGTGTTGCCCGCGAAATTATGTGGACATACACAACTGTTACGGAGGAAGGCGTCGATAAAGAATTTTATATCGCGCTGGAAAGCCAGTGCCTCATCGCACTCAAACGAGCCTGCATGGATAATCCACGGATCTGGGTTGGTCGCGAGATCAATTTAAAGATCGGCCCCTATACTCTTCAGGCCCACCTGACGAATATCGAACCTGTGCTGGCTACTGCGATCGAGGCGGGGCGCACTACCTTCCTGGTCCATTACCGTACACGCGCCAAAGACGAAGGGCAAGACCTGTCGCGCTTTATCTCTGAAGTGATTCGCTATCCCGACGAACAGATGGAGGCAGTCTATGACTCTCTGATCGGCCTCGACCCGATCAAGCAGGATATCGTACGCAAACTCACACTGCTCTTACAACCCGCCAGTCTGACAAAATGGCTCGAACTCAATTATCCTCGCAAAGGCTCGATGGCCTTGCCACGCATTTTGCGCGAACGCTACCCACTGTTTTTATTGGAGGGCGAGGTGGGCGCAGGCAAAACGGCCCTGGCCCGGAGCGTCGGGAGCCGTGTGGCCCGGAACACCAAAAGCGAGATCTTACTGATAGTAGTCAATGCCCAGGTACGCGGCGGCGGACACGTCGGAGAATTAACACAGAATATCTCGCGTGCCTTTGATGAAGCCGAACGCCGCCAGGAACGTGAACAACTTCCCGTAATGCTCCTCATCGATGAGGCCGACTCACTGGCCCAATCGCGAGGCGGCACACAGACCCACCACGAGGACGACGCCGGGGTCAATACGCTCATCCAACGCATCGATCGCCTGCGCGGTAAGGCAATGGCCGTGCTTTTTGCGACTAACCTCGCACGGCTGCTCGACCCGGCTATCGTACGTCGCGCCTGTGCAACTTACCATTTTGATCGCCCCATCGCTGAACAAAGAGAACAGATTTTTCTCCGCATCCTCGCCGGTCTGGATTTCGATAAACAGGTCATCGACGAACTGGTAAATCAGACAATGCCACGCTCATTACCTGGCTCCACTGCACTGCTTCATCGCTATACCTATTCAGATCTGGTCCAACGCCTCTTACCTCAGGCTATCGAGGCCGCCGTCTTTAACAACCAGCCACTCTCTTCTGACAATCTACTCGCCGCATGTAGCACTACTTTACCAACTCCCGAAGCTGCAACTACCGATAAAAGTGTGCCTATCCCAGCTAGACGTATCAACCGAGGCGAGTATTACCACATCCGTAAGAGCAATAGGGAGTAATCTCATGATCTACGAAACCGATGACGTTATCTTTTTCGATAACCAGCCCGCGCCACCGACGGAGACAACGATTAGTCTCGATCTCCGCAGCCCCAGTCCATTGCGTGCTCCCACACCCGATGATATCGATCCAGTATACAATGAGCGTGATCTACGTGAAGGCGACGTTTTTTTTGATCCAGATACAATTCTTCTCTTCTCGCTCGCTCTGAAAGCTACTACACACACGCCTTTTTCTCTGGTTCCCGATCGTGCTC
>DAOTTJ010000050.1:0-22201 GCA_034437695.1 Ktedonobacteraceae bacterium
TAATCCGACTTAGTAACTAGGATATATTTTAACACCACCAGCTAACATGCGTCAACTATCTATCAGGGAATTGCTAGAGCTATTCAAAAGTTCGCCCTGCCGCCTGCGGCTGCGGGCAAAAGAGGAAAAAGAGGTTTTTGCGAGGACACCTCTATTCGCGCGGACTTGAGCAGAGGGTGACCCTCTGCACTCCTGTTTTGCGTGTTTTGCCGGAAGCAAAACACGCAAAACAGGATAAAAAGTTTGTTGGGGACACCCCAAGCCCCGGCAAAGGGCTGCCGCCCTCTGCACTCCCGCCTATGGACGGCCGTCCCCTGCACCCCTACTTTTGACGATTTTTGAATTGCTCACAGAGCTTTCCTCATAACAAGCAGGGCAAGCCAGAGAAAAAATATTCCTGCCAACCCTGTCCACGAAAGAGCCTATACATAACGTTGATTTCTTTCAGCAAGAGTATTCTATCGACCAGATTTTTGGGGAGGCATCTTTTATGCATCTATCTATTGATGTGCGGCGGGTGAGAACGGATATCGCCGGACCTCGGGCGCTGGCTGTTTTGCTTCTCTGTGGGGCCTGCGCGTTGCTGATGGCGGGTTGTAGTATGCCAGGGCATTCTACAGCGCCGGGGAGTAGCCTGGGACCAGCGCCAACTGCGCAGCAGATATTGGCAGCGGTGCAGAAGAATTTTCGGGCGGTGACGGCCTTTCATGTGACTATGAAGACAGATAATCTGGGGTCGTCCGATGGCAATCAGATCCAGATTCGCGATGCCGATGGCGATATCGCCATGCCCGATAAATTGCGTGCGCAGGCCAACGTCCTGCTCTCGGGTCAGGCCATGACTGTGAATCTGATCAGTGTGGGGTCGCAGCAGTATATTACCGACCCGATCACTGGGCAGTGGCGTGTGGTAAAAGGGATGATCGATCCACGGACGCTGGCCAATCCCGATACAGGCTTAATCTCTCTGGCCAGCAAAATGCAGAACGTCACTGGTCCGACCGCGGATACAGTCAATGGGACGCCTTGCTGGCGCGTCAATGGGCTGTTGCCTGCACAAGATCTGGCTTTCTTTACGGGTGGTGGGGTGCCAGCGGGTACTATGCTCAAGACGAGCATCTGCGCCGGGGCGAGCGATGGTCTGCCTTACGAGATCAGCGTGGTTGGTGAGGCGGCGACTGGCGATACTGCGCAAACTGTACGGACCTTTTTCATATCGAAGTATAATGAGAATCTCAGTATCGTGGCCCCGCAAGTTTAGGTTCGTATGACACACGCTGTTTACATTCTTTACATGAGGAAACAATGTACACATTAGAAGATGACCAGGAGACATCTGCCCGCCTGCGCCAGCGCGATTTGCAATCGGCACCTGGTACGCCGGCAGATGCAGCGATGGGGTCTGTGGCTGCTCCAGCTTCGCGGCTTACACAGATTACCAGTTCGTTTAAGCAGCTCGCCACCTCTGGCAAATCTGCTACCAGCCCGGCTGAGAGGCGGCTGGCCATCGCGGCTCTGATCGTCGCCTGTGCCAGCGTCTTTGTGACCTCGATGGACGAGACGGTGGTGGTGACGGCCCTGCCTAAAATTATTGCCGATCCAGGGATCAACATCCCGATCACTCAACTCGGTCAGGCGGCGTGGATTGTCAGCGCCTACTTGCTGGGTTTTGTGATTGCGATGCCGCTGATGGGACGTGTGTCGGACATTTTCGGTCGTCGTCGTATTATGTTGATCTGTCTCACGCTCTTTGGAGTGGGGTCGGTGTTGTGTGCACTCGCGCCTGTGCTGGGCGAGAATATAGATCTCAGCTTTCTGAATACCTTTGGTCTGGATACGTCTTCCCCTGGTTTGATCTTTTTGATCTCGGCGCGTTTTATTCAAGCGGTAGGTGGTGGAGCGGTGATCCCGGTGGCGATGGCCATCGCCAGTGATTTCTACGGCAAGCAACGTCTGGGCATGGCCCTGGGCATTATCGGTGCTGTCACCGAGGCGGGTGGCGTAGTTGGTCCGCTATACGGCGCGTTGATAGTTCAGACGCTCGGTTGGACCTACATTTTCTATCTGAACGTTCCGATCGTCCTGGTACTGATTGTCGGGGTGATCTTTTTTACTCCCAGACATCGCCGCCTGCACGAAAGCATCGACTGGCTGGGTGCGCTGCTTCTAGGTCTTGCATTGACCTGTCTGAGTCTGGGACTGGCGCAGCAGGGAACCAACCTCGGCCCTGGCTCGTTGAATGGGGGAGGTACTCCACAGAATAATCCGCTGGCCCTGATCCTGGCCCTGGTTTTCTTTATCCTCTTTATTCTGCTTGGACGCGTCAAGACCTGGCGTGTGCCGCGTTTTTCCTGGCGGCAGCGGCGTTTCTTTTTGAGACGCGCTCAGCGCTGGCCGGTCATCGATCTCAGTCTGTTCACGCGTTTGCCTTTCAGTGCAGCCTCGCTGGTCAGTCTTTTCGTCGGGGCCGCGCTGATCATCGCGATGGCCGATATCCCGCTGTTTGTCAATACAGTGCTCAGTCAACAGGTGGCCACCTCCGATATGGCGATGGTCAGTGGTCTCGCGCTCTTGCGCATGACCGCCATGATCCCGCTCGGTGCGTTGTTGGGTGGCTGGCTATGTAGCCGCCTCTCGTGCCGCCTGGTTGGGATCATCGGTCTGCTCTTTACCGCTACTGGTTTCTATCTGATGAGCCGTTGGCCGATCAGCGTCGACTGGACGCAGATCACCATCAGTACCTTGACTGCGGGCCTGGGGTTTGGTCTGGTGATTGCACCGATCAGCACGACCGCGATCAACTCGGTGCGGTCGAGTCAGGCTGGCATGGGTTCGGCGATTATCACTGCACTGCGTATGGTTGGTATGATCCTGGGTCTGGCGGCGCTCACCTCGTGGGGCCTTGCGTACTTTAAGCAACTGGCTGCTCGCTTTCCTTCGCTACCTGCCTCGGCCACGGGCGCTCAGTTTGCGCAATGGGCGCACAACTACGCGCTCCACCTGATCGGGGCTGCGCATAGTGTCTATAGCGCGATCTTCTTTGTGACGATGATCCTCTGTTTGATCGCAATTGTCCCGGCGCTCTTTCTCTGGGGTACCAGACCGGCGGTCTTCGCCAGCGAACTACCTGAGGACGATCCATTGCTGGTCTTCGATCATAGTGCGGTGACTGTGGCTGCCTTGTCCGCGAGCGGCTCCGGCGATGAACTGCTGTTCGGACCACCGCTGGTGCCGCCTTTTGGACCCGTCAACCCGCACCCACGGGGACGCAATCCACGCCGTCGTCTGATCTTTGCGATTGTCGGCATTGTGCTGGCGATGTTGTTGGTGGGTGGAACTCTGCTGGCGATTGTCTTCTGGCCGGCGTCTTCGCCCACGGCTTCAACCAGCCCGACTACCTCGTCGAACGATGTAGTTACTCCCATTCCAGGCGCACGTATGATTGATCTGGCGCTGAATAATGTAGCTCTGACCTCGATCTTTGTCTCGCAACTCGGCATGAACGGCGGCGCGTTGGATAACATCCAGACCTATCCACAGGCCAACGATGGACTGCTGCTCACGCTCGATCTCAATCTCAATACCAGCGGCATCCAGCGCGTGATGCCTGTCGAACTGGATACAACGCTGGGACTGGACTCACAACACAATTTGCAGTTAAAGGTGCACCACCTGAAACGCGATGGTCAGGATGCGGGACCTGCCGCGGCGGCAACTATGGGGACTGCGTTGAATAAGCTGCTGGTCGCAACCGTGATGCCCACGCTGCGCAGCCAGTTAAAGAGCGCTCAGCTTGTCTCGGTTCATACCAGTTCAACCATCGGGTGCAGTAAAAACCAGGAGATGCTGGTTCTGCTGATCCAGGCTCCGCCTATTCAGGGGATTGCCGCTCAGCCAACGCCCTCGGCGCTCTGTTTTACCAAACCGGTCGATCTCAATAACTTGATGCCCGGCTAGAAGAGGAAGTGTTGTATGCAAAAACGTCTGTTTCAAGTGGGTGGCACGCTCATGGCTGTCCTGGCGCTCTGTGCGCTTCTACTTCTGCCAGGACGCGCCTCGGCTGCGAGCCTCAAGCTCGCATCTCAAAGTAGTCCCGATGTATTGGTAAACGCGAATGTCTATCTGACAGGTGGTATGTTAGCGCCCATCTTCCAGACCGACATCAACCAGCAGGTTCCGCAGGCGGTGAGCGCGGCGATTGCCAGCATGGTCAACCAGTTGCCTCAGGCTGACCAGAGTTGGGCTTCACAGATGGCTGGTGCCTTGCTTCAGCCGACGGCCACGCTAGTCAGTCTCAAGCCCCAGGCTGCGGGTCTGCTGGTCACGCTTCAGGTCGATCTCTACGCTGGTGATCCCAAGCCGACGACCACCGACTTGCTGGTTGGTTTCAGCGTTGCCGATCCCTCGACCATCCAGGTCAGCGCACTGCCGATCAACGGCAAAACTGGTCTGGTGAGCGGCCCGTTGCTGAACTTCCACATGCCGATTGGCTCGTTGAACAAGGTTACGCCGACCACTCAGTGTAGCGATGCCGACCTGGCTATCAACCTCAAGTTCCCGATCGCGCTCAGCTCGTCGGGTCAGAGCAGCACGCAGTCGCAGGCTGCCCCGGTCGCACGCGCGGCTGGTGGTGCGAACGCAATGGACGCCAGCCTGCCCGCGCTCAACGCGTCCCCAACTGCCGTGCCGCAGTCCTATATTGAACTGCCCGAGGCCTCTCTGGCCCAGCTTGGGAGTAGTCTGGGCAACATCACCGTCAGTACGAGTCTGACGGCTAAAAATATACGCATCGGCATCCAGGGGAAAGACCTGACCCTGACCTCCGACATCTACTGGCATAGCCTGGGTGTTGGCACGGCTGTCTCTACGCTCGTGCCGGGCGCGTCCGGGGGCAACCTTGTGATGAGCGTGACCAGCACCAAACTGTCGATCCTCGGTGGTCTGATCAGCTTCCCGCTGAACAGCTACAATCAGCAGATTCAGACTATTCTCAACTCCGATCTGAATGGTGCGCTGGCCGGTAAATTCTTTGTCCAGCAGGCTGCGGTTGGTCCAAACAGCCATCTGTCGTGCGCAGCCGCCAATAGCCTGCTTCTCGGTGGGACTATCTCGCTCGCGTAGGTGGTCTTGCTGCTGCGCAGAGAGCAGACAGTGCGGGAAGGTGAGAACTGTGACGCTCACCTTCCGTACTGTCTGCTCTGTCTTTTGCGCAGATTATAGAGCGAACTCCGTTCTTTGGAATAAAGCGCAGGAGAAAACGGCTTGGCCACACTCTTACTCTATCTCTTCATCCTGATCTATATCCTGATCATCCTGGTCATGAGCCTTCAGGCCATCTTTAATATTCGTCTCAATCTGTTTATCTGGGCCAGGCCCGAGAACGCGTGGCTGAATCACGCGCCCACGGTCTATCGTGACCCCAGGCTTTCATTCACGATTATGCTCCCTGCGCGACACGAAGAGCAAGTCTACGCCGAAACCTTGCAAAAGGTCTACGATCTCAACTATCCTGGCGAGCTGATCCAGATCATCGCCATCTGCCGCGCAGACGATCCCGGCACTATCGCCGAGGCTCGCGCACGCATGAATCTACTCGCCGATCCACGCGTTCAATTGCTGGTCTTTAACGACTACCCGATCAATAAGCCGCACGGACTGAACCTGGCCCTCCAGGTGGCTCGCGGCGATGTCGTGACTATCTTTGACGCCGAAGATGAGCCGCACCCCGATATCCTCAATGTGATCAATACAACTATGTTTGCCGACGATGTCGATGTGGTGCAGAGCGGCGTGCAACTGATGAACCATAATACCAGGTGGTTCTGTTTTCTCAATGTGCTTGAGTATTTCTTCTGGTTTAAATCGTCGCTGCACTTCTTCTCGCGGGCGGGTATGACCCCGCTGGGTGGCAATACGGTCTTTGTGCGGCGTACGCTGCTGGAGGAGCTTGGCGGCTGGGATGAGAACTGTCTGACCGAGGATGCCGACCTGGGCATTCGCCTCAGTATCGCGCAGGCGCGTCTGCGGGTCATTTACGACGATGAGTTTGTCACGCGTGAAGAGACCCCCGCCACGCTCGACCAGTTTATTAAACAACGCGCCCGCTGGAACCAGGGCTTTCTCCAGATCCTGCTGAAAAAGCAGTGGCTACACCTGGCCACGCTTAAACAGCGCTTGCTGGCTTTTTATGTTCTGATCCTGCCTGAGCTTCAGGCTCTGCTGGCCATTCTCTTGCCAATCGCCGTGCTGGTGGCGCTTTTCGTCAAGTTGCCGCTCTGGCTGGCGATGTTCACCTTTCTCTCGCTCTATTGCTTTGTTCTGGCACTCTTCGTCGATCTCGCGGGTCTGCACGAGTTTTTGCAGGCGCATGGGCGTAAATGGAGCTGGCGTGATGCGCTGGTGCTGACTGTGGCGTTTTTTCCTTACCAATGGCTTCTGGCCAGCGGTGCGCTGCGGGCTGTCTGGCGTACGCTGCGCGGCTCGACCGATTGGGAGAAAACCGCTCATTCGGGCCAGCATCGCGGCCACCTTAGTTAGCAGGGATACAAATCTATGGCGTTTGCCGAAAAATCTACGCCCGAGGCTCCGACTGCTCTCAGCTCACCAGCTACAGAGCAAGACCCGCCGCATATTAAACCAACCAGACGCCGTCAGTTCGCGCTTACCAATCCACGCGCCCGGCGCGAGTCTGGCTTGCCGCAGAAGCCTGGGACGCGCCGCCAGTTTGTCTCTATGAGTTCGTCGGTTGCGGGAGAGCTTCCGCTTGAGCCGCCCGCCGAGGTCCGCCATCAGTTTATCAGACCCGATACACTTGCGCCGCTCTGCGATACACCTATGCCGCATCTGCATCCCGTTTTGCAGGAGGTGGAGACGCAGGAGACCAGGGCGTTGCCCCTTTTATCGCCGGCCAGACGCTCGCAGTTTGCGCGGGCCGACCAGTCCTTGCTTGCGCCGGTCGGCCTGCTTCACCGGGCGCGTTCGCGTGGAGTCTCGCCCGAGACCGACGAACTGGCGGGCGTAGACGCGCAGGCGGGTCGCGAGGTTATACTCTATAGCCAGGAAAACTTTTTTGTCTGCGCGGTCCATCAGCCCGGTCAGAAGGTTGAGCCGCTGCGCAAGCCAACGGGTCAGACCGAGCGTCTGCCCGCGCTCCTGCCACGCCAGAAGGAGCGTATGGCGAGTAGCGTGACGCGCTTTATGCCGCGCATCGAGCTGCGTACAAACGGGCGCACGCGTACGCTCCCTATGCCCTTCTGGTTGGAGACGCTGGCACTGCTCACTATTCTGACGCTCTCGATAGTGTTGCATGCTTTGCAGCTTTTCAACTATCCAGCCTATACATTGGACGAAGGCACGTACATGCAAAACGCCTGGGCGGTCACGCTCGGCAGGCTTTCGCCCTACGCCTACGGGTATGGCCATCCGCCGCTTGGCTGGATACAGATCGCCCTGTGGGTCAAACTTACTGGCCTGTTTCGCTTTGGTGATGCGCTTAACAGCGGGCGCATCTTGATGGTGCTCTACGCAGTTGGAAGTGCGCTGCTGGTCTATCTGATTGCGCGGCGCTTGAGCGGTAGTACAGGTGTAGCGGCGCTGGCCATGTTGTTCTTTGCCTGCTCGCCCTTGAGCGTGATCTTCCAGCGCGAGGTTTTATTGGACAACCTGGCGACCTTCTGGCTGCTCCTGGCGCTCTACTTGCTGGTGGCCAGTCAGAGTCGGTTGCTCGCTATTCTGGGTGCAGCCCTGGCGCTGGGTACAGCGGTGCTCTGTAAAGAGGTGATCGCTATCTGTCTGCCCGCGCTGGTCTACGCTGCGTGGCTGTATAGTACGCCTTTTCAACGTAAATTTGCCCTGGTGACCTTTGTTTATATCAGCGTGGCCGT
Organism: Ktedonobacteraceae bacterium; assembly: GCA_034437695.1. Taxonomy (GTDB): domain Bacteria; phylum Chloroflexota; class Ktedonobacteria; order Ktedonobacterales; family Ktedonobacteraceae; genus Paraktedonobacter. The sequence continues at coordinate 7,884 of DAOTTJ010000050.1, forward strand.
CATCTCTACGTACATTTTGATGGCCATGCTCAGGGGCGAACTGTTCCCTTACGCCTGGCATCTGCCGTGGGACACGCATCCGCATCTGAGCATTCTGGATACGCTCATCCATCAAGTTGGACGGAGTCAGGGTGAGGGCAGTCTGAGCGCTAGCTGGCAGGTGTGGTGGCAGGACGACGCGCTCCTGATGGTGGTCAGTCTACTTGCACCGATCTTTAATCTCGTCTATGGCTGGCGCAATCGCACGCATCTCCTGCTGGCGCTGCTCAGTTTGAGCTACTGGATCTTGCTGGTGCGCGGTGGGGTAGTCTTTACGTTCTATCTGATCCCGCTTCTACCCCTGACTGCGCTGAATGCCGCGCTGGTGTTGCACGTCGTCGGGGGCTGGTTGGTGCGTCCGACGCGTCTGCGCGTGGCTCGTCTGGTGCTGGTGTTGCTGGCTGTACTGATTTTGTTGCCTTATGACATCAGTGGGACTGTCGAGCAGGTGCGCGGCAATCCGGTCGCGCCCCAGCAGGCGGCTCTGAGTTGGATACACAAAAACGTGCCGCACAAGGCCTATATCGTGATCAGCGCCTATCTCTACCTCGACCTGCGTCTGCCAGGCGGGGAGGGCGTCGGCAGCGGCGCGACGTTTCCCAACGCCGAGGTCTATTGGAACGTCGCGACCGATCCGGCCATTTACACTACCATCCTGCACAACGACTGGAAACACATCGATTACCTAGTCGTTGATAGTCCGATGCTTTACGACATCACGAACAGCGGCGACGAATTTGCACTGCTGCAACAGGCGCTCGATCATGCTGAGATCGTAGCGAGTTTTAGTCCGCCGGGACAGCCACAGAGACCGATGCTGTGGATCTATCAGGTGCAGCATGATGGAACTTTACCATTAGTTCAGGCACCCTCTCCTACATCTGGAGGAAGCCAGGGATGACCTGTGAGAGGGGGAGATTATGCATTTAACCGCAGAGGCCACGCATACAGTGGCGATTGAGCGTACCTTTGAGGGCATAGAGGAGGCCGCGCACCGCGTAATTGCTGGTGTGGGAGGCATGCACGCGATCCTCAATGGTGCGCGTCTGGCGGTGCTCAAGCCCAACCTGGTGGCCGGTCGGGCGGCTGAGACGGGCGCGACAACCAGTTTTGCGCTGCTCAAAGCTGTCGCCGAGGAGGTGCGAGCCTGTGGGGCTGAACCTGTCTTGTGCGAGATGCCGGGAACAGAATTTGAGCGCGAAGCTACCTATACCATTCTGGGCCTTGAACAGTTTTGTGCGGCAAACGGCGTGCGTATCGTGCGCGTCGATCCCGAGGGGGACTCACGCGATTGGGTAGTCGTGCGTGCTCCCGGTGCACGACGCCTGCGCCGCTTCCACATTCCACGCTTGCTCCAGGACGCCTGCCTGATTAACCTGCCAGTGCTCAAGACTCACGTTGTTTCGACTATGACGTTGGGCATGAAAAATATCATGGGAGTGTTGCCCCGACCCGATCGGCGGACAATGCACACGCTGGGTATCGACCAGTGTATAGTCGATATGAACCGTGGTCTGCGGCCCGCGCTGACGATCGTCGATGGGAGCGTGGGCCAGGACGGCGATGGTCCGCTTTACGGCGATGCCGCGCATCTACAGGTGCTGGTGGCAGGACGCGAGAGTCTTGCGGTCGACCTTGCTTGCTGTCAGTTGGTGGGTATCAAGCCGCGCCAGGTGCCGCATCTCAAGCTTGCTCTAGAGCAAATGGGACGACCAGACTGGACCTCCACGGGCGTTGCACCGGTTTTGCTTAAACAGTTTCGTCTGCCAGCGCAGAAGCCGCTCTACCGGCTGATCTTCTGGCTGATGTATCCACTCGATTATCCCTATGCATGGCTGAGTGGACGCGGCAAACACCTGTGTACCGCGCTCTACAGCACCGGTCTCGTCGGCACGCGCCCACAGATTTTGGCGGATGCGTGTACTCACTGCGGAGTGTGTGTCGATGCCTGTCCACTGCCGGCGGTGATCGACCTGACGACGCTGAAGGTCAATTATAAGACCTGCCAGCGCTGTCTGCTCTGCGCCGATGCCTGTCCAGAGCAGGCGATAATCGTCAAGGGCTATTCGGGAGCGAGCAAGCGATGACTACACTTATCACAGGGGCCAGCGGCTTTCTGGGCGCTGCCCTGACCCGGCGGTTGATCGCGCATGGACTGCGCGTGCGCGTGCTGGTACGCGATGGTGTCAGAGCCAGGGCGCAGTTTGGCGATAGTGTTGAGATTGTCTGTGGGAGCATTACCGATGCTGTGACTGTGCGCCAGGCCGTAGCAGGAAGCGAGTTGATCTATCACCTTGCCGGTCAGCTCTATCATCCGGCCACGCCGCCTGAGATCTACAACCAGACGCACGTCGAGGGGACGCGTACATTGCTGGAAGCGTGTCGCGAGCAGGGCCAGGTACGGCGGCTGGTCCACTGCGGCACAACCGGCGTCTACGGCGTGACGGGTCTAGCGCCAGCCAGCGAAGACACGCCGTACGCGCCCACCAACCCCTACGAAGCCAGCAAATTGAAAGGCGAACTACTGGCGTTGAGCGCCTGGCAAGAGTGGGGTCTACCGGTTTGTATCGCTCGTCCAGGTCTGGTCTATGGTCCAGGCGACCTGCATCTGCTGGGTCTTTTCAAGAGCATCGAACGGGGAGTTTTTCGCGTGCTGGCCCGTGGAACTGCTCACCTGCACCCCATCTATATCGAAGATCTAGTGACAGCATTTCAGTTGTGCGCCGACCTGCCGGTGGCGGTTGGACGTTGCTATAACCTGGCTAGCGAGCGCTCGGTGGCGATTCGCGCACTCGCCACTAGTATCGCGCACGCCCTGGACAGAGAGTTGCCGCGCGGGAGTATTCCGCTCTGGCTGGCCAACCTAATCGCCGATGGTTGTACGCTCATCCCGGCTCTGCGCGGCGAAAAAGCCCCGCTGACGCGCAGTCGCATCGACTTTCTCACGCACAGTAGAGTTTACGACATCGGTCGGGCAAAGGCCGAACTGGGTTTTCAGCCGCGTGTGACCCTGGAAGCGGGGTTGAAACAGACAGTCGACTGGTATCGCCAACAGGGTCATCTGACTGCTTGAAATGCGCCGTAGGCTCTCTGATGGAGATTGAGCGCTGGACGAAACCGATCACTATGCACTGATGTGCAGAGAGTTAAAAACTGGTCGATAGGTCGTTCATACAAGATAGATAATCAAACAGGCATAGATCTGCCCGATCCGGGTGCGAGCGAGTTGTACATGCAGCAGAATGATACGAGACAAAATAAGGCGGTTACGCGCCCACGTCTGGCGCGGACGCGCATTGTGGGCATCGGACCAGAGAACGTTGCGACTGGTCCACTGCTCGCTTCTGGCGAGTTAAGCGCGGACCAGGTTAAAGAAACCACGAGCACGCAGGCCGCGACGGTCAAAGCGTTGCCCGAGCTTCAGATCAGGAAAGCGGTGCGCCTGCGTCCGCCTGCCTCCTTCCAGATGAGTGCCTGGAGTGGTCCGCGCGAAGAGATTAGTGACCAGAGTACGGCGCATATTATGCAACTGAGCGGCATGATGCGGCCACTGCGCAAAGTGGCGGCGACTACGCCGCTGCCTGCCGTCGTGCAGGATGCGAGCGAAGAAGATGGTTACTGGCCGCTTGGTATTCAGCAGACGGGACCCTTGCCGATAGTCAATCTTTACGGACGCGAGCCATTTGGGCGGACGCTACCGCCTGCTGTGCCGCTGGTTGGTCTGCCCGTTGCGTCCAGTGGACGGGTTCAGGTGCTCGGGCGTAAAGTACTTGGCGCACCGGCCTTTAAGATCTCGCTGGGTCTAGCGATTGGCGTGGCTCTGCTCTTGCTAGTTTCGCGCTTTATCGACCTGCCGCAGACCCTGCACATTCTCCAGGTCCACCTGACTACCGTGCAGGGCATCGGTCTGGCGTTGCTGGCCGGAGTGACCTATCTGACCGCGCACTCGATTCGCGGGATGCGCTGGAAACTTTTTCTCAACCCGGTCGGGAAGGTCAGCCTGTTGAAAGCCATAGAACTCTACCAGGTAGCGATCTTTCTCAACTTTCTGCTCCCCATTCGCGCGGGCGAGGCCGCCAAAAGTCTGGTACTCAAGCGCATCGCCCATATTCCGATCAGCAAATCGCTGCCAACGGTGGCTATGGATAAATCCCTTGACCTCGTTCCGGCGCTGGTCATTATGGCGCTGGTGCCGCTGTTTGGCGTACATATGGACATCCAGCTCTGGCTGGTTCTCGGCGTTGCGGGGAGCGGTCTGATTGGTCTGCTCATTTTCATCGCACTGGCGGCCTGGAAACGCACCTTTGCCATTGGTCTGTTGCAGAGGATGGCCGGATTCCTGCCCCGAGCGCTGGGTAATCGGGTCGAGAGCTTTGCGACCGGCTTTATCGATGCACTGCTGGCCGGAGCAAGTCGTCCGAGCATCTTTCTCCCGGCGCTGCTCCTCACCTGCGTAGCGGTCTTCTGCGACGGACTTTTTGCCCTGTTTGCTTTCTGGGCAATAGGTTTTCCCGTCTCGCTGGGGACCGTGCTCTTTGGCTACACGGTCTATAACGTCTTCTACATTTTGCCGACCCCGCCAGGTCAAGTGGGAAGCAACGAGGCGGTGGGCCTGCTCGTCTTTAGTGGACTGCTCCACCTGCCGGGCAATTACGTCACAGCCATGTACGTCTTCTCGCACCCCTGGGCCGCGCTGATCATGACCACCGTTGGCCTCTCCTGTCTTGCCGCGCTGGGTCTGACCTTCTCGAACGCAATGCGCATGCCGCCCTCGCCCGAGCAGGTCTGAGCGCCTGGCCACGCCCGTAGGTCTGCACACACAGCGGGCGTGGCCAGCAGGAGGTGTCCAGAGGGAGAACCATCAGAGCTGACCCTCCTGGAAGCGCTGAATAGCCGCTTGAAGCTGAATATAGACATTGTCCAGGTGGTCGGGCATGACTTTGATATCGGCGATCACCGGCATAAAGTTCGTGTCGCCCTGCCAGCGCGGCACAATATGGAAGTGGGTATGATCGGCAAAACCTGCGCCTGCAACCTTGCCCTCGTTCACGCCCATATTAAAGCCATCGGGTTTCATCGCCAGCCGCAGAGCACCGAGCGCGAGCTGTGTCTGAGCCATCAGCTCGGCCAGCGTCGGAGCGTCGAGCAGCGAGAAGCTCCCCACATGCTGGTAAGGCGCGATCATCAGGTGACCGTTGTTGTAGGGATAGAGGTTGAGCATAATAAAGCAGAGCTTGCCACGGTACAGGATATAGTGTTCGGCATCGCGCTGTGCGGCTGGTTGGGTGCAGAAAATGCACTCATTAGATTGAGGAGTTTTAGGCGTAATGAAAGTCATCCGCCAGGGTGCCCAGAGGTTTTCCATAAAGTCGTGAGGCGCAAAAGATCCACCGGCTGTCCGCAGGTGACCTGGTAGAGCCTCTCCCTTCTGCTTTTTTGTCTTGAGAGAGTCTGGTTGGCTAGTGCGTGATAGTGTGCGAGGTATCTTTCGCATCCTCTTCAGCGAATTCGATCCACTGTTCGGCCCAGGTGTGGATCGCGGTAATGACTGGCTGGAGATCGCTGCCTTTGTCTGTCAGACGATACTCGACGCGCACCGGAATCTGCGGATAGACAATGCGTTCGACAATGCCCTCCACTTCCAGTTCGCGCAAGCGATCACTCAGTACACGGTCTGAGAGACCCTCAACTGCCGCAGTCATCTCGCAGAAGCGCTGGGGACCATGCATAAGTGCATCGAGAATCAGCCCTGTCCAACGCTTGCCCAGCAGTTGAATCGCGTGCTCATAGCGTGGACACATCGAATGATTTTGATTTTGTGTTCCGGTTGATTTCACGGCTGGTTCCTACCTTTGCCCCGCTGGCAGCTATCTCCAGCGCTGGCCCATATATCTTCGCGTAATTAACTATAGTATAACATGTCTATAGCCCTGCGACAACTATCGTTACTATACTAAAGTAAGCTATGGCCAATCAGGCATAGTGCATAGGAGGGAGAGAGCCGCTGATGATAGTAGAGAGGTTTCACTGATGGACGGGATGACGGACTAATCGTGGACTGTTTCACTCTGCCACGTGCAGGTAGCAGGAATAGCCAGTTTAAGCGCAGCCGCAAGTTCGTCGATATCGGTCACATCATCGCGATAGACGGCCCAGGCTTTCGCCTTCTCCTGAGGAGAGGATGGTCTGCGAAAGGCCGTGATGCCTATGCGTTTTCCATTATGAAAGAACTCTTCCTTAACGCGTGTCAGATTCTCCCAGCGCACCTCAATCACCTCGCCATTCTTACTACGTTTGACCAGCGCTTCCGGTTCGATACTAATAGTAAAGGGGACAGGGGCGACCAGTTTAAGATAGTAGATGAAGCCCAGCGTAAATAGTACCGCCACAATGGTACTACCTACCGCCGATCCGCCTTGTAGGAAACCCTGGTCGAAGCCGATCCAGAGGATCAACGCAAAGAGAAAGGCTACGCCCAGGATAGTGGCGAGCCGTTTAAAAGGGCTGAGACCGGGGCCAATAAAGGCTTTGACCTCAGCGGTCGCAGTTGATGCCATAAGAGCACTCTCCAGAAGAGCTAGATAGGTTTTTTGTCTATAGTCATATTGTATCATAGACGTTCGCGAAAGTCTTCTTTTTCTTTTGATGGATCGCGTCTTGCCTGCGGCAAGCCGCATTTAATAAGAGAACATGCAATAGATGTACGGTATTATCGTACATCTATTGCATGTTCTCTTTAAATGGGGTGAGGTGGCGTCGTTATACTCTAGGAGAGAGCACATCTTTATGCTTGATGCTTCTGTTTTGTGGATAAGTAGATAGGTATAGAGGGATGAAAATGCACAAGGTGCAGCAGAGAAAAAATCTCTTATCTGGTCTCTTTTTTTGTCTGGTTCTCGTCGGTGCGTTTGGTGCGGTCTGGTATGCGGCGTGGTATGCAAAGAGCGTACCCGTTGGCCAGGCTGCGCCTCCTGAGTGGCTAGATTGTCAACCGTTGTGTACGGGCGAGAATATTTTTACGCTTCAATTGATGTTACGGGCGCATAATCTGCGGTCGCCCGTCAATGGTCTGTTTGATGCTGCAACTGTCGGAGCGCTCAAGACCTTTCAGGCGACCTCCCACCTGGTAGTCAGCGGCACCATCGACGCTAGTACGTGGCCTGTGCTGCTTGCGAGCGTCAAGCAGGGCGATCGAGGTCTGGCGATAGTGGCACTTCAGCGTCAACTGGCCGTGCATGGTGAGCAGTTGATACCGGATGGAGAATTTGATCTTGCAACGTTAAAAGCTGTAAAAAGCTATCAGCATGCCCATAAGCTGACAGTGGACGGCGTGGGTGGTCTGACCACATGGGCCAGTCTGCTCAATGTTCCGGCCAGCGTCTCTATTGCGCCGCCGCCGCCATCTGCTGCCGGTCCAACCTTCTGGGGAGTCGATACTGCGCCACCGCTTACGCTTGCCGCACTGGCGCGGATTATCCACACCTTTGGTAAGCCGAGCTTTGTCGGCAAATATCTGGACGGCACCAATTTTATCGCTCTCAGCGTGGCCGAAGCCAGGATGCTTCACGCGCAGGGCATGCGTATCCTCTTGCTCGAAGCCGATTTTGGCAAAGATACCGGCTATCGTAACGGAGCGTATCGGGCGCGTCAGGCCTTGCTCAAAGCGCAGGTGTTACATGTGCCAGAGGGAGTGGCTATCTTTGCCGACCTGGAGCCAGGGTCGAAAGTGGATGTGAACTGGCTTGTCGCCTGGTATAATGTGATTTCGCACGCAGGCTATGTGCCAGGTTACTATGGAAACCCCTATCCAGGACATAACTTTAACTCACCCTTTTGCGCTGCTGTCACGCGGCAGCCTCATCTGGCCAGTCAGGCGCTTCTGGATATCTACGAACCCATGCAGGTCCGCACCTCGGCCAGACAACGGCCCCTGTTTGCCCCCGCGACCCTTTACTGTGGGAAGTCTCCAACCGGCAACGTGCTGGTTTGGCAATATGGACTTGCACGCGGCGATAGCAAAGTGAATGTCGATGTCGATGAGGTTAAAGCGGCGGTGCCGCTTTGGTAGCTGTGCCTAGTCGGCCCCATTTGCGCGGATTTTAGCACAGAGGTGCTCTCTTCATTCCTGTCTTGCGTGTTTTGGCGGAGGCAAAACACGCAAGACAAAAGAAAAGGTTTGTTGGGGACACCCCAAGCCCTGGCAAAGGGCTGCCGCCCTCTGCACTCCTGCTTATGTGAGGCAAGCTTGCCTCGCCCCCAAAGAGAAGAAGGTGCAGGAAGGCGTGTGTCGGGTGCAGGCCTGCGCCCGACACACACCTTCCTGTACCTAAGATGTATGCTTCGCTCAAGCGAAGCATACAGAAAAAACTTCGCCATTCATCGTCTGTTCCGTCTGTATCGTGGTTCTCCGCACAGACCACAGTAGGCATCATCGGGGTTTAATGGTGCTCTACAGGCCGTACAACAGGGAGGTATTTGCCTGTTCCTGGCCTTATTGCGTTGCGTCAGACCCAGGCCGGCCCCTGTACATAGTAATCCAGTACATAACCACGCTAACCAGAACCAGGAGACTCCCATATACATACTCTCTTTTCCCAGGCAAAAGCCGATAAAATAGCAAAATAGACGCTGATGATCGCACTTAGTCTGAGTCTACCACATATGTTCTCATTTGTAAATATATGCGAATATTTAATTCTAGTATTGTGTTATGATATCTAGTACATATTTCTTATTTACACTTTAATGGAAAGAATACTAAATTGGAGCTATGACTGAAGAGAAAGAATATCTACGCTTTCCTGGCTACGTTTCTGTCAAAGAAGCGGCTGCGATCCTCGGTCTGAAAGAAAATCGCGTCTGGTACTATATCAGACTCAATCGGCTACCTGCACGTAAGATAGATGGGAGAAGCATGATCCCAGAACAAGCCGTACAGGATTTTCATATCAAACCTCGTGGCCGCGTACGTACGGACCCGCCGCCCTGGCGAGCTTATCGCGGAGGTGCAAATGTATGCGGTTTGCAGATTATTACTCGCATTGAACCTGCTCAGTTGCAAAGTGTGCAGGACAGATTACAGTCTATTGAACAAGAACAGACCTATCTTTTTCCCGGTACTATGCAGCGTTACATCTTTGTCGACGAAAACGATCCTCATATACTTTTGGTTCAACTGATCTGGAAGGATACCGAACTTACCGATGAGGCTTCTCTGATGAGCGATCTGGAAGCTTTCAAGGCAGAGCTTTCTGACCTGCTCGATTGGACAACAGCCAGCTATGTACATCTGAGGGCCATCTTACAGACGTAGCTTTGATACAGAAATACCCGGCGTATTCGCCGCTGCGAATATGCCGGGTAGCGCTATGTTCTTCTGCTTTCGATTATGCTCTATCTGCGCTGTACTAATTTGTAGTAAGCTCTGCTAGACCAGGCGGTCAGGCCGAGACAGTTATGCTGATACTGTGGTAGCCCGAAGACCCGATTGGCAGTGGTGAGGCCTGAGTGGGGTCCTGGACGTTGCCAGCGAGGTCGACCGCGCGGACGGCGACGATATAATTGCCAGCTTTGGGTTGCCAGGGGAGTTCCCAGAGCACCCAGGTCAGCGGTGAAAGCGGCTGTTTCAAGGTAGCATGTTGCCAGGTATGTCCGCCATCGAGGCTGACATCGACTTCGCTGATACCTTGATTGCCCGAGAAGGCCACGCCTGCGACATAATTTACCCCGTGGGCCGAGATCGTCGTGCCGTCGAGCGGCGTATCGATGCGCGATGTCAGGCGTACGGGCGCGGCGTCGTCCCAACCGCGCTGCTGCCAGTAGCCCTGGAAGTCGTAGTTCACTACTTCGATGCGCGTCAGCCATTTGACGTGTTTCATCCCATAGATACCCGGTACCAGGACGCGAGCCGGGAAGCCATGACCGTCCGGCAGGGCCACGCCGTTCATATGCGTGGCGACCAGCGTGGTTGGCTCCAGGGCTTTAGTGAGATGAATGCTGTCGGCGTAATCGTCGTACGCGTGCAAGACAATTTTGGTGGCCCCGATTTTGACTCCGCCTGCACGCTCTAACAGATCGGATAGACGTATGCCCTCCCACAGACCATTGCTCATATAGGAGCCGCCGACCTCATTGCTGATACACTCCATCGACTCATATTGTTGTTGGGTTGGTAGGGTCAGCAGTTGTTGGTAGTTGAGCGCGTAAGGATGCTCGACCAGGCCATCGACCTGCAAGTTCCAGCCATTTGAGCTGACTGTGGGGTCGGTAAAGTTTTTCGAGACGACGTAATACTGGTCGTTGGATGTAACCTCGGGTGAGAGCAGTGGGAGCTGTTGTAGTGTACCGTAGTTGGGCGTCGGTGGAGGACTGATTTTATTGTGATATCCCTGCAATAGTTGTGCGACAGGTATTTTGGAGGCTCCCAGACTTTGCGAGATAAAATACCAGAGGCCTGCGCCCAGTCCGACCACGCCCACGACGATTGCACCTTGTCTGAGCAGACTACGTCGGGTTTCGACTGGTCCCTCAAACGTTTCATCGCTCTTCTCAATCTGTGCTTCGTGGGCTTTGCGCGAGGCAACCAGCCAGTGCTGGCAAAAGACATAGACCGAGCCAAAGACGAGTCCGACCACGCCGAGACTGAGCACGCCGCTGTCGAGTCCTACTGTCAGACTCGCGCCAAAGACGCCCGAGCCAGTCAGGGGCAGGAGAACCACACCAGCGAACAGCCAGAGGATCAGGGCCAGCAGAAAGCCGCGTCCCCAACTAAGAGCCTCATCTTTTGGATTGAGGAAGCGATTAAAGAGAGCGCCTCCCAGGGCAAAGACCAGGCATTGGCCAATCAGGATAATGTAAAACAGGTAAAACTTTGCGTCTCCACCAATCAACTGGTGGAGAAGGGTAAACATCGATGGCGGCATCAACGCAGTCAATTCCGAGCCAAAGGATTCGGGCAGTGAAAGGCCGCCGAGAGTTGTGCTGAGAAAGAGCATCACCCCGGATGCGACGATGCCGCCACCCAGGCCGGCCAGAAAACCGTTTCTGAAAGGTCGGCGGCGTGAGAGTGTTTGCATGGGCATACCTCATATATGTGTGACGAATAGATAGTTTCAGATATAAATACCATAGCATTTCTGATCACTATACACACGATTCTCAAGCGCTGGATTTACAGACCAGCCGATTTTGCCCCTCTCGCCTGCTAAAAATGTGTGTTCTATGCAGAATGTACCCGGCCAAATTCCCATGTATCTGGTAGGGACGTAAAAGGTATGATACTATTTGAGAGAAATAGATGGACCTCAAAAGTCAGAGGGCAAAAAGGATAGCAATAAATATGAGTGTAGATAGAATCACAGATGCGCAGGAACTACCTTTGGTCGCGGGCATTGATCTGGGAGGCACGCAGATGCGGGCTGCTATCTTGCGTGGTGCGCAGATTATAGGTCGCGCTGCCACCTTAACAGGCTACAATCCGACGCCTGAGCAAGTTTTGCCGCGTCTCTATGAGACGTTACAGAAGGCGCTGGATCAGGCAGGTGTTGGCCTGGACGCGTGTCTGGGAATTGGCGTCGCCTCGCCTGGACCACTGGACCACCACACAGGCATTATCTACCAACCGCCTAACTTGCCAGCCTGGCAAGGCGTGCCGTTGCGCGATATTCTCATTGAGAAGTACGGGCGACCCGTTTTTGTCGAGAACGACGCCAACGCGGCCGCGTTGGGTGAGTATATGTTTGGCGCGGGTCAGGGCTGTGCTGAGGTGGTCTACCTGACCGTCAGTACTGGGATTGGTGCGGGCGTGCTTGTGCGTGGAAAGATCCTCGAAGGAGTCAACGGCGCGGCTGGCGAGATCGGCCATATCGTCATCGACTGGCAGGGGACCGAGTTGTGTTCGTGTGGCAATTATGGTTGTCTGGAAGCGTGGGCTTCCGGGACGGCGATTGCCCGCAAGGCCAACGAGGCGATTGCCCAGGGTCAAGGTGCCGAGCTGCTGGCCTTTGCCAGCACTATGCTTGAGCATACGCTAGACATCCCCGATCCAAGTGCGTTGCCCTTACAAGATTTCAACACCCAGCCGCTCAAAAAGCCTGGTCAAAGCACCCCGCCGCAAGAAGAACTCCAAGTGAACGCAAAGACCGTCGCGCGGGCGGCGGAGGCTGGGATTCCGCTGGCGCGAGCCATCATGATTCGCGCCGCCGAAGCGCTGGGCATTGGTCTGGTCAATATTCTGCACATCTTTAGTCCCGAAATCATTATCCTGGGTGGAGGTGTCATGCAGACCGGGGTTATGCTGATGGAACCCGCCTTACGCGTTGTTCAGCAGCGTGCCTTGCCCGAGAATCGCTCGCATGCGCGGATTGTCATGGCTCAACTCGGGATCGACGCAGGCCTGGTGGGAGCCGGCGCACTCCTGCCCTATTATATGGCTTTAGAGAAGGTATAGAGTGGGTGGGGGCATACCAAAAACATGGCAACACATAAAGAACGTCTGGATGTCGCGCTGGTGCGGCGTGGACTGGCACCGAGCAGGGAGCGGGCGCAGGCATTGATCATGGCTGGACAGGTTTTTCTGGGTGAAAAAATGCTTGATAAGCCAGGCATGCTGATCGCCTTGGATGCCGTTTGTCGTCTGGCCGAGATACCCGAAGAGCTAAAATATGTCAGTCGGGGCGGATTGAAGCTGGAAAAAGCTCTGCATAGCTTCGGACTTACTCCTGTCGACTTGGTTGCCCTGGATATCGGTGCCTCTACAGGTGGCTTTACCGATTGTCTACTTCGTGAGGGAGCCAGAAAAGTATACGCCCTGGATGTTGGTCGTGGTCAACTGGCCTGGACCCTGCGTACCGACCCGCGTGTAGTCGTCATGGAGCAGACAAACATCCGGCACGTGACCGAGCTACCCGAAGTCATGCAATGTGTCGTGATCGACGTTTCGTTTATCTCGCTGCGCCTGGTGCTCCCTGCGCTTGCGCCTTTGATTGAGTCGAGAGCGTGGATTGTCGCGCTACTCAAGCCGCAATTTGAAGCGGGCAAGGCCGAAGTCGACCGTGGGAGTGGAGTGATCAAAGACCCGGTTATTCACGAACGCGTGCTCACCGAGCTTCAGAGCTGGATACCCTCCCATACACCTTTACAAGTGATAGGCGTGACCGACTCGCCGATCCGTGGACGCGATGGGAATAAAGAGTTTCTCCTGCATCTACGTCTAGCGTAGGTTAAAGAGAGAATGATCGTGCAGAAAAAGGATCTTGCATGCCAAAAAATCATCCCTGGAAGGTCCTATCTTCCAAAAGAATAGTCGACACGCCCTACTTAAAGATACGTTGTGAGCAGATTGAAGTCCCGGACGGGTCGATAGTCGCCGACTACTATATTATCGAGAATCGCGGTTGGGTCGGCGTCGTACCCATGACCGCAGACGGACACTTTCTGCTCAACCTGCAATACAAGCATGGCATAGGACAGGAGGTACTGGAATTTTCTGCCGGTTCAATCGATCCACACGAAATTGAGCCACTGGAGACCGCACATCGCGAATTGATGGAAGAGACCGGTTATAGTTTTGCCGACGAGAACGTCGAGCTGTTAGCGCACATGTACGCCAACCCAACCGGAGCCGTAACCGAGATCTGGTGGTACCTCGCCCGCGACATACGTCTGACAGGCGTACCAAAAGACGACCCCTTAGAAGTCATCGAGACCATGCTGGTCACGCCAGCCGAATTATTAGCCTTGATTCACAGCGGTCGTTTTGCCGTACAGGGTCAGATCGGTGCCGCCTACATGGCCCTGGAGCGCCTGGGATTTCTCAAAGCCGGGCCAGAGCTTCAGTAGTGTTTGCTTATAGACAAAGTTTTGTAAGAGCGAACCAGACTAGAAAAGAAAGGTCGAAAAAGGGGATTGACAAAACGCACACTTTATTATAGAATAGCGCAGTAACTCGCTACAAGCGAGAAAGAGAAGCCCCCGTGGCGGAATGGTATACGCGGCAGGTTGAGGGCCTGTGCCTGAAAAGGCGTGGTGGTTCGAATCCACTCGAGGGCATGCATACACCCCCCAAACAAACAGAAGCAAAGAGGGTCCACTACCAGACCGGACCCACAAACAAACGCGGGCGACTAGCTCAGCTGGTTAGAGCGGCTGCTTTACACGCAGTAGGTCAGGGGTTCGAATCCCTTGTCGTCCACTTTTTACCCCCGTTCGCGTGGCTTCTCAAGCGGTTTCAAGGAAGTTTCATTGATGGGTTTAGAAGAGACACTGTCTCCAATGAAATC
>DAOTTJ010000051.1:0-8174 GCA_034437695.1 Ktedonobacteraceae bacterium
TTACCGATGTCGGGGCATTGGGAAGCATGTTGAAAACAGCCAGAGCCATGATTGTTGTCAGATCAGGAGACCTGCACAATGGTCTGCCTATGGCCGTTGATGCCGCTCAGGTATGCTTGAGGCACGGTGATCTCAGGCATCTGGAGCGAATGGTGAACCTCCAGCGTTTCCTGGACAGACAATCGCAAGAGTACAACTCTGCTGGCGGAATATTGCTTGAAGCAATCAGTGGGTCACCAGAGGCGGAAGCATAGGCTTGAACTGTTCACAGGTGATCGAGGTCAGAAGAGGGAATCTTCCCTCGACTCCCAGGGAACTTTCCAGGATCACTCAAGAGGTCTTTCCCTCGGCCTGACTCCTACCCTCACCCTGGCTCGTCATGCTCTCTCTTTTCTCCTGGTAAACTGCGGAATGCGGGTAACAAAAAAGGGAATGGGATATACTACAAGCATGTCTTAAAATCGCTCAAAGGCAGATAAAATGACAGGAGGTCGTATGAAATGATTGCACGCTTGTGGAGAGGCTGGACATTGATCGAGAACGCGGATGCTTACGAAAAGCTGCTTCGAGAACAGGTCCTTCCTGGCCTGAAACAGATTGATGGGTATCGAGGTGGATACATCCTCAGACAAGAGGGCGACAGTGAAGTCGAATTTGTGGTGATGAATTTCTTTGAATCATTGGAGGCGGTGCGAGCATTTGCGGGACCTGACTATACCGTCGCGGTTTTTGAGCCAGAAGCCAGACACCTGCTCGCGAAAGTTGAACCACTTGCCCACCATTATGAGGTCAAAACTACATCGTTTCTATGAGGCTACTTGCTTGCTGTCTAGCATTTGCTTGGAGGACTTGTATATATGTTGCATAAACGGAAACTTGGCAGTCAGGGATTAGAGGTATCGGCGATCGGGCTTGGCTGTATGGGGATGAGTCAATCGTATGGTCCGGCGGATGAACGTGAGTCGATCGCTACACTGCATCGTGCTATCGAGTTGGGGTGTACTTTCTTCGATACAGCCCAGGGCTATGGTCCTTTTACTAACGAGGAACTGCTTGGTCGTGCGCTCAAGGACCGGCGCGAGCAGGTGGTGATTGCCACCAAGTTTGGCTTTCGTTTCGTGGACGGCAAGCAGGTCGGCAACGAGAGAGCGAGCCGACCCGAGCAGATCCGTGAGGCGGTCGAGGGATCGCTGCGTCGCCTCGACACCGACGTTATTGATCTGCTCTATCAACACCGGATCGATCCGGCTGTGCCGATCGAGGAGGTGGCCGGTACCGTAAGTGACCTGATCAAGCAAGGCAAGGTGCGGTTTTTTGGTCTTTCAGAGGCTGGCATCGCCAACATCCGTCGCGCACACGCCGTCCATCCGGTCTCT
Source organism: Ktedonobacteraceae bacterium (assembly GCA_034437695.1). GTDB lineage: Bacteria > Chloroflexota > Ktedonobacteria > Ktedonobacterales > Ktedonobacteraceae > Paraktedonobacter. The sequence goes on from DAOTTJ010000051.1 coordinate 1,377, forward strand.
GCACTTCAGAGCGAATATTCACTCTGGGAGCGGAACCTGGAGGCGGAGATCATACCGGTTCTGCGCGAACTGGGCATCGGCCTGGTCCCCTTTAGTCCACTTGGTCGCGGCTTTTTGACCGGCAAGGTCAACCGTGCGGAAGAGTATCCAGAGGGCGATTTTCGCCGGACCGATCCACGCTATCAGGGCGAGAATTACGACGCCAATGTGCAAGCGGCTCACATGGTCCACAATATTGCCGAGGCAAAACAGGTCAAGCCCGGACAGATCGCACTTGCCTGGCTTTTGCAGCAAGGCGATGACATCGTGCCGATCCCTGGTACCAAGCGCCGGGAATATCTGGCAGAGAACGTGGCTGCCGCGAGCATCCAACTCGATCCTGTACAGATGAAGGCGCTCGACGACGCCCTGACCCCAGACAAAGTCTCGGGAAAGCGTTACGCCGATTGGATCATGGCGACGATTGATCGCTAGCGGAAGCCAGTTTAGCGATCAACCTATCATCCTTTGAAAATATTTTCGCGATGATAGGTTAAATATGCGTGTCCGGGAGGTTCGGCGTGCTGAGGGAGCAGCAGGACGGGACTCAGCGTCTCGCCAAAGTAGGTAGTGACTTGCGGGTCGCGTACAATGCTCTGCTCCAGCTTCAGCGCTCGATGGATACGATAGCCACCGTTGACCATCAGATATCCACGATCGAATGCAACATCGTGCATCGGACAGGCTGCGAGACCGTTTGTCACGTCGACCCGTTCGCGGTTGGTTGAGGCTGCCCACGGCTTGATATGGGAGGCTCGTAGCAATTGACTTTGCTCTTGAAGCGCGTAGGGTGCGAAACCGCAAAACACACACGCGCCTCCACAGTTGTGGATCACGTCAAGCGCAAAGCGATGCTGAGCGAGGCGGATCTTGCGCTCGGCCACTTTCTCGGTCAGCCTGTCATCAAATGCGAACGCCTGTTGCAGCACCTTCATCGACTCTTCTGCTTTTGCCAGCAGCAAGGTCGTGCTCACAGGCAAGTCGTCTTGTCCAAGCAGCACATCGCCTGGAACCAGCTCTGGCGAAAGCAGGTGCAAGAAGTCGGGCAGCGTCTCCTCACCGAGCTGAAGCGTGCGAGCCTGCGAGAGAATCTCGCGATAGAGGCTGCGGTACAGGTCCGGGTCGGTGGCAAAGACTGCAAAGAGTTCTGGCTCCTCGCGTGCGCTATGCGTCCGTGAGCCATCCAGGTTCAGCATCTTACTGGTGATCGAGCCAGGAGTACGCCGGAAAAAAGTCGCCAACTGCTTGACGCTCTCAGGAACGGTCTGGATATTTGCGCCACCATATTTATGTGGATTACACAGATAAAACAGTCCGCAACACAAGACCTTTTCAACTGCGTTAAAGGGAACCTGGCGCTGACCAGGCTCCGGCAGCGACCGCTGAGTAATCTCGCTCAGATAAGCGCGTATCCGCTGAATAGAAAATTCTCGATCTAGAAGTTCCATTGCTTCTACTCCGCTTCTTCTAGAAGTTCCATGCCCTACTCGACGATTGCACACAGACTTGCAGGTATCGAGTGTATCTGCGGGCTATCGGTATTGAGTTGTTCCATTGTATCACACAAGCCGTGCAGGAGCGCGATCTGCTCGCCAACATCAAGACCCGTTTGTACAACTCCGGCGCTCATGGCAAATACTTCTATAAAAAAAGCGCTCTTACAGCGTTTAAGGTACAGAAGTGTTTTAGTGCAAATACGACTTTGTAAGGGGAAAAAGAGAACATGGCAGTAGGTTTCGAGTTCGAAGCGCAGAGCAACAAATTACCAGGCCGTTCACGTAAAGATGTAGTCTATCAGGACGCGGTAGCAGGTTTCAAAATTGAAGCAGATACCGACTTTGATGTTGAGTTCAATATCGATCCTCAGATCACTATGGCAAATGTAGATAGGGCCTTTGATGCTATTGAGGCTTTTATTACAGTCCTCAATGCAGGAGTAATCAAAGATGCAGTGAAGATAGCTGGAAGGCCGCCGGGATGGCAGTATTCAGATGTCTCGCTGCTCATTCCCGATCAAAGCTGGCTTGCATCCGTACAATATACCGAGGGGTTGCTCTTCCTCAAATGAGTTCCTTCTTGAAAGACAATTTGCAACACCTGGACAACAATCTGTTTATCCTCACCCAACATCAGGACATCCTAGCTCTCCCGCCGAACGTGAGAGAACTCATACAGTTAGTGGTTATGTATGTGCAGGAATTTGGTCGTTGGCAAGCTACTGATGGCGATGACGGACCAAAAGGAGCTTTGATCCTCATGGTCCGCTCAGATTTTACCTCGATCTATCGTTCGTTGGTACCTATTGATTAGCAGGCATTCAAGGCGCTGTGGGAGGGGAAAGACGACCAGGATAATCTCATTACAAAGGTTACTAAACGGAGTTTAGCCAGCAAGATCATTGAGAACAAGTATAACCAAAAAGTTGAAAATGGTAGACGGAGCACCAGAGAGAACCCCTTGACCATTAGAGGATGGTTAGACTCTAGCGTGACGGGTCCAAGTGCGCGTGGAAAAGACCTCATGTCTCGCCCGCTGGTTGGGAGAGCCAGGGTCCTATGAGCTTACTCAACTATAGCATGGGACTCTATGAGATGGACCCGCAGAACGCTCACCTGGTTTTGATTGAGATGCGTGGATCAACCGGCCATGATGCAAGTATGACCTTGCTTGCCTAGCGTGCTCACGCAGCCGAAATTTTTGAAAATGCGAGCAAGCGGAATGCCGCACTGACCTATCCGTAACTGAGCGTCCATGCTGATACAGTTTGAGCTATCCTCAATCCCTGGTTGTCGAGCAAGATCGCCCTACTCCTAAAGAGAAGAAGGTGCAGGAAGGCGCAACCTGCGCCTTCCTGCACGGTGAAGGTCTGGGCTTCGCCACTGCGAAGCGTTCAGCGAAAAACCTACCCGTGCAAGGGGGGAGGGCCACACGTCGAGCATTACATAGCCCTGAGCTTCAAGTTCAGAGAGTGGACAAACACGCGGGAGAGTGCCAGTATATAGATAGTTCTATCGCTTCTGGTTGTGTTGCTAGTCCAGTTGCTTCTCATACAAAATCACTTCCAGGCCCTGATAGACATCGCGGCCAACTTCGTAAAAGCCGTTTTTCTCATAGAGCTTCTTTGCTGGGATCTGGACAATGGAAGTATCGAGATGCAGGGTTCGATAGCCTAGAGCGCGGGCGCGGGCTTCGAGTGCGTCCAGAATGAGCTGACCATAGCCGCGTCCCTGGTAATCGGGATGGACGCGCATGCGCTTGATCTCGGCTTGCTCTGGACCTGTGCGCTTCAACGCACCCATCGCTACAAACAGGCCCTCATATTCACCAACCAGAAATTCTCCCCCACCTTTGAGGTATACCTCCTCTATATTGTAGACATCGTCATCCCAGGGACCACGTCCCAGGTAGGCTCCGGCCTGCTGGATGGCATAGACGTGCAGGTATTCGACAGCTTCGCGATCGGTCGGCTCATAACGGCGCAGGGTGAACATGAAATGTGTCCTTACAAATGCTCGCAGACCTCGCTGTTGGCGAATGGCGCGAGTGATTACTTGACTTGCTAAGGATGATAAGTGTTGGGATAAACCGTGTCAAGCAGGTGCTCCCTGGCGTTGCTACGCATTTCCACCTGCGAGATGAAAAGAGAACAGATGGGTCACTGGCGGATACTCGATCACTCCAATCTCTTCAATAGAGACGGAAAAAGGAAAAGACGTACCGAGACCGATTGTGACCACTTGCGGGAGGATCTGCGGTGGCACCCGCGTTGCAAGAGTACAATGAGGTGTCCAATGTTCGGGTAGGTAATGAGTTGCAAGAAGTGTCGTAGCGCCTTGCAGCAATTGGTGGACCCGTCTGTGCAGATTGAACAGATTGGATGTAACGACCGGAGCCAGGAACACGACTGCTCGTTCGCCTGGAAAAACGCCCAGGCTGGAGATGGTGAGCGGAAACGGCGCGAGCGTTTGCGCAAATGTATAGAGAAGATGATTGCAGGCAGGGACATCCAATTCATGAGAGATGACAAGCGAGAAATGGGGACGGTTGCCAGAGTCACGCAGGGGGAAAGGAACTCCCGCGTCTGCCTCGGCATCCCATAATTTTCGGATAGTGGAGTCGCTCTCTGGATCAAAAAACAGTTGAATAGCGAAAGACAAGGCTTCTTCTCCCAACTTCTGCTTTCAATGGAGCATGTTCAGGCGTCTCAGTCCGGGCTGGTAAAAATAGCAGGAAGCCCGCGACCTTCTACCTCCTTAGCATACCACAGTTCAAGAGCACGCAAAGTAAGCCTGCAAGTGCTCTGTCAAGCTTCCTCCGACGCGTCGCCGCAGGAAGCTTGACAGAGCACTATGAGGTCCGGTTGAGGGATCTTCTTAGCTACGCTTCTGACAATTCTGTAGCAAGTTCACCAGTCGGTCGATCTCCTCACGGGTATTGTAAAAGGCTAGCGAGGGTCGGATGGCGCTGGTCAGACCAAAGTGGGCCAGCGTTGGTTGAGCGCAGTGGTGTCCTGCTCTGAGTGCAATACCCTGCTTATTCAGAGATTCGCCCACTTCCTGACTCTCGTGTCCATCGAGAATAAACGTCAGCACTCCTACTTTGTCCGGTGCGCTGCCGATTGGATGCAGGCCTGGAACGGTTGCCAGGGCTTGCCGGGCGTAGTCCATCAGCCTTTCTTCGTAACGTGTAGCTTTCGCGAAATCTATCTGTTGCAGGTAATCGATAGCAGCGCCCAGGCCAATGACACCCGCAATATGTGCGGTACCAGCCTCAAATTTTGCTGGTACCGCGCTATAGGTCGTTTTCTCGAAGGTCACCTGCTCGATCATACTGCCGCCTCCCTGCCAGGGAGGCATAGACTCCAACAGGTCTAGTTTGCCATAAAGCACACCGATACCTGTGGGTCCAAACAACTTATGACCAGAGAACGTGTAAAAGTCGGCATCCAGCTCCTGGACATTTGTTTGCAGATGAGGCACGGCCTGCGCCCCATCCACCAGGACATGTACACCGGCCTGGTGCGCCAGCGCGATCATCTCCTTGAGCGGCAAGACCGTACCCAGAACGTTTGACACATGGCTGAGAGCGACCAGCCTGGTGCGTGGTCCAAGCAGGCGTGAATATTCCGCCAGCACGATCTCTCCACGTCCGTTAAGGGGTACGACGCGTAGTTGTGCTCCTTTCTCCTCGCACAGCATTTGCCAGGGAACAATATTCGAGTGATGTTCCAGCGTAGTGATGAGGATCTCATCGCCAGCCTGGACGTTGGCGCGTCCATATGTCTGTGCGACCAGATTAATGCCCTCGGTTGTGCCGCGTACAAAGATGATCTCCTGGGGACTGGCCGCTCCGAGGAAGCCCTGGACTTTTGTCCGCGCCTCCTCGTATGCCGTTGTGGCCAGGTTCGCCAGCGTATGCGCTCCCCGATGGATATTCGAGTTGTCGTACGTATAGAAGCGTGTCAGCGCCTCAATCACCTGACGCGGCTTCTGCGTGGTCGCGGCATTATCCAGCCATGTTAGAGGTTTGCCATTGACTGTTCTCTGAAGCATAGGAAAGTCGCGCCGTATCTGCGCCACGTCGAATGTTTCTAGCACCTGAGGAGAATCACCAGCCGTTGTTTCTTGTGGAAGAAAGTACAGTCCATTGGAAGCGAACGCCTCAGGCGAGAGAAAGTAGTGTTGCTCAGATTGGGGAGCGCGATTGGTGAGAGGATCGGCGGCAGGTGCAGCAGGAATGCCTGGTGAGTTCTGCATCAGCCGAGGGGTGATCCCCTCCAATCCAGGAGGCCAGGACTGGGGAGCCGGAACCGTTGGTTCAGCCATCGTCTGCTCGGATGGCATCTGAGCCTGGCCTCTGCTCTCAGGCCAGACGTGGACAAACTGTTGCATGAGTTGTGCTACCAGACTGGCCTCGTCTGGCAGACTCTCATTAGGCATGCCAGGTTGTGTCAACGCCGGCTGTTTTGACGGGTCCGAGAAATCAGCGGACATCATAGTAGTGTGAGACCTCCACGTTTTCCAACACGGCCAGTGCGTCATCTACCAGGACCGCGACCGAGAAATACGCCGTCAGTAGATACGAGGCAATCGCTTTTGTATCGATGTTCATCAAGCGCATTGAGAGACCGGGTACCTGTTCATCGGGGATACCCGTCTGGTGCAGGCCAATCACTCCCTGTTCTTTCTCGCCCACGCGCATGAGTAGAATACTTGTTGTGTTATGGCGGCTCATAGGGATCTTATTGTTGGGAATGAGCGGGACGCCACGCCAGGTCAGGAAGGGCGAGCCGAAAATTCCGATCGTAGGCGGGGGAACGCCACGCAGAGTACACTCGCGACCAAAGGCGGCAATAGCGTCGGGATGTGCCAGGAAAAAGGCCGGCTGTTTCCAGACGTAGCTAAGCATCTTATCCAGATCATCGGGCGTGGGTGGACCCTGGCGTGTCCGTAAGCGTTGCTGGGGTGCGGCTGCATGCAGGAGACCAAAGCCGGGATCATTAATAATCGCCCATTCCTGTTTCTCTCTCATCGCCTCTATGACCAGGCGGAGCTGTTCTTGAAGTTGGTCGAAGGGCTTGCTGTAGATATCGGAGACGCGAGTGTGTACTTTGAGGATACTTTGCACAATACTCAGGGATTGCTCGCGGGGCGTCTCTTCATAGTCCACGAATGTCTCGGGCAGCGGGTGTTCACCCACATGGCCAGCGGAGAGATCGATCAGCTTTTCTCCATGAGCGTTTGTATTAGATTGTTGGAT
>DAOTTJ010000052.1:0-18512 GCA_034437695.1 Ktedonobacteraceae bacterium
AATTTCATAGCCAGCCTGGTTGGCTTTTGTATACGCAACGGTCAGGGACTCTCTACTAGCAAGTAGCTTGTATCCCCCCGGCGTCTCTGGTTTTCACTCGTTCTATCCACTTCTCAAGCAGTGTCCACCGACCTCACAGGTCCTCTTTTTTTCTACCCCTCTGGAGACTCCCGCTTTTTACTCGTTCGTCCAACGTTTTTGTTGCGCAAAATACCCGTCCTACCCTTTTAGCGCTCGATTCATGAGCTTTTGCATTGCTCGCTTTTTTTGCAAAATGGCCAGGCTATGCATCACAAGGTAGAGATTGCGCATTTCAAAGGAGCTTTCCACTTTGAAGCATTCTTTCGAGCAAGATCCCGAAGAAGAGACTATTACTTTTGTGAAAATCAAGCCTGGTGCTCGCGAACGCGCTCAGGCCCGTCAGACCATCACTCAGCAGCAAAAACGTAAGGCCAGCTATGAAGGGAGTTCGGATGTCCAGCGCTGGCTCAAACAGCAGGCGTACGAGAGTACCGAGACTGAGAAAAAGCCGGCGTTCAACCCGGCCTTTCTAGCCTCACGCCGCGACGCTTCCTGGCTGCTCTCCTCGCTGACGCCGTTGTACGATCAGCATCTGATAGTCGATGTCCTGCACGAGGCGCATAGCGGCAAAGAAGCCACGGTCTATTGCTGCACCGCGCATCCCGATACCGGCGAGGACTATCTGGCCGCCAAGATCTACCGACCACGCATGTTTCGCAGTCTGCGCAACGACGCTATCTACCGCTTCAGCCGCATCCAGCGCGACGAAGAGGGTCAGGCCGAACACGGCAATAGCCGCCGTGGCAGTGCCGCGACACGCAAAACCGAGCGCGGACGCGCCGCGCAGGTCGCTTCGTGGATCGAGTACGAGTATCAGACCCAGCGTCTGCTGCACGGTCATGGAGCCAACGTGCCTAAGCCCTTCGCCCAGCTTGGCAACGCGGTCCTGATGGAGTACATCGGAGCCGCCGAAGATCCAGCCCCGCGCCTCAGCGATGTCATACTTGAGCCTGGCGAGGTACAACGACACTTTGACTGCATTCTCTACAATATCGAACTGGCCCTGGTCCACGGGCGCATCCACGGCGACCTCTCGGCCTATAATATTCTCTACTGGCAGGGTGAAGTGATCCTGATCGACTTCGCGCAGGCGGTCGATCCCTATCACAATTCCGATGTCTTCTCGCTGTTCTCCCGCGACATTGAGCGCGTCTGCCAGCATTTCGCCCCCTACGGCATTAAGGCCAACCCAGATACACTCGCCCGCGAGATCTGGTCACGCCACATGGGACCAGTCCCAAGCCTGATCTAAGCGCTAAACAGGCGTGCTTGAGAGCTAACGCTCAAGCACGCCTGTTCCTCCTTCACCCACCTCGCTTGCAAACTCCTCGCCACAGAACGTCACAGACACAAAAGTCAGACTGGCCCGACAAAATACGGCAATGCCAGCAGAGCACACGTTCTTTTTCGTAGAAAACAGCAGCCAACAAGGCAGGAGAATGAGAAGAGTGAGAGCTTACAGGCCCGGCAGCACCGCGAGGACGGCTTTTTCCATCGCTCGCGTCCTACTGATCTTTCTGCTCCTCACGGCGAGTGCGACCCTGGCCTGGCTGTTGAGCACACACATCCAACCAGCCCAGGCCGCGCCCGTCTTTCTTGAAACTCCTATCCCCGGCTCAGAGCCGTGGGGCCTGACTGAGGACCACCTCGGCAACCTCTGGCTCGCTGTCCCTCAGTGTGATCCAAGTATCTATAGCACTCCGGTCTGCCCGGCTATTGTGCGCGGCAGCCTGCTCGAATACGCCGCCTCTGGCTTCGCTAACGGCGTCCAACCACTCCACAGCTACCAGCTACCCGCTGGCTACTCCAGCCCGTTCTTTGCCACCACCGACGCCCGTAACGACATCTGGTTCACCGAACCCGTCACTAACGCGCTGGGCGAACTTGATACCAGCGGTCAATGGCACCAGTGGAGCCTGCCGACGCCCGCAACTAGTCCCTTCGACCTGCTGTTTGACCAGTATGGACACCTGTGGTTCACCGAGCCGGGCATCAGCGCAATCGGCGAGTTTAATCCTGCTACCTCCCAATTCAACTCGTTTGCCACGCCAACCACCCACGGCGATCCCTACGGCCTGGCTGGACCCGATCCAACGACCGGCTCGCTCTGGTTTACCGAGAATAACAACGCGGTGCATCGCATCGGACGCATCATTCCCGACGCGCAAGGCGGCACAGATAGTCCTGTACTGGAATATCTCGCCCCCGCAACCAATAACAACACACCACACCTGATCACCTTCGACCATTCAGGACATATCTGGTGGACTGAAGGCTGGGCGGGCAAGCTCGGCGAACTCGTCATTCAGCAGGCCGTCAGCGGCACAAGTCGCGGGATCAGCGAGTACCAGGTCCCTGCACCCGCCTGCCCGCCCGGCAACGGGTGCGGCGTCCATATCTCAGGCATCAGCACCGATAGCTACGGCACCGTCTGGTTTGACGACTCGCTCAGCTCGCGCATCGGCTCCTACACGCCCGGCTCGGGTTTTCACATGTATACCATCGCCGGCAGCCTGATCAGCGGCGTCCACCCCCACGACGGTCTGTTCGTCGACAGCACCAATAATCTCTGGGTGAGCGAAGAATTTGGCAATCAACTGCTCAAGGTCGTGCAACAGCAACCTGCCCCGACTCCAACTCCAATTCCGATCCCCCAGATCCACGATAGCCTGCACTTTCCGCCGCGTAGCTCTCATCCCTGATTCAATGATCCTCGCACTCTCGTTAATCATGCAACTACCCTTTTCTCCTAGTCAGTTTTGCGCCTTTCACACGGTTTTTATCGTCATCTAGCGCAGAAAATTATTCATAATTCACCGCCAGTTTTTTTCCCAGAGCCGCTCTGTAAGAGTCGCTATCCATTTTAGGAAGCAAACGGTTATTGTCATAATAGCGGCGAAACATAGTCATTCTTGCGTATGCATCGTCACGAGTCTATTTGGTGTCATTACTATACTAAGTTTTGTAAAAGATTTTTAGAGTAGTGGATCGTAGAGAGGGGCTATGCAAGTACCTCGCCATTCGTTCTTTCGCGACAAAGCGCTAAAGTATTACACGCAGGGTAGGAAGAAGGATATACTACCAAACTTCAGCTCTATTCCGGCAGCAGTCTTTTTCTGGTTGCTGGTTAGCCTGCTGGGTGTGACGGGTGTGCTGGCCTTCACTGCCCAGGTACCGGTCTATCTCAACGCGCCGGGCTTTGTGCTCAGCGAAGCGGGTCCACAACAGACGGGGCCGGTTGGCCTGGTCTTTTTCCAGCCTGGCGAGGGTCACGAATTGCGGGTTGGACAATCAGTCAGCATACAGGTTGGCAACGCTGGACCCCAGGTGAGCAGTTCGCTGCTAGAGGTCATGCCGGGTACGACCACCGTAACCAGCGCACTGGCGCACTACGGACAGAAAGTCGCCGCTAGCATGCCAGACAATCAGCCAGTCGTCGCCGCGTTGGTCCGTCTGGGAAGCAATTTCCCGGCCGCGCTCTACACGGGGAGCACCTTGACGCTTAAAGTCGAAGTGGGGACACATTCGTTGTTCTCCACTCTGACAGATCTATAAAAAATTGAACGGGAGAGTAGTGGGTAGATGGGGAAATCTTCACAAAAAGCCGCCTTGCGAGATTGGCACGATGAGCCTCCAATGGTCGAGACAGCAGTCTCGCCACGTGTGCAACGCAGCAATGCAGTTCAACCAAAACCATTGCACACAACTCAGCCCACCTCTCTGCATCCGCTGAAGATGGCGCGAATGTTGCTGCGCAAAGTGCAAAAGCCGCACGTGCCTGAAATCACACAGATGAACGCCGTTGAATGTGGCCTGGCCTGCCTGGCCATGATGCTGAGCTATCATGGCCGCCCAACAACGATCGGCGAGCTACGCACACAGAGCGGTCCCGGTCGCGACGGCCTGACCGCGCTCAGCATAGTGAAAATAGCCCGCAACTTTAATATGCGCGTCCGCGCGATCTCGCTCCAGAACGGCGACTTCGGCAGCGTGCCGCTTCCCGCCATCGTCCACTGGGAGTTTAATCACTTCGTCGTCGTCGAACACTGGTCGCCCAAAGAGGTAAAGATAGTTGATCCCGCCCGTGGACGCGTCAAGCTCTCCAACGAAGCGTTTGACCTGGGCTTCACCGGGATCGCTATCACGCTCGAACCAGGCGTCCACTTTGATCAAACTACCAGCTCGACGCGGCTCTCGCTGCGCGACTATCTTATCCAGTATATCAAACAGACCCCGGTCACTATGTCCCAGGTGATGGGAACCTCCCTGCTTCTGCAAGGCTTCGGCCTGGTTCTGCCACTGGTGACCCGCTTCCTGATCGACCAGGTCCTTCCGCTCAAGTTGGATAATCTGATGTTTATGCTGGGCATCGGTATCCTCCTCCTGCTCATCACTCAAACGATCGCTACACTTCTGCGCGAATGGCTGCTGGTCTACCTCCGCGCCCGCATAGATATGCGCATGATGCTCGATTTCTTTGAGCGCCTGCTTACGCTGCCCTATTCATTTTTTCAGGTGCGCTCAAGCGGAGATCTGCTCACGCGTATGGCCAGCAACTCGATCATCCGCGACACACTGAGCAATCAGTTGCTCACCACGTTTCTGGATGGCAGCACCGTTATCATCTACTTTTTTATCCTCGTCTGGCAATCACCGCCTTTCGCGTTTCTTGCGCTTGGTCTGGGCCTGCTGCAAATCGTGCTGCTGCTCACAACCAGCCGCGCTGTCCACGAACTGGCACAGCGCGAATTAAACGCACAAGGCAAATCTCAGGGGTATATGGCGGAAGCGCTCAGTGGCATGGCCACGCTCAAAGCCGCCGGAGCCGAACAGCAGGCAATGGAACAGTGGACAAATCTGTTCCTGGAACAACTCAATGTCTCGGTACGTCGCAACTACCTCTCGGTGATTGTGAATACCAGCATGACGCTGCTGCGCTCGCTCACCCCACTGGCCCTGCTCTGGCTGGGAGCCATCCAGGTCTTGAATGGCTCACTCACACTGGGAACGATGTTCGCACTCAACGCACTGGCGACAGCCTTTCTGACACCGCTGACCTCGCTGGTGGCAAGCGGACAACAACTCCAGATAGTCCGCGCTCATTTCGAACGTCTGGCCGATGTAAGTACAGCCGAGCCTGAACAGGACCGCGCAGCTTCTCTGCCACCCCCCTATCTGACCGGACGCATTCGACTGGAACACGTCAGCTTCCGCTACGATGGCGAAACACCAGAGGTGCTGCACGATATCACTCTCGATATCGAACCCGGCCAGAAAATCGCCCTGGTAGGACGCACCGGATCAGGCAAAAGTACGTTGGGCAAACTCCTGCTCGGGCTTTACTTGCCCACACAGGGTCAAATCCTTTACGATAACTTTCCCCTGGCTAATCTGGACTACCAGGAGGTTCGGCGGCAATTCGGAGTTGTGATGCAGGATACAACGCTCTTCAGCGGCTCTATCCGCCACAATATCGCCCTCCACGATCCCTCGCTTTCCAACGAGCAGACCACGGAAGCAGCCCGAATGGCCGCCATTCACGACGATATCCAACGCATGCCGATGGGCTACGAGACGTTTGTCTCAGAAGGCGGCAGCGCTATCTCCGGCGGCCAACGGCAACGCCTGGCCATCGCTCGCGCTATCGCTCACCGTCCCGCCATTCTGCTACTCGATGAAGCAACCAGCCATCTGGATGTCTTAACCGAGCAGCAGGTGGAACAAAACCTGCGAGCCGTCGCCTGTACCCAGATCATTATCGCCCACCGCCTGAGCACAGTGCGCGACGCCGATGTGATCATCGTACTGGACCACGGCGCGGTTGTGGAAAAAGGCTCACATTACGATCTGATGATACGCAATGGCTACTATGCACAACTCGTACGCAGTCAGATCTAGCTAGAGACAAGCAAGCCTCTGACCATCATGGTATGCACTCACTGCGGGCATTCCGGCCTGTGCGCAGAGCTAACCCTCGACGCTCAGCCCGTTGCCATAGATAACCTAGAACGTTCAAACTTGAACACAGAAAGGAAACTTTTACATGAAATTCGATATCGTTCGCGCATGGAAGGACGAGGCGTACCGCCAGACTCTGACTACAGAGCAGCTCAGCACGCTCCCCGCTAATCCCGCAGGTGAAGTTGAGATGAGTGACAACGACCTGGCGACTATCTCCGGCGGTTGGGACACTCCTCCCTCCTACGCTTCCGGTCACCTGAGTTCCACCGCCCTGGTCTGTGAACTGAATGTCTTCACAGTCAATGCGAATGTGCTCTCGGTCCCTGTCAACCTGCTCACAGGCGCAAACAGCAACTGCATCGGCATGCACTAGGGTCGCAGGCCCTATCTGGCCTGTACCTGGCTGAAATACGATTTTTAAACAACGAGCGAAACACAACGCTACTAATATGTGCAATGTTGTTATACATCGCATACGTTCATGATTTGAACCAGAAAGGAACCTTTCACATGAAATTTGATATCGTTCGCGCATGGAAGGATGAGGCGTACCGCCAGACTCTGACCCCAGAGCAGCTCAGCACCCTTCCCACCAATCCCGCAGGTGAAGTTGAGATGAGTGACAGCGACCTGGAGACCATCTCCGGCGGCTGGGACGGCCCGATGTCTGGCCCTTCCTTCGCCTCCGGCCATATAAGTTCCACCGCTCTGATCTGTGAAGTCAATCTCTTCACGGTCAATGCAAATGTGATAGCTGTCCCCCTCAATCTCCTGACCGGACCCAACAGCAACTGCATTGGCATGCACTAAGGCTTCCCAACTCTACGATATGCATAGACTCTCAAGTAGGTGCATATCGTAGACAATCGGCTATCAAGTGCTGGGGTACTGTTCGGCGTAGCCCGCCGGTTCTGACACAGAATACCTGGCCTGCATACGCCTGAACTGCTTTATTTCGCATGACATATTCTGTGCAATAAGCAGGCGTCCTCAGACACTAAAGATAGGTACTCTACGCCTTAGAGACAAACGCTAGCAACAGGGTGACAACCGCGTACGCAAGCACAACCTGTTTGCACATGGTTGTCACCCTCTCCCTTATGGAGAAAGGAAACACCCATATGAAACTCGATATAGTTCGCGCATGGAAAGACGAAGCATATCGCCAAACTCTCAGTCAGGAAGAACTGAATATACTTCCCCCATCTCCTGCGGGAGGCATGGAACTGAGCGATAGAGATCTTGCCGAGATCGCTGGCGATAACAGCTTCGCCCGTGGGAGCGGCGGCTGTAAAGGTGCGATTGGCGGCGGCGTGAGCTACCACGCAAGCTCTGTCGCCCTCGTCTGTGAAGTCAATGCCTTCACACTCAATGTCAACGCTCTCCTGGGCATCCCCGTTACCATCCTTTCCGGCGCACACGCCAATTGCGTCGGCAGTCACTAAATAACCTTGTAGAGGTTTGAGGTCGCTGACCTCGCCATGCCATTCAGATGGGTGGTGAGTGGAAACGCTTGCGAGCACAGTCCATCACGGAAGGATTGCCTGAACTATGGAACCAGGTGATTTCACTGGCCACGTCCAGACAGCATTCCCGGCTGTCTTTCTATGGTATGCAGTTGAGTGAGGGTCAAACGTCACCCAAATGCCTTGATCCTCACTTCATAAAGAAAGACAGAGCACGCTCGCTTAGAAGCACGCTCACTGGTCACATCCAGGGCATCTGAAACGGAGGGAATATACATCTATGACCCACAATCTATTCAGGACACAGGTTGCTTCATCCACTACGGTCAGCGCCAGGTGGTACCAGGCGATAACCCTGGCCGAACGCATCAACTTGTTTCAAACCCAGCTCGCACACCCACTACTTCCATCCCAGGCTCAACGCGACTACGCTTCGTCACGCCTGGCACAATGGAAAAATGCTCCCGCGTTTCAGCGCGGCAGACCCGACTTCGCCGGACGACTGGCCGCTGATGCGCTGGACGAGGATGCGCTGGCCTTCCTGCTCGCTCAATCACCTGGCGAGGTGCAAGCCGCTTTCTCTACCCTCCCTCCCTGGCTGGCTGAACTCCTGGCAGCGTTTGCTCACGAGGACACAACGACCTTCGCTTCTCTCCCTCCTCTGACGGTCGAGGACCCACAGACGCGGGCGGTCTTTCAGACGATTAAACCCCTGGTGCTCAGAAGTTTCCTTCGTCTGCAAGATGGACTCGCCGATCTACAGGCCCGCTATTCACACCTCCCCTTCGATCCATATACGCTGCTCCCCTTGCTCTTTCCACATATCCTGAGCCGCCTGGCCGCTAGAATGACGCGCACTCTGGTCCTCGAACTCAATGTCGCTCGCGTCGAAGGACGCCTGGTAGGCGCAACTCCGGCAGCACGCTTCGACTATTTCCTTGCCGAGCTGGCCCAACCCGCACGCATGCTGGCCTTCCTTGAGGAATATCCCGTCCTGGCCCGCTATCTGGTCGATACTCTCACACGCTGGACAACCTGCGAACTTGAGCTGTTTCAACGCCTCTGCGCCGATTGGGACGACCTATGCACGCTCTTTTCTCCACATACTCCCCCCGGCATCCTGGTCGCAATCCGCGAGGGCGCTGGCGATACCCACCAGGGCGGACGCAGCGTGACAATGCTCACCTGGAGTTCCGGCCTGCGCCTAGTCTATAAACCACGCTCAATGGCGATCGATGTGCATTTTCAAGCTCTGCTCACCTGGCTGAATGACCACGGCTGCCAGCCCACCTTCCACACTCTACAACTCCTCGACCGCGCAGACTACGGCTGGTGCGAATTTCTCTCTCCTAACGATTGCTCAACAACGACAGAGATCGAACGCTTCTACCAACGCCTGGGAGCCTACCTGGCCCTCTTTTATGCCCTGGAAGCAACCGACTTCCACGCGCAAAACCTGATAGCCGTCGGCGAACATCCAATGCCTATCGATCTCGAAGCACTCTTCCACCCACGCGTCGATGGCGCAGCACTCACCGAGGATACCGCCTACGCGGTAATTAAACAGTCGGTCCTGCGCGTCGGCCTCCTGCCCGAGCGCTTCTGGACCAGTGAGGACAACCAGGGCATCGATCTGAGCGCGATGTCCGCACAAACCGGACAGGTTATCCCCTTCCCTATCGCTACCTGGCAAGCCACCGGCACCGACGAGATGCATATGACCCAGGAACAGATGGCTATCCAGATGGACGACCATCGCCCAACCCTCCAGGGCCAAGCCGTCGAGCCGCTCGACTATGACAAAAATGTCATCACAGGCTTTACTACCGTCTATCGCCTCTTGCTTCAGCATCGCACCGAACTCCTGAGCGATCTGCTACTACGCTTCGCCCACGATGAGGTCCGCGCTATCTTACGACCAACCCAACGGTATGTCATGTTGCAAACCGATAGCTTCCATCCGAATGTCTTGCGCGATGCTCTTGAACGCGAACGCCTGCTCGATCGCCTCTGGACCGCCACCGATATCACTCCCGCAACGAGCAGTATTATCGCCGCCGAACGCGCCGCACTCTTGCAGGAGGATATCCCCAAATTCACCGCTCAACCGGCAACCCGCGATCTCTCTACACCCCTGGGCGAGATCATTCCTGCCTTCTTCTATGAGTCAAGCCTGGACCTCGCCCGCAAATGCATCGCCAGCCTGAATGAGCACGATCTCGAAAGGCAGGTCTGGATCATTCGCGCCTCCCTCGCCGGCCTCGTCCTCAGTTCACGACCCGCACACAGTCACGGTCTCACCCTCCAACCAACCAGCGAGCCTGCGACCGAGGCCCGCCTGCTTCAAGCCGCCTGCACGATCGGCGACCGCCTGCACGCGCTGGCCCTGGTCCAACCCCAATCGATCGGCTGGCTAGGCCTGACTCTGGTCAATGGCTACGAGTGGCGACCCACACCGGCTGGCCTTGACCTCTATACCGGCCTGCCCGGCATCGCGCTCTTTCTCGCCTATCTGGGCCAACTGAGCAATAAGACGCACTTCACTTCACTGGCTCAATTGACGCTACGCACAGTCCTTGCCCAGGCCGAGCAGATGCAATCGTACGCACCACGCAAGACTATCGGCGCGTTCGACGGCGCTGGCTCGCTGATCTATCTCTTCGCACACTTGGGTACTATCTGGCACACACCCGAACTCTACCGCGAGGCCGAAAAGGTAGTTGCGCAGCTCCCAGACCTCATCGCCAACGATGAGTTTTACGACGTGCTGAACGGCTCGGCTGGCTGCATCGCGGCCCTGCTCAGCCTGTATACGGTCGCGCCATCAAGCCTCACTCTCAACGCCGCTCTCCAATGCGGCGACCATCTGCTCACACAGGCACTCGTCATGCCTACAGGCATCGGCTGGAAACACAGCCAAGCCCAGGTCCCGCTCACCGGCATGTCACACGGCAACGCCGGCATCGCACTCAACCTGCTGCGCCTCTACGGTCTCAGTCGCCAGGAACGCTTCCTTACCGGCGCACTCGCAGCCCTGGACTACGAACGCAGTCTCTTCTCAAGCGAGAAAAATAACTGGCCCGACCTGCGCAAAGCTACTTCACCCACGCCCGAAGCTAAGGATATCTCGTATATGACTGCGTGGTGCCACGGCGCATCCGGCATCGGCCTGGCCCGCCTGGCCTCGCTCCCCTACCACGACGATCCAACCACGCGCACGGAAATCGACGCGGCAATTCAAACAACCCTCGCCGAGGGCTTTGGTCTCAACCACTCGCTCTGCCACGGCGATTTGGGCAACCTGGATTTCTTGCTCACGGCCACCCGCCGTCTCCCCGAGCGCTATTCCCGCACTAGACTGGAACCGCTTCAAGCCTCCCTGCTCGCCAGCATGGAAGACCACACCTGGCTCAGCGGCGTCCCACTTGAGATCGAAACACCCGGCCTACTGGTCGGCCTGGCTGGCACAGGCTACGCACTGCTCAGACAACTCGCCCCCGACCGCGTTCCATCCGTGCTCGAACTGGCCCCACCCTTCTTCTCATAGGACCAACTTGTTCTCGCGACTCTACACTAGTCCAGACGCGAAACGGGCAGCAATCGACGCACTCCCTGTCCGTTTCGCGCCCGCTCAGGCTACGGTCGATCCGGCGCTGCACCATCTAAGCAACCCATCTGCGCACAGCGCCGGTTACGCCAGCTATCAGCCTCGCCAGACCCGACTAAGCCGTCCGCGGAAGCATTGACAGCACAAAAAAGTTGGCTTATTATAACAAAGGGGTTGCATCTACCGCAACCAATCGGGAGGTATGTGACACGCCGGGCCAATCGCATACGCCACCTGCACACGGCTCGTCCAACATGTATCATCGACCCCTGTCAATCTCATAGGTCCAAACACATCGTTTCTCGTAGAACCCTGAAGTCCTGACCCCCTCAGGCTCACGCATAAAGAGAGTTACTATGACACCTGAAGCACTTTCACATTTTCTAGAAAAACTCGTTGAACACAAACTGATGTTCAGCACGATGATCTGGGGTCCACCCGGCATCGGCAAATCGAGTATCGTCGCTCAGACCGCCAACGCACACTCAATGGAACTGATCGACCTGCGCCTCTCACAGCTCGCACCAACCGACCTGCGCGGCCTGCCGGTTGCGGATAACGGTGTCTCGCGCTGGTATCCACCCGAATTTCTCCCGCGCTCAGGCAAAGGCATTCTCTTCCTCGACGAACTTAATCTCGCACCCCCCGCCATGCAGGGCATGGCTCAGCAGTTGATCCTCGATCGCCGCGTCGGCTCCTATGTCCTCCCGCCCGAGTGGTTTGTCTGGGCAGCAGGCAACCGCAAGGAAGACCGGGCCGCGGTCTTCGATATGCCCTCGCCTCTGGCCAATCGCTTCATTCACCTCGCAGTCGAACCCGACTTCGAGAGCTTTAAAACCTTTGCCCTGACCCGCACAATCCACGAACATCTCCTGGCCTTCCTGTCATTTCGGCCCGCACTACTGCACAAGCTCGATCCGCAGCAGCCAGCCTGGCCCTCGCCTCGCTCGTGGATGATCGCCAACGACCTCTACCAGGCCAAACTCGACATCGCTACGGTCGTTGGTCCCGGCGCTGCAACCGAATTCGCTTCATTCGTCGCACTCTATCAACAGATGCCCGACGTAACCAGCATTCTGCAAGGCTCCGGCAAGCAGATCAACTTTCCCACAGAACCTTCCCTGCGCTACGCCCTCACAGTCGCTCTCACTATGCGTGCCTCTACTATCGACGAAAGCCACCAGGCCTTTCAATGGATCGCCGATAAGGCCAGCGCCGAATGGGTGCAACTCTTCGCCTCCGACCTCATCCGCCAGGCCCGTAGTCGCAACGAGATGGGCAAATTGGCCACTCTGGCCGCTCACGATCCCCGCCTGCTTACTATGTTCAATGACTATATGACGATGCTGGAGTAACCCGATGGAAAAGAGTGCCAAGCAAGATTCGCCCGCCTTCCAACGCCTAGTCAGCGCGACTATCCTGAAGCTCCATAGACGCTCGCCGTTTTTCGCGACGTTGGCCCTCTTCGCCACAATCCACGAGAGCGCAACGATCTCGACAGCCGCAACCGATGGCCACAACATCCTGATCCACCAGCCCTTCTGGGATACGCTCACGCCCGACCAACGCCTGGGCGTCTTCACCCACGAGGTCCTGCATACCGCCCTGCTCCACGTGCCACGGCGCGGCATCCGCGATCCACACCTCTGGAATATCGCCGCAGATATCGTCGTCAACGGGATGCTCGTCAAGTCAGGTTTTGCCCTTCCCTCTGACCACATCCGCCACAAAGAACTCGAACATCTCAGCGTGGAAGAAGTCTACCACCTCCTGCTCGACAACGCCGCTTCCTACGAGTTCGTCAGAGCAAACGATCTGATCTTTCTGGGCGATCCAGACAATAACGCCTATAAAGATCTGGCAAGGCACTGGCAGGGAGCCATTCAGCACGCGCAAACGATGGCCCAGACGCAGGAATGGGGTGAGTTTCCCACCACCCTGGAACGCGAACTCGCGAGCTTCAACGCCTCACACCTCGACTGGCGCTCCTACCTCTGGCGCTTCCTCGTACGCACACCAACCGACTTCCAGGAGTACGATCGACGCTTTATCGGCCAGGGCCTCTACCTGGATACGCTGGCCGGCGAAACCGTTCATGTCTACCTAGCTGTCGATACTAGCAGTTCGATCGGGCAGCAGGTGACAGACCTCTTCCTGGACGAGGTCGTGGGCATTCTGCACGCCTACCCACACATCACTGCCACGCTCTACTATGTCGATACCTCCTGCCACGGTCCCTACCAACTGAATGCCTTGCACGAAACTATACCGCGCCCGGTCGGCGGCGGCGGCACCAGCTTCGTGCCGTTCTTTGCAACCGTCCAGCAGGTCCACCACGAGACTACCTCCGCCATCTGCATCTACCTGACCGATGGCTACGGCGTCTTCCCAACACTCTCGCCCGCCTTCCCGGTCCTCTGGGTGCTCTCACCAGGCGGCCTCGCACTCAACAAACTTCCCTTTGGTGAAGGGGTTAGGCTCATCCCCGATCCGTAAGCTAAACACTCGTACCCCAAACTCTGCGGCTCACGCAGATCGACAGGTACCAATGCACGGACGCTGACTATCGCTCAGTCAATTTGTAGCTATAGCCTTTTAGTCATACCTCCGTACACAGTCAATTCTATCTCACCTCAGGAAATTCCAGGTCTCAGGGGTAGTTTTCCCACTCACAAAAGTGCTATCATACAGTGTAGATACGGATTCAGCGAAAGAGCCGGTCTTGCTCTCACCTATGCCTGTCCCAGGCACCGGAGTCGGCCCTCCTCTTCCCAACTGAAAACGAGTCTAGACCACCTACCGCCTTGGCGAGTGAACATCGCCGACAGCGACAAGGCGTGAACAAACAATTGTTGTTACAGCCTGGGCTATACAGGATGGGACGAGATCCGCTCAGACCCACCCACACGCCAGAGCAACCTCACTCGCTACGAGAGAATTGCATACAATGTTTCACAAAAAGATAAGGGAGCTTTAAAAACTGTGATCGAGATGAAGCAACTGAAAGTGTTTTCGCCCGAGTTTCATCAAGACGAACTGGTTACCTGGCACAACTATCAGGGAAAGAAATGTGTACCTGTTCCTGGCGTCGTCGTAGAACAGGACGCGGAAAGTGTGCTGATCCGCACACGCGTTGAGGGTTTGCTCAAGGAATTACGCGTAAACCCTGAACTGCTCGAGCTTCGCTAGCAACCGTCAAGCCGGGTGAATGGAAGCGCCTGGAAGCATCGATCCACGCGAAGGATCAACCAGAGCCAGGTCAACCAGGCGCTTTCACCACTCACAAGCCAGTTCCATTCCTGGCTATAGGTCACGCACACCTGCGCACCAATCCCACCTCATCAGTGCGCACGGCCCCGCGAACCGCCACCACAATCCCCTTTTGCTCTTTGCACCAGACTTTTTCTGCGGGTACAATGAAAAGAGATGCATGCCCGAGGGTACGAGGAAAATCATATATAAAGGAAGTGTTCTTTATCATGGAGCCACAACTCAAAAAACAGGTTCTGCGCATGTTTACCTATGGCCTCTACGCGGTCTCCTGCGCAGACGGAGACGAGGTCAACGCATTTACCGCCAACTGGCTCACCCAGGTCTCGTTCGAGCCACCACTGATCGCTGTCTCTATCGAGAACAATACAAAATCGCTGCCTATGATCCAGCGCAGCCGCAGCTTTATCGTCAATATCTACCGCAGCAGCGGCGAAAGCGATGAAGCCCACCAGAAAGACCGTCAATTCGCGGGCAAGCTCGGCAAGTCGGGCTTGAAAGACCCCGCTAAGCTGGAGAGCGTCGGCTATACTCCTGGACCCGGCGGCTCACCTATCCTGAACGATGCTCTGGCCTGGGTCGCCTGCGAGGTCAGACATACGCTCGAAACCGGCGATTCGACGCTGGTAGTGGCCGAAGTGGTTGCTGTCGGCGAACAGGGCGAAGGTCTGCCCCTGACTATGAACGCCGTCGGCTTTAAGCACGCTGGCTAACACGGCTAAAACGATGCTGCGCCACCTGCTTGCCCGCAAAAAATATCGTTCGCCGGAACTATCGGTCACGACGCAACCACCCTCACCGATCTTTCCGCCCGACACACAACACGATCTCGTGGAACTGGCCCCGCGTATCCTCCACGAGCTGCGCGACATTGTCGGCACTGAATACGTCCTGCACGAGACTGCCGACCTGATCGCCTACTCCATCGATGGCACCTGGATCGAGCGTCGCCCACTGGCAGTGGTCCTTCCAGGCAGCGCCACTGAGGTCAGCGCTATCCTCAAACTGGCCAATCGCGAACGCGTGATTGTCGCCCCGCGCGGCTCGGCCAGCGGTCTCTCGGGTGGTTCTATCCCACTGGGCGGGGGCATCGCTCTGGCCCTGACGCGCATGCAACGTATCCTGGAGATCGACCAGATCAACCAGGTGGCAATCGTCGAACCAGGCGTCATCACGGCCCGTCTACAGGCCGAGGTCGAGAAGCTTGGTCTCTTCTACCCTCCCGACCCCTCCAGCCTCCAGGTCTCGGCCATCGGCGGGAATGTGGCGGAAAATGCCGGGGGCGCACGCTGCCTGAAATATGGCGTGACCTCCGACTATGTGATGGGCTTACAGGTCGTGCTGCCAACCGGCGAGATCATCCGCACAGGCGGCCGCATGGTCAAAAATGTCACTGGCTATAATCTGCGCCAGCTCTTTACGGGAGCAGAAGGCACCCTCGGCGTGATTACCGAGGTTACCCTCAAACTGCTCCCCCTGCCCGCGCACAGTCTGACCGCACTGGCCGTCTTTCCCCGCCTGGATGACGCCGCGCGTGCAGTCACCGCGATCATGAGTTCAGGTCTGCTCCCGGCCAGCATCGAACTCATGGACCAGTTGACCGTCCAGTGCGTCGAGGAGTTTCTCCACCTCGGACTGCCAGTCGACGCCGAGGCGCTCCTCCTCCTGGCCTGCGATGGCAACTACTCACAGATAGTCATTGACGAACTGGCCGCAGCCTCCGCGCTCTGCACCGAGCACGGCGCACGCACGGTCCAGGTCGCGCAGGACGCCACGGAGAGTTCTCAGCTCTGGCAGGCCCGCCGCTCGATCGCGCCAGCCCTGGCCCGCAAACGTCCTCACCGCCTGGGCGAAGATATCTCGGTGCCGCGCAGCGCCGTCCCAACTATCATCCGCCAGATCCGCGCCATCGCGACACACTATGAACTGCTCATCCCTATCTTTGGTCACGCCGGGGATGGCAACCTGCATCCAAATATCCTCTGCAATCGCCACGATCCCGCAGAGATGCAACGCGTCCGCGCCGCCGCCGCCGCCATCTTCACCGCAGCCATCGCCTGCGGCGGCACGCTCTCGGGCGAACATGGGATTGGACTCTTAAAGCGCGAATTTATAGAACAGGATCTCGGACACGATGCAGTAGAAGCGATGCGCAAAATTAAGCTGGCCCTCGATCCCTATACTATTCTAAACCCAGGCAAGATCTTTCCAAGCGGAAAAAGCGAGTGGTAGCAGACCAGGGGCGCAGATTGGATATGACCAAAAGAGATGCCGGGTTACGATCTATCGCAATCAACACAAGGAAGGAAAGAAAGAACTGATGCAGCAAAGAGATTCAGCCTCTCTAGACCCTACAAGCAACAAACAGGCGTGCGTTTTTTGCCAGCACAGCGAAATCAGCGACATTCTCAAAGAGACTGAGCATTTTTTGCTGATTGCCGATTACGCACCCCTGGTTGAAGGCCATCTCCTGATTATTCCCAAAAATCACTTTGCCTGCTACGGCGATGTCCCGGCAACCCTGGACGAAGAGCTATTCGCACTCAAAGACGAACTGCGCGAGTTCTACAATCGCTACTATGCCCCTGTCGTCTTCTGGGAGCACGGGGTCTTCCGCCAGACGGTTTTTCACGCCCACCTCCACTGCTTTCCCTGGGGAAACCTGGCGTATGATATCGACAGTCAAATTCACACGATGGTGATTACCGCACAAGAGGATATTCGTGGCTGGTTCCACGCTCAAGGCCACTACTTCTACCTGGAAGACAGCCAGGTGGCTCTCCTGTTTGCACCCGAGATGGAACGCTATATGCATATCGTACAGCGCGTCTTCCAGCGAGGCCTTGCCTCGCAGGGCGCTCCCCGACAGATGCGCACCTCCCAACAACGCTACGCCGAGGGTCGACCACTGATCGAAGCGGTCAGCACCCACTGGCGAGCTTTCCAACAACAAACCATAAGCACAAAACCGGCATTCTGATGTTCTGAAAGGAAAAGACTCAATGACGATTCGCAAAGTAGGCGTCATCGGCGCTGGCCTGATGGGCAGCGGCATCGCGCAGACCTGCGCCCAATCTGGCTATGAAACACTCGTACGCGAGGTCAATCAGCAACTCCTGGATAAGGGCATCCAGCGCATCCACGACGCCTGGGAGACGCTAACTGCAAAGAACCGGCTGACAGCAGAGCAGGTCGAGCAAAACCGCGCTCGGCTCCACGGCACGCTCGAACTGGCAGACTTTGCCGACTGCGACGTGGTGATCGAGGTCATCCTTGAGAATATGGAAGAGAAGATCCGCCTCTTTACTGCGCTCGATCATCTCCTCAAGCCCGAGGCATTTATTCTCAGCAATACCTCTTCGCTCAACATCACCCAGATGGGCGCAGTCACCAGACGCGCCGATAAGGTCTGCGGCCTGCACTTTTTTAATCCTGCACCCGTTATGAAGCTCGTAGAGATCGTCCAGACGCTCGCCACAGCCCCCGAGACGCTCGCCGAGATTCAAGCCTTCGCTAGGTCGCTCGGCAAGACACCGGTCCTGGCCAAAGACACGGCTGGCTTTATAGTCAATTTCTTGCTCATCCCCTACTTGCTCGCCGCCATCCGTATGCTAGAAAACGGGCTGGCCTCGCGCGACGACATCGACACAGCTATGAAGCTCGGCTGTGGCTACCCAATGGGTCCACTGACGCTGCTGGACTATGTAGGGCTGGATACCACGATGTGGGCGGCGGAGGCCATCTACGAAGAATATAAGGATGCACTGTACGCCCCCCCACCGCTGCTACGCCGCATGGTGCTATCAGGCATGCTTGGCCGCAAGAGCGGGAAGGGATTTTACGATTACTAATCATAGCCTCCAGCAACGAAGCAGGTGGAACTAGACGAGAGAAAGAGAGACCACAATGGCGCTTCCCAACCAGGCGGCATTGGTACTCGCCGCTCAGGCGGGCGATCAGCTGGCATTCGAGACTCTGGCAGGGCCGTATCGCAGTGAATTGCTCGTGCATTGTTATCGCATGCTCGGCTCACTCTCCGATGCCGAAGACCTGGTGCAAGAGACCCTGTTGCGAGCCTGGGAGAAGCGGGCTACCCTTACAAGTACGGGATCGTACCGGGCCTGGTT
>DAOTTJ010000053.1:0-10294 GCA_034437695.1 Ktedonobacteraceae bacterium
GCGTAATAGCAAGCACGAGAAGCGATATTGGCAAAGGAAAGAACAACATCCAGGCAAGCACTACGCGTAGACCTTGTTTCAGTGTTAGCGGCTCTTCGCCACTATAGGGAAACAACAAGCGTCTCGTAGGAGAGAAACCTGGCCGGTTTTGCATATAGTTACTTTAGCCTTTCCTTGTGTTGATATTCGAGCCAGCGTTGTAAAACATCCTCTGCCTGGTAGAGAATATTGATTTCGTTTTGATAGGTCAGTCGGCGGCAGGCCTCTGGTAGAGAAAACCACGCTACCAGGTCGTATTCGTGGTCGTGTAGTGCTGTGTCGCCGCCGATTGCTTCGAAAAGAAAATGGCGTACTTGTTTGTGATAGCGTATCTGTTCGCGTATAAATGAATACGATATGCTGCCTACATAGGCAATCAGACGAACTTGCAGGCCAGTTTCTTCCTGGACTTCGCGGGCTGCAACCTGTTCAATAGTTTCGCCTGATCTGGGAGTACCTTTTGGTAAGGCCCAGATGCCAAAGCTACTCCTGCCAACCAGGGCAACTTCGATGCATGAGTTTCCTGGCTGTGCCTCCAGGTACCACCTCTGTGGCCCGACCTGCTCGATCTCTTCTAGTGGAACAAGGCGAAAGACGACTCCTCCAGCCGAGTACGATCGTATTGTTCGATATCGTTCCATAACTTGCAAAAAGCCTTCTTCTTCCACCACAAGTGCAGATCAGGAACCAGAGAAATGCGTGGGGGGATGGCTCGCCGTAACGCTCTCTATGTGTTCTCTACACTATACAACATCTGCTGACCTATGGGTAGAACGCTCCAGGTAGCACTCAGGGCTATTTCATTCTCCGCAAGCCTCTAGCTTGCAACCCCCCACCCCAGGGTTTGGGGATCGGGTTGCGAGCGTGGGGGCCGTGGCCTCCACGCTCGCAACCCGATCTGTTGTTCAGGGGGGGTGGGGCCACACGCCGAGCATTAAACAGCCCTGAGGTAGCACGCAGGCTGGATCAGCGTTTGGGAGATATGTGCATCTCTTGTTACTCTTTGTTGCCTACTATGCTAAAAGAATGGGCGCGACGGAGGTCGCGCCGACTGCTGTCAACTATAGTTAACCTTGCTCTTTCTGTCAAGTAGGTTCAGGGGATTTTGAGATAGTCAGAGTTTCGCGAATGCCTTTTCTCTATTTGCTTGTCAGGCGCACATAGAAGCTTCTCTCAAGTCAGGGAGGAGCGCACTGCATCCAGGTTTTTGGTGGGCGTGCCGGGCAGGATGGTGCAGCCCGGTGCGATCAGCAAGTGGTGTTTGCCGGTGGATTCCAGGGCCTGTGCGACCTCGTCGCGGACCTGGGAGGGCGAGCCTTTTCTGAGCGTTTGTTGGCTGATGCCGCCCATGACTGCTTTGCCGGAGCGGTTTTTGCCGTCAAGCAGGGCGGGGTTGCCTTTCTCATAGGTCGACCAACTGAGTGCGTGAACAGGGTAGGACGCGAGCTGGTCGAAGTAGATGTGCGATCCGCAATTGTGCAGGATATTGAGCTTGGCGCGGCTCTTAATGGCGTCGAGAAACTCCAGGTCGTACTGTTCGCCAAATTCGCGATACTGGTCGGAGGTCAACATACTCTCGGACGCCCAGCCGTTAGTGGCATAGAAGATGCCGCTGGCCCCGTATTCCATGCAGGCAATCGCGAAAGTGGTAAAGGTCTCGGTGATGATGCGCAGGGCGGCGTGCATAGCCGAGCGGTCTTCACGGATGGTCTGGAGCACCGGCTCGGTCTGGTTGCCTGCCAGGTAGCGAGCGATGCCCAGAGGACAGAAGATAGTCTGGACAAAGTAGGCGTCGTACCCTACCGAGTGGTTGATAAGTTGGAGCGCTTTCAATTGCTCGCTCAGGACGCCCTGGTCGGGTTCAAGGGGGCGCAGGCGTTTCCAATCAGAGGCGGTCTTGATGGGACTATGCGTAAACACAGGCTCCTGGTCTTTCTTGCCGGAGGGCTGGACCTTGACGTTCCAGTCTTCGACGTGGTAGCTGGCGCGAGGATTGACCTTTAAGTAGTCCCAGTCGTAGCGGCTATCGTTCTCCACCATCGCTTCGGCCAGTCCCTGTGCACTCCACTCGCGTTCAAAGTCGTGTCCCCACATGCTGGCAGGTACACGATCGACTACATCGCCGCGCAAGGCGGCGTCTACACGTTCTTTTTTGTTCATATTATAATTACTCCTTTGTAGGGAACAGCGTCACAACCCTGTTGTCTATGCTTTTCAAACATGCTTATGATATCCTGCCTACATGTACGTATAATTGATAACTGCCTACAAAGTCTTTGCAGACGTATAGCAACAAATGCCGATAGAGAGTCTTTGCAGAGAGACAGAGAGCCATCGATACCGATAGGAGGACACGACAGTAGAAGCGTGGCTGAATTCGGCCTGAATGTGGGTTAGAAAGCCTTTGCAGGCGATAGTGTGTCGGGTGCCAGCTCATGACTGCTCCTCCAGATCTTTAAAACGGTAGCCCAGTCCGCGTTCGGTCAGAATATAGGTGGGATGTGCGGGATCTTTTTCTAACTTCTGCCGCAGGTAGGTAATATACAGGCGTAGATAGTGCGACTCGTCGCGGTACTCGTAGCCCCAGACCTTAGAGAGCAGCGTTTCGTGGGTCAGTAGGCGACCTGCGTTGTTGACCAGGTGGTAGAGCAGGCGATACTCTGTGGGACGCAGCACGACTTTCGCGCCGCGTACTATCACCTCGCGGCGCGAGAAATCGATGGTCAGATCGGAGTCGACAATAATCCTGGTTTTGCGGGCGGGTGGGGCCATCAGGGAGCGGCGGAGCAGCGCGCGGATGCGCGAGAGCAGTTCCAGCGGGCTAAAGGGTTTGGCCAGATAGTCGTCGGCTCCCAGGTCGAGGCCACGAATTTTATCGGCTTCGCTCTGGCGCACGGTCAGCATAATTACCGGGGTGGTAGAGACTTCACGGATATGGCGTAGGGCTTCAAAGCCATCCATTTCGGGCATCGAGACATCGAGAATAACCAGATCGGGCAGGATGTCGCGCAATTTTTCTAATGCTTCGATGCCATTGCTGGCCTCTTCTACGCGATAGTGTTCCAGTTCCAGGTTCAGGCGGACGAGGTCGCGGATACGCGGCTCGTCGTCGACCACCAGAATAGTCATATCGCGTGTATCGAAAGGTTCTTTTTCCATGCCTAGAACACCACCATCGGAACTCGTGATTTTTCTTCACGGAGCAAACTAAACGAGAATGTTGAGCCGCTGTGGAGCGTACTTTCGACCCAGATGCGCCCGCCGTGGGCTTCGACGATTGCCCGGCAGATATAGAGGCCGAGGCCTGCACCCTGGATTGAGCGACCCGAGTCGTTTTCGGCGCGATGGAAGCGCTCGAAGATCTCGTGTTGCTCGCGCAGGGAGATACCCATGCCGTGATCGCTGACACTCGTGATCACCTCGTCGCTGATGGCCCGGCAGGAGACGGTGATCTGTGCTTTGTCGGGCGAATATTTGAGCGCATTATCCAGGAGATTTTGTAAGACCTCCTCGATGCGTTCGCGGTCTGCAATCACGGTTGGCAGATGCGGCGGCAGATCGAGCAGAAGCAGTGCGTCGGGACTTTTGACGCGCACGCGCTCGGCGACGCGCTCGATCAGCAGCGCGAGGTTGAGTGGTACAACGTCCATCTGTAGTCCTCCGGCCTGGATGCGTGAGGCATAGAGCAGATTACCAACCATTTTATTTAAGCGATCCGCCTCTTCTTCAACAGCCATCAAGCGCGTGCGTAATGCCTCGGGTTCAAGCGAAGTAGCAGCCCTCGCCAGCGTTGAGGCATAGCCTTTAATAATTGCGATCGGCGTCTGCAATTCGTGCGAGATCACCGAGATAAAGGTTGAGCGCTGTTCCTCCTGCTCGCGCAGGCGTGTGATATCTCGGACATTAAGAATGCCGATGGTTGGCTCGCCGTATGTCGAATAGACGCACGACGCCGTGACCGAGATGTTAAATTGTTGCCCATCGCGGGCGACTATCATCATTTCGCGATCTACCACCTGCTGTCCGGCGAAGGCCAGCAGGATCGGTGAGCCTTGTAGACCGAGGTCGTGTCCCTGGCGATCTTTAGGTCGCAAGACCTCGTAGTAGAAATGCCCTACTACCTCGTGTTCGCGCCAGCCGGTCAGCCGCTCCATAGCTGGATTAAAGTCGAGTATGCGCAGCGCGACATCGACCGAGAGAATGCCCTCGGCGCTTTGTTGAAAGATTGCCGCCAGGCGGCGCTGCTCTTTGACCAGCATCTGGGCCTGGAGAGCTGCACGCAGGCCGGAGGCCAGTTGGATCATCAAGAGCTGGACCTGTTCGCTCGGGGATGTATGGCCTGGACCAGGGGCGAACTGGCAATCAGCCAGACGCATGGCTTCTGCGCGATCTCCGCGTATACGCAGACAGTGTAGCACACCCAGTATACCCCCAGGATCGGCAATGCAGAGCGAGCAGCGTTCCAGGTCGACTGGTTGTTCTATTATCTCGTCGTCTTCAGGTAGGGACCTGAAGCTCCGCAATTGCACGCTCAGTTCTGGGGAGAGATCCTCTACCACAAATGGGCGAGCCGGTCCGGGCTGTTGCTGTTCGCGAATAGAGTCAAGCAACAAAGCGGCTTCGAAATCGCTTAGCTGATAGAGAGTATACTCTGAACTGCTCTGAGGGTCAAACACCTCATTTGCCAGGACAAATATCCCGGCCTGGCAGGCTAGAAGGCGTATGGTGCTTCCTACGAGTACGAGTATTTGCGCGTACAAATCCTCAGAGTGGTGGGTCTGAGACCAGGACATGAAAAAATCTCCGGCTATAAAGGTGTTGATAGAGCAAAACTACTTGTCAGTCTGCAAAGTCAGTGCTATTGTAACACAGAAATCGATAGTAGCGTGCTTGAAGCGGTGAGGTCTCTGATGCATTTTGATATTTTTACTTTGTTCCCTGAGATGTTTCAGGGTCCTTTTTCTGAAAGCATTTTGAAACGGGCGCAGGAGCAGGGTTTGCTCAGTGTTGCGCTCTACGATATTCGTGCGGCGACGACCGATAAGCACCATGTTGTCGACGATTATCCGTATGGTGGGGGCGCGGGGATGTTAATGAAGCCCGAGCCGATCTTCGCGGCGGTCGAGGCGGTTCACCAGGGGGGACCGATCATTCTCCTGACTCCGCAGGGGCGGCCCTTTACGCAGGAGATTGCCCGCGAACTCTCTCAGGAGGAGCGGTTAACTCTGATTTGCGGTCACTACGAAGGGGTCGACGAACGGGTGCGTCTGCACCTGGTCACCGACGAGATCTCGCTGGGTGACTATGTGCTGACTGGAGGCGAGCTGGCGGCGATGATTATCGTCGACGCGACCAGTCGGCTGCTTCCAGGTGTGCTGGGAGGTGAGGCCTCCACTCTTGAGGAATCGCACAGCAACCATACGCTTGAATATCCCCATTACACGCGCCCGTCCGATTTTCGTGGCTGGCGTGTGCCGGAGATGCTGCTGTCGGGTCACCACGCAAATATCGCTCGTTGGCGGCGCAAAGAGTCGCTCAGGCGCACGCGTGCTCGCAGGCCTGACCTTTTCGCGCAGCTAGATCTCAATAATAAGCAGGACCGGAAGATTTTGCAGGAATTGGAGGCCGAAGGCGCTGAGGGGCCTGAAGAGAGTGAATAGTCAGGCAGGCAGAGAGAACAGTACCTGCCGGTTAGAGGTCCTCGGAGAGGTGAGGGAGCTGGTTCAGACGTTCGCGCTCGGCCTGTTTTTTGAGAAACTCGGCGCGGCGTTTCTCCTCTTCGAGGATATCGGCGGCTTCGGCAGCCATGCTGTGACCTTCGCCGGGACTATGGCGGCTGGACGAACGGGGTTCGAGGACCTCGCGTGAGCGTCCGCCGGCCTCGGCCTTGCTGATGACGCCGCGCTCTTCGAGCAGATCGATCAGGCGGGCGGCCCGCGAATAGCCGATTCTCAGACGGCGTTGCAGCAGCGAGATAGAGGCGCGTTCGTAGTCCTGAACCACCTGTTCGGCCTGTTCGAGCAGCTCGTCATCCAGTTCAAACTCCTCGTTGGCCTGTGGGTTGACCTCCCAGCCGGGTTCGATGCCAGGTATGGCAGCGCCGGGCGTGGAGTTCTGGCCCTGTGCGTGTGCGGCGGCCTGTGCCGCGTGGGTGGCGGCCTGTTCGCGCCAGTAGGTTACGAGCCGTTCGACCTCTTCGTCGGCGACAAACGCGCCCTGAACGCGTTCAGGCTTGCCAGCGTCGGCGGGCAGGTAGAGCATATCGCCGCGTCCCAGAAGTCGCTCTGCCCCGCCCATGTCGATGATGGTGCGCGAGTCGACCGCTGAGCTGACCATAAAAGAGATACGCGTCGGGATATTGGCTTTGATCAGACCTGTGATGACATCGACCGAGGGGCGTTGCGTAGCGACGACGAGGTGGATGCCGGTGGCGCGTGCGAGCTGGGCGAGGCGGCAGATCAGACCCTCGACCTCTTCGGGGGCGGCCATCATGAGGTCGGCCAGCTCGTCGATAATGATCACGATGGCGGGCAGGTTTTTAAGCGTCTCGTCGCCCTGTGCGATCTTCTCGGTGCGCAGACGCCGATAGCCGTCGAGGTTGCGTACGCTCAACTGTGAAAAGAGTTTGTAGCGCCGTTCCATCTCCGCGATGGCGATCTTGAGCAGTCCCACGACCTTTTCAACCTCGATGACGACCGGCGAGAGCAGGTGCGGGATGCCGTTGTACATTGAGAGTTCGACCATCTTGGGGTCAACCATCAGCATACGTACGTCGTCGGGGGTGGCCTGGGTGATGACGCTGGCGATGATAGTGTTGATCATGACGCTATTGTGCTCAACTGCATAGCCAACAAAGGCATGATTGTCGCTATGGACCTCGATATTGATAGTCGGCAGACTGCTCTGACGGATCGCGAGGATCTTGCGCCACGCGTACCCTGGCGGACAATTGGTAGCGGGTTGGGCGTCGTCGACGGTCGTTTGTGTATATGGGTAGAGGTTCAGCGGACAGAGCAGCGCATGTCCCGCTGTCAGATAGCAGGCCGTCAGTTTACTGGCTGTGACCCAGCCAGCGCAGCCTGTGTGAGCCGATGCAGTCGCGAGGTTCAGCGCCCACAGAGGGTGCTCGCCGGTTCGTCGCAGGATGATACCGTGCGCAAGCTCAAGCTCAAATACCTGTTGGAGGCCGTTGTCGGCAAAGGTTGCAGCCACGGGTACCTGGCGCATAGTCTCCGTATCGGTGACGCCGATTACCTGTTCTGTGCGGTCGATGAGATCCTGGACGTGGACAATGCGTCCATCGGCCAGAAAGACCGGTTCGCCGTAGGCCAGGCATTTGCCAGCGCCGGTTGCCCCTGCGATCAGCAGGTGGGGCATCTTTGCCAGGTCGCCGACGCGGACGGCCCCGGCTACGTCCTTGCCGAGTGCCACCGAGAGCTTGGACTTGGCGCGTGCGGCCTGGTATTCCTTACTTTCAAGGATTTCGCGCAGAGTGACCATGCGGCTATTCTTATTCGGGATTTCGACTCCGACGTAAGGTCGACCAGGGACTGGCGCTTCCATGCGAATAGTCTTCGATTCGAGCACGAGCGCGAGATCGTTTTGCAGGGCCATGATGCGGCTGACGCGTGTACGTTTTTCGTAGACAATATTGCCAGACGCGTCTTTAACTGGTGTCAGGCCATCTTCTTTGAGCAGCGGCGTGCCGGTTGGACGAATGCCAAAGCGAATCACCGTCGGGCCAATACTGATGTCCTCGGGGCGCACCTCGGCATCGACGCGGAAGCTGCGCAGCGTATCCTGGATAGTCTTAGCGAGAGCGTTGGTATCTTCGCCGCGCAACTGCAACTTGACATCTTCGGGCGTATTGAGCAGCGAACTATCGGGCTGAGTCCAGGGGGAATCGTCGACTGGTACGGCTCCACGGCGCGAAACTTTGAGCTGGGGGGCGATCACAGGCTCAGCTGGTTTGGCGCGGCGTGGGTTAGGGACAAGCGCCTCCATCTGTTCCAACTCGACCGCGCCATGCTCAGGCGTTTCGGGCAGTGGAAGCTGATGCATATTTTTGACGTTCGCTCGCAGCTCAGCGGGATTTGACGCGAGCGGTGGACGCGGACCCTTTGCTACGTTGCTCACCTGGGCTTTACGGAGCTTGGTACCGTTGTGTGGATCGTCGAGTTCGGCGTCAAAGTCGTCTTCAAACACAACCACCGCGTCGTTCTCGTCCTCATCCGTATCAAGTGACGTGCGTGGATGGAGCGAGGCTCCAGGCTCGTCGGGCTGACTACTACCGTAGCGGCTATAGCGGGGACGTTGTCCCCAGAAAGGCGAGACGTGTGACTCGCCGGTAGCTGATGGAGTGCGCGGCGCGACAAAGACCTGCATCAGCCATTGCAGCGCGATCTGAAGCTGGCTCAGGGTGATGCGGAAGGTGAGCAGTATAGTGACGATCAGCAGACCGATCACAAGGACGTGCGCTCCAAAGCCCAACTGGACTATAATGGTTGCCAGGACGCCGCCTATGATTCCGCCTGTAGTGCGTCCGCCCAGCAATTGACTCTCTACCAGCAGCAGGATCAGTAGGATGAACAGTCCCATCACCAGTGACCAGCGGATAAAGCGGATATTGCGCATACCCTCGATCAGATGTGCTACCGCGAAAGCAATCAAGCCAAGCGTCAGAGGAACGGCCATCCAGCTAAACATACTGAAGAAAAATTCTGCCAGTGGTTTGAATACCAGCGACGTGCGCCAGAAGGTCAGCGCGAAGAAAAGCAGCGAGGCGAGGATCAGGAGCATGACACTTACCAGGCGTTGTTGCTCGTGGGGCTGCATCTCTCCCCAGCGGTCGCGTACCTGGCCGATCATGCGCGAATCTGCGGGCGTGGCAGAAGGGGTGGGAGTCTTTTTGCTTACAGCTTTACTGCGTCCAGAGGGAGCGGGCCGCCCATTGGAACGCGGTTTAGGAGTCCCAGGTGAAGCGCGTTGTTCAGCGCGAGCGCGACTGGAGCCAACGCTTCCAGCGGCTTTACTGACCCGCGAAGCCTTGCCGGCTGCGATACCGGGTACCACGCGTTCTATTTGTTGTTGCTCTTTTTTCTTGCCGTTGCCCGCCATTGCGAATTTCTCCTTAGCTCTAACCAGTTGACCTTGACTACCAGATTGACCATTACTGGTTTGAGCAGTGAGGATCTGGCGATCCTTCCTCTTTTTCGCGGTCAGGTCCTGAGGATATTGCAAATGTATGATAGCGCAGATGTTCCAGAAAGCGCAAGGGGCAAAATCCTGCTCGAAGAAAATCAAGCCTATATAGCTCATCGTTAGCTAATCAGTAGGGGTCTAAAAAGCCGTGAGGATAAGGTAAAGAGTCTGCGCCAACATGCATGGCAAATGCTAGCTGTAATTTACTTCTTGCAAGCTAAGATATTGAGCCACGCGTTTTTATGCGCATATTTGGGATGGGGTTGCTTGCGTGTGTATTCTACAGTAAAGCCAGCTTCTTCCAAAAAACCACATATTTCAAGCAGAAGAAAATACGTGAAGAAACGTGGCATTTCAGTGACATGACCGTCATTATTCTGAACCCATTTTTCTCCATCACCTTCTTAGAGTACTCCATTGGGACGTAATACCCTACAGAAGCCCTTGAGTGTTGGCAAAACATCTTTACGTGGGAGATGAACAAAAGCGGAGCAGCACCAAATACCGTCGAAGGAATTATCAGGGAATGTGAGTTGGCGCATATCCATTTTGTACAATGGACTATCTATTTTGCGCTTCAGTGCAGCGATAAAAGCTTGGGTCAATTCGATGCCTTCGAGGCTCAAACCATGATCTATAAGGTAAAGAGTATCTCGACCCGACCCAAATGCTACGTCCAGCACCTGTTTACCACAAAGCATCGAGATAAATTTATCGAGCATCGTAGGTAGACCTGGGAAATATGCCAGTTGATCGGTGTTACGGATATATTCATCAGCCTCTGCAAAATATTTTTGTGCTGCGGGAAAATCGCGACCGGCAATAAATGTGTCTCCAATGCTGCACAATGCACCAGAAAGTGCTGCGCGGTCTCCAATCTCACGATACAGCTTTTCGCTTTGCTGATAGGAGTCCATAGCTTGGTGCTTATCATCTTGCCACAGGTACGTATCTCCTAAGCCGCGTTGAATATAGGCAATGGCTTGCTTATCTCCAATCTCTTCCGCAATGCGTAGGGATTGATGGAAATAACCTAGAGACTGTGTATAGATTT
>DAOTTJ010000054.1:0-11191 GCA_034437695.1 Ktedonobacteraceae bacterium
CAAGTTACGTGTTCTAGCTGGCCAACCACTGTTTGATCATGGAGGTATGTTCTGCATAGTGTTCAAACGTGTCTCCGGCAATAATTTTCACAATGGGTGTATTGTCTAGCGTGGGAAAGCGCTGTGGATCGAAGAGAGCCTGTTCGTCGAGCAATTCGACGCAGGTTATGATACGTTGATAGGTAGAGCGAAAAGCGTGCCAGATCTCGGCCAGTGGGCGTGTCTGGTTAGCGAGAAATGTACTGGTATTAAACGCGTGCATTGCTTCCTCCGTACCGACCTGGGGGTTGAGCTGAAACTCTAAATTGTGGGCCAGGAAAGCTTCGAGTCTGCTGGCGATCCGGTCCTGCCAGGTTGCCAGGTGGGCCAGGATATCTTTGATCGACCAGTCATCGTTGACGCCAGGTGTGGTCAACTGAGTAGCCGTGAGAGGTGCAAGCAGCGTCTCAAAGGCGGTGTATCCCTCGCGTATAGCTGCGAGCAGGGCTATTTTTGTTGTCGGGTAGATCATAGGTTTCTCTTCTCCAAACGTAATTGAACTGCCTGATGCATACTAATAGTTTTATTCCCGGTGCTTATCTTGTAAAATTGTTCTATAGTAGTGAGTATAGCAGGAAAAGAGGCTAGGAGCTGTCCGCATTTAAGCGTATTTTGTTAGAAGGAAAGATACTATGTATTTTCCGGCAACACGTGTTTTGACGATCCTGGAATTATTGCAATCGCGTCAGCGGTTGAGTGGACCCGAATTGGCGGCGCGTCTAGAGGTAAATACACGCACGGTGCGCCGCTATATTACGATGTTGCAGGATATGGGTTTTCCAATTGAGGCCGAGCGTGGGCGGCATGGTTTTTATCAACTGCGTCCGGGTTTCAAGTTGCCGCCCTTGATGTTTACCGAAGAAGAGGCGCTGGCCTTAACACTGGGTCTGCTGGCGGCGCGGCGTCTGGGTTTAACCGCAGCAGTCCCGGCGGTAGAGGGTGCACTGGCTAAGGTCGAGCGCGTCTTGCCGCAGCTTGTCCAGGAGCGTGTGCGGGCGGTTCAGGATACGTTGAGCCTTTCGTTTCCCCCACTGCGTACGCCACCGAGTAGCGAGGTTCTCCTTAGGCTGTGTACGGCGGCGCAACAGGAGCGCTGTGTGCGCCTGAGCTATCAGGATTGGCAGGGAGGTGCAAGCGAGCGTGAAGTAGATATCTATGGGTTGGTCTATCGCGGTGGTTTCTGGTATAGCGTGGGCTACTGTCATCTGCGCAAGGGATTGCGCATCTTTCGCCTGGATCGCATAGCTACGGCTGAAGTAGCTGAAGGGAGCTTTACACGTCCCCAGCAATTTGACTGTGTCGACTATGTTCTGCGTGCATTGAGCGCAACACCTGCAATCTGGCAAATAGAAGTTCTGCTGGAGACCACCCTGACCGAGGCGCAGCAGATGATCTCACCTGAAACTGCGGTTCTGGAGAGCGTTGGCCAGGGTGTAATGATGCGTTGCTCTTTCGGCAATCTGGCCGGGATCGCGCACCTGCTAGTGACCTTGAACTGCCCTTTTATAGTCTGTGAGCCAGCCGAATTGCGTACAGAGCTGCATCAACTGGCGGCCAGGATTGAGCAGATGGCCGGGCGTTTACCAGAGAAACCAGAGAAAACGGAGTAATCGGAGAAAAAGGCAAAGTGAGAAGACCAATGAGGCGGGCCATGCAGTCGAGGCCCAAAACCAGGAGGGACCTCGACCTCGCGAGCATCGTTACCAGACAGAGAAACTGGGATAAGAGATCGAGGTTAAGCCGGCTGCTTGCGGAACAGGGTGGCAATCCACAGGAGAGTACCCAGTACCAAAACAATCACTGGCATAGCGTCTTCAAAGGTGTGGACCCCAACCGAGTTAGGATCGGGATTGGTTACGCCGGCAAGCACAAACACTGCACAGGCGAGGATAGAGAAAATTGCCACGATGGTAATACCAAGACGCGAACCTCGCGGGCGCTTTCCTACAACGGCGGTATGGAAGTAGTTGATAGTTAACCATAATAGCGCGATGAATGGGAGGAGATGGAAGCCATCGGCAATCGCTCCCCACCCGCTTGCCACTGGTTGCACAAAATTTCCGTTGATCCACCCCCAACCTGTAGCCATCAAAAGTACACTTGCTACATGCCACCGGGTGAGCGCGAAGGTGTAACTTGCATTCTGTACCATTAACGTTGCCTCTTTCTTTTTGCTGCGAGGGCTTTTTGCGACGTTTGTTAAGCATATTCATAATTGTCTATGCTTTATCTCTTCCATTGTACCCAATTGCTTGCCTGATATCAAGTTTTCTGCAATTGCTTCGCTCACAACCTTTCCCTCGCAAATCTCTTATAGTATTAAAGATATGCCTGAGACTTTCCCGGTTTGTAGGTTTGGGGCAAGGCTTTGTGGCTTGTTCAGGTCGGCGGCTTGCGCTACTTTGTTCGCGAAGCGAATGGAGAGGAAGAAGGTGCAGCAAGGCATTTTGCAGGCATATACGCCTGCAAAATGCCTTGCTGCACGTGGGCTATTTGCTAAGCTCTTCGGCCAGTTCGCGCAAAAAGAGTTCTGCGTCGGTGATCAGTCCAGCGGCCTGGAAGCTGCCGCGATCGGCCAGCTTAGTGACGACAGATGGGTTGATATCGACAACGACCGTGCGCACTGTGGCCGGGAGCAGATTGCCGGTGGCGATGGCGTGGAGCATTGAGGCGACCATAATGGCCATCTCCACGCCGGTCAGCGCCTCGCGCATCTGTTTCTGCGCCTCTTGCATATCGCTGATCACATCTGGCATAGGTCCATCATCGCGGATTGAGCCGGCCAGGACCATACGGACGCCGCGCTTTTGGGCTTCATAGCTGATGCCCGCTTTGAGGAAGCCGGAGTCTACCGCTTGCTCGATCGAGCCGATGCCACGAATGGCGTTGATAGCTCGCAGGTGGTTGCGATGGCCGCCCTCGACCTGTTCGCCGCTGTGCAGATTGACGCCCAGCGAGGTACCAAAGAGGGCCGATTCGATATCGTGTGTGATAATGGCGTTCCCCCCAAAGATTACCTGTATATAATCTTGACGAATTAGCTCTTCGATATAGTGACCTGCACCCGTATGAATGACGGCTGGACCGAGCACAAAGAGGATCTTGCCTCCGCGCGTGCGTGTCTCCCTCATCTGTCGCGCAATCTCGTGGATGGCTAGCACCTTGACCTTTTCGGTCGAGACGCTACTCTGCATAAAGGCAAACGATTCGCGGTCTCTAGCGCGTTCAAAGGCCTGGACGCGAATCCCGCTATGTCCGATGATAATGCGGTCGTTCGTATGTACCTCGTGCATAGGTTTACAATAGGCTCGCTGGTTTTGTTCATCAATAACCACCACCACATCCATCTCGATATTTTCGACCTGTACCCATTGGCCATTGATGCGCACCTGTGTTGGCAGGTTAGTGGTTGAATAAAAATTGCCTGGAAGCACGCCATCTTGCTCGACCAGCGCGGTCTGGACATCGTTGCCATCGATCAGAGCCACGCCGAACTGCTGCAACTCGGTGAGAATCAACTCCAGCGTGAGATCGTCGGGCGCATCCACGCGCAGACGGGCGTAGCTTGGCTCAGTTTTATGGCTACCAATGTGGATCTCTTTCACGGTGAAATTTCCGCCACGGTCCATAATCACGTCCCAGGCGCGTGGGAGCGTCCAGGAGTCACTGATATGACCTCTAAGTTCGATATCTTCGCTAGGCATGAGAGAATAAATCCCTTCTAATATTCGATAAATCTTATGTTTAGTATAATGGTGAGAAGGATACCTTTGTTGCGACAGAAACGCAAAGATTGCGGATAAAAATACTAGAAATATTCTTCTCCGCAATCGCCGGGGTTTGGGCTATTTATCTCTCCCGACCGGACAGATGGATTGAAAGACGCAGGCGCGGCATTTGGCTACGCGCTGATGTGCCAGAGGTGGCGGCTCTTTTTCGCTACAGATAGCCATCTGAGTCAGCAGACGAATAACTTTTTTGCGTATAGCAGGGGTATATTCGACAGTAAATTCGCGGTCGGCGTAGCGCAAAATGCCGTGGGTGGGTAGCTGAGTAAAGTAGTCTTCCAGGATCAAGCAATAGGCCGCCAGCTGGACCTGGTGGTTCTGATAGGGTGCGGTAGCGTCATATACATTGAGTTTTAGCTCGATCGGTACAGGACGACCATCGGGTAGCTGTACGATATAGTCGGGTTTGCCGACCAGCGGATACTCGCTCGAAGAGAGTGGTTCGCCCAGTCCATCGGCGTCTTCGTAGACCAGCTTGCCGTCTGGCAGTCCTAGTTTGCGTTTGCGCTCGTTGAGCAGACGTGCGTGCTGGACGCGGCGTTCGTTCCACAGCAAAACCGCCGGGATGCTCGTGAGAATCAGGCAGATCAGCCCGAGTGTTAACAGAATTGTATGCATCAGTTCAACGTCCCACAGAATTGACGCGCGTGCGGATCAGTGCCAGAATAGTCCAATAATCAACAAGATCAAGGCCAGGCTCCCTGCGGCCAGGAGTATAGTAGTCAGTCGCCGGGAGCGTGTGTAGCTGGGAGGTCCATGACGCAGTTCTTCTTCAATGTCGTCCTCAAGATCGTCAACCGCCTCAGCGTGCTGCTGATGCTGTTCGCGACCCTGTTCAAAGGCCCCGTGGCGCAGGAGCAATTGCTCGATCAGACGATACTCGGGCAGGCCAGGGGCCTGAGAGCCGTGCTCGTCTTCCAGTTCAACCAGGCGGGCAAAAAGCTCCTCGTTTTCCGCGTGTACCCACGGCTCAAATTGCTCGTGCCACCAGGTTAGCGGGCAGTATTCAAATTCCGCCAACTCGCTGGCTGTAAACATACGTATACGTGTGCGTGTCTGTCGCTGCTGCTGCATCATATAACTGCCTATACCTTGTATCGATTCATGCCGGGTATATACGTACGATATTTTTATGAGCAGATTCCTCTGCCTTACCAGTAAATGCAGCCAGAAACCGGTGGTCTGGTGGTATATCTAGACGGAATAGAAAGTCTGAATTGTCGTGCCAGGCGGTCACTTACGCATTTTCGCTGACTGGTTGTTGGATACCATTCAGTCCGAGCTGATCGGCGATACTACTCATTGCTTCGATGACGAAGGCGATATGTTCATCCAGGTTGACATGCAGTTCGGCTGCGCCGTTGAGCAGGTCTTCGCGGTTGACGCCTGCGGCAAAGCCCTTCGATTTCATTTTTTTGCGTACCGAAGAGACTTCCAGACCCAGGATAGTTTTATCTGGGCGCACAAGGGTAGTTGCGGTAATCATACCAGTTATTTCGTCGCATGCAAAGAGAGCGTGATCGAGCAGATGCGTGCGTGGATGGGTAGTCTGATTGATCTCATTGTGGGCCAGAATAGCGTAGGTAATGCGCTCATCGTAGCCCTTTTCACTCAGCCAGTTTGCTGCAATCTGAGTATGTTCGTGCAGATCGGGGTACTCTTCGTAGTCGCAATCGTGGAGCAGACCTGTGATGGCCCACAGATCCTCGTCCTCGTTATATTTGCGTGCGTAGAAGCGCAGGGCAACTTCAACCGCCAGCATATGCCTTTGTAGGCTCTCGTTTTTGACATGAGTAGTCATTAATTGGTAAGCGTCATCGCGTGTTGGCATATTCTCCAGAAGTTCCTTTCAGACAAATAATAGAGTTTTAAGATAGGTTCATTCATTATAGCATAGGTAGATCGGTCCGCGCTTGTGTCTCTACTGGTTGGCAGAGGATGGTGCTTGCAGCAATTGTCTGGTGCTCCTATACTATGTGACAGACAATCGGGAAGGGGTTTTCTTTTACCTATGGCAAAAAAAACTACTCAAGAGATAAATCCAACGAAAGCCGAGCAGCGGATCGCCCGCGCACAGCGTCAGGAATTAAAGGATGAATTGCGCGAAAGTTTTGCCAATCGGCCGCGTCCGGTGCGTGATCGGCGGCGGACGATTACCTTTAGCGTACTGGGTGGACTGGCCGTTCTGGTGATCATTTTTGGTATCCTGGTCCTTTTGCCAGCGCCCGCCCAGCAAGTACATGCAGGTGTTGGCGTGGGTACCAGAGCGCCGGACTTTACCTTGCCAGTGCTGGGTGGACCAGGTCAGGGGAACATCCATCTAACCGCGTTAAGGGGTCACCCAGTCGTACTTAATTTCTGGTCCGAATCCTGTCAGCCGTGTCTCTCTGAGGTACCATATCTGCGAGGCCTCTATGCTCAGCCCGCAATTCAGCAGCAATTTACCTTGCTTGGTATCAACCAGGGTGATCCGCAACAAGATATTGGAACCTTTGGGCGGACCTACAAGGTCAATTATTCGTTGCTGTTCGATACAGGCTCGCAGGTAGATATCCTGTATGATATTACATCTTTGCCGCAGACGTACTTTATCGACAGTAACGGTATCGTGAAATATGTAGTGCCACAGCAGTTAACTGCGCAGGGTATGCAGCAAGGATTGCAGGCCATCGGCGTAGTATTTTCCTGATAGAGAGGATTATCGGTCGGGTCAAGAGAACTGGGGAGTCACGAACGGCGGCTCAAAAGCAGGCCGAGAAGACCCAGGAGCAGGAGCAATGAGCCGAGTGCGAGGCGACCCGTAGGTTGACCAAGATCCAGGGCGGGTGAAGAATTGGCTGGTTGGCTAGTCGTGTTAGTATTCGCCTGGGTAGCGATTGCTTCGACCGTCAGAAGTGGGGTTGCATTTATCGAAGGAGATTGATGGCTTTTGCTGGCCGAGGTTGCGCTCGGTTGATCGGCGACATGTGGCACTGGGCCAGCGTTGGTGGTTGAGGAGTTTCCGGCTGTGCCAGAGGATAAAATATGGAAAGGGATTGCGCTGAAGAAGCCGACCAGGATAAAGATCACTCCTACTACTGCTGCGATAGTACTGAGTGTGCGCAAGGCTCGTTTTAAACGCGCAGGTTGAGGCGCACGCGGATGGATAGCTGGGGAGGTATTGACTGGTTGCTGAGGAAAGAGCACAAAATTATCGGGCAGGACAAACGAGCGTGGCAGGTCGGCCTGTGGAAGATTATGGAGCAGCGTGGTGGTCAGGCGGAGGTCGGCCAGCGTCTGCTGGCAGCGTGGACACGTCTGGAGATGGACATCGTACAGAGCCAGCTCGTCGGGAGCCAGCTCTCTGTCGAGCAAAGCTGAAAGTTGTATTGTTGTGAGATGCTCGTTGCTATGCTGTGTCACGCCTGTACTCTCCACTTTTCGGAAGACTAGTCTCTGTCGTTTAATAGACGATATGTTCGGGGTAAAAGTTCCCGATGCTGGTTAAGGTAATCGCGCAGCCTGATGCGTCCACGGGCGATACGTGAGCGTACCGTGCCGAGCGTTGTATTAGTAATCTGTACAATTTCGTCGTAGGAAAAGCCCTGTATATCGCAGAGCGTCACCGCTACGCGTTGATCGAGTGGCAATGTTTGCAGGCCGCGTTGGATGAGTTCCTGAAGCTCGTTTGTAAGGAGATTGGCCTCCGGGTTGACTTCATTGCTGTGGGCGACTAACGTGTCGAGGAGACTCGTTGCGTGTGGTGCGTCTTCATCCATGAGACTATCGAGCGATTCCTGGACATGTCGATGTGTGCGCCGCCAGTGGTCGCAGGCCTGATTTGAGGCGATGCGTAACAGCCAGGAGCGAAACGACGATCCCGTGTGAAAGGATTGGATAGCACGCAGCGTTGCTATAAAAGTATCCTGGGTCGCGTCAGCAGCCGCTTCGCGGTCGCCAAGCATACGAAAGGCGATGTTATAGACAGTTTGCTGATAATGCAAGACGAGTTGATTAAACGCATCGATATCTCCTCGCTGGCTGAGGGCAACAAGCTGGTCCTCATCTTCTCGCGGAGATTCTGCCATCGGCCTGGATCGCTCCTTTTTCTCTATTGCTGGTGGAATTTTGTTCTGCCCACGCTAAGTGCCGCTACCAGTTTAACACACTTTTACGCGCCAGGATACTGAACCAGCGCGACGATACAGGGTTATACAAAAGTCGTCAGAAGCAGGGGACAGCCAGTCCCTTGCCGGCACCCTGTTTGGGGGACAGGTAAGAGGGGTGTTTGACACAGGTAGGTTGTTCTTTGAATGCTTCGCCACAGCGAAGCACGGATCTCATAGGGGTGTAGGAGTGGGGCAACCTTGCCCGACTATCAGGGAAGGACAAAAAACCTACCCGTGAAAAGTTCGGGGTATCCCCGAAACCCCTTTTTCCCCTCTTTTGCCTGCTGCCTGTGGTGGCAGAGCGGACTTTTGAATAGCCCTGAGCAATACCCTGCAAAGAAAGATTTTAGAGATGGTATATATTCTCCAGGCAACTGGTCGCTGGTTAAAACATATCTTTGACGAACCGCAACACGATCCACAGAAGAGCACTATTCTG
This sequence comes from Ktedonobacteraceae bacterium, assembly GCA_034437695.1. GTDB lineage: Bacteria > Chloroflexota > Ktedonobacteria > Ktedonobacterales > Ktedonobacteraceae > Paraktedonobacter. Next base: position 8,415 of record DAOTTJ010000054.1, read on the forward strand.
GCGCTGGATGGAGTGCGGGCCTGCGCCATTCTCATGGTCATTATCTTTCATATTAATCGTACGACGGGCGATAGCCTCTGGGTCTGGCAGACGAATCCCATTGCCTCGGCAGTTGCGACGGCGGGTGGTACGGGTGTGACCTTATTTTTTGTGCTCTCGGGTTTTTTGCTGTTTATGCCCTATGCGAAAGGATTGTTGTTTAATGGTCGCTGGCCGCTGGCTCGCGTTTTCTATCTGCGGCGTGCGTTGCGTATTTTGCCTGGTTACTATCTATCGCTGTTAATCCTCGTCGTTCTGACCATGCCCGCCTATTTTCAGCCGGCGGGCCTGGTCAATCTGGGACTTTTTGCCAGCTTATTCATGGATTCGTCGGGTTTGACTTTTCGCAAACTGAACGGACCCTACTGGACGCTGGCGGTCGAGTGGCAATTTTATCTTATCCTGCCTCTGCTCGCGTTGGGCATCTTTCTGCTGGTTAGAGGTGTGCGCCCGGAGCGCCGTTTACGTGCGGTTATCCTGTGTCTGCTTGGAGTGATGGTTGGAGGACTGTTTGTGCGCTTCTGGGGCTTTTACTTTCAGGCGAACCCTGCGGCGACTTTCCTCGTGCCTCGTCCAGCGCTCAATGTTGTGCTCTTTTTCATCTTTGGACAGACAGGCAAGTATACAGAGGATTTCGCGGTTGGTATGTTGTGTGCGCTCTATTACATCTATGCGCAGAGAGTGCCGACCGGGCAGCGATTGGCGCATCGTTTGCGCGAGAGCAGTCTCTGGTTGTGGGGGGTAGGTATACTGATTCTGGCCTTCTCGGCTCTGTGGCATTTTCAGGCCAATACCAATCCACCGGTCGCGGTCTGGCCGTTTCTCGACCCGCTGATGGCTTATTTTAGCTGGTTAAGCGAGATGTTGCTGGCCATTGGTTACGGCATGTGTATACTGGGTATTCTCTATAGGCCAGGCGTATTGCAGCGTCCATTCACCTGGAAGCCGTTGCGCTGGCTCGGCCTGATATCTTATAGCCTGTATATCTGGCATCTACCATTGATTATTTTATTGCAGACGCGTATTTTGCCGCCTGCATACGAAATGAACAAATATCTCTATTATTCCCTCTATTGGGCATGGGCGTTGCTTGTGATCGTGCCGTTTTGTGTGCTCTATTATGCGCTGGTGGAGAAGCCTGGCATCCACCTGGGCGACCGATGGCGCAAGGTTATCGAGGAGCGCCACCGTGCTCAGCAGCCAGCTAGTGTATCGATCGGAGGGGTGAGCGAAAGCACTTGAGAGTGCCTCATAAAAAAGTTCTCAGGCAAAGTAGGACGAACCTTACCTGAGATCGCTATACAGGTTTCTGCTATTCCATGAAAGGTCTTCCAAAGCCAGATGGTGACCTACGACGTGTGCAAGATGACGGTGTACTCGGTGCATTGCGCGGTTTCCCAGGCCAGGACCTCAGCGAGAGTGGAGCGCAGGGATTGGAGCAATGCTTCGCGTTCCTCAGTGGGTGGCATGATGCAGGCTCGCCAGACCAGTTGGATCTGCACGGTGTTGGGATGTTCCTGACTTTGCATAATGGAGCGAAAAACAGTACCGGGGAAGCGATGAGTATGCTGTGTGGAGATCTGTTGGAGGCAGTATTCAAAGGCTTGCTGTTGTCCTGCGCGAAGCTGGACCTTGAGCAATGTGATGAACTGTTGGTTGGCATCCAGTCCCTGGTGCCAGACGGGGACACGTGTACGAGGGCGTCCAACGGCGCGAGGTAGTTGTGCGAAACGGCGCACGGCCTCAGTGTCGAGCCACACGCTATCGTGCGCGTGCTGAGCAACGACCAGTTTGCCAGAGGTCACGTAATCTTGAATGGTGCGTACAGAAACCCCGATTATTGTGGCAGCCTCTTTGAGAGAGAGCAAAGTTCGTCCTGTTTCATCTTCAAGCGGTTGAGATGTCGTCTGCATGAGTGTATGTCCATTCTAAATGGGTGAGCGAGTATATTACCGTGTAATGTGCTACTCGGATTACGTTGTATTGAAGCAAATCGCCCAGAATAGAGCGAAATAGAGCGTTTTCTAGCGATCTATGAGACATTTCCATGCCTCGTTGGAAAGCATAGACGGGGAGGATAGTGGAATGCTCAGACCTTTTTCGGACTTTTTTCGATCTGCAAAAGAAGAAACAGCCCGGCTTACATTCAAGCCGGGCTGTTTGACTTTCACGTTATCTAGCGGTTGTTTCAGTCGCAATCCAATCAAGATAACTTCGACTACCATTTATAATGGGCAAAGCGACGATCTCAGGTTCATCGTAGGGATGGGCTTCGCGAATAGCCTTTTCTATATCGTCGTACCGTTCTTTACGCGTTTTAGCAGCGCATGTCCACTCTTTTTCAACTTCTATTTTGCCCTGCCACCAGTAGGTACTCGTAATCGGTCCGGCAACATGTACACATGCGGCAAGACGTTGCTCCACCAGGGTTTGTGCAATCTTTTGCGCTCCTTCTTCGCTATTAATAGCTGTTGTTACCTGAATGAAATCACTCATACCTGTTTCTCCTGTTCGTTTGACTCGTGAAAAAATGGAGCAAGTTTCTGTATTTTCGGCTCTTGTTTCCAGGCTTTCGGTACTTGCTGATAGAGATCGAGTGCCTCCTGATATCGGCGTTGGCTTCCTATCTGTAAAGCGGTCGAAGCCCCCACTTTCAGGCCAGATGCATAGGCGTCGAGATCGTGTAAACTAAGAGCAGCACTTGTTTGGTAAATGACCGTTTCTATCATGCAACGCTC
>DAOTTJ010000055.1:0-10461 GCA_034437695.1 Ktedonobacteraceae bacterium
ATTTTTCAGGCGATTTCATGCGCCTGAAAAATGCCTTGCTGCATCTTTTTCCTTTGGGGTGGGGCGAAATCGCCCGATGAACAAAGCAGAGCAAAAACCCTCTCCCAGTCAGGGGAGCGTCTCGCTTGTGCAAAACCTGAAGACCGATTGGGCAAACTGCCCAAAAAATACACTCTCTAAAACACGTAATTCACAGCTTTTGGCAGAAAAAAGTCGAAGAAACAGGCGAAAGAATTGTACTCAGCACCGATATAGTTTATAATACGCTTGTCTTATATAAGATTTTCGCCAGCAGTAGAAAAACCTCGCCCGATGTCGAGGTAGCATTTTATTTTATTGATGGCCTCAGCAGCCTTCTCTAGAGAGAGGGAAAATGCGTATGAATGGAAAAATTACCTACCGCCAGCAGTATACACGTTGTGGTAAACAGCGTTGCCGCAAATGTAAGGAGGGAGCAGGACATGGTCCGTACTGGTACGCGTACTGGAGTGAGAACGGGCGGACTATCAGCAAATATATCGGTATTCATGCGCCCGCCGAGGTTGTGCAAGAGGTAGTTCTGGCAAATAGCTCTCAATTGCCCGACGCGATCCATTTACCTGGCGAAGTATTTGCACCCACGCAGCTTTCTGTGGGCTACGACACCCAGGAGACCGGCGATGGCCGCCAACTGGCCGCGCGGGGAAGCCTTGAAGCGCGAGGCACTCAACCGCATTTGCGTATTTATTTATTGGGACAATTCTGTGTTGAACGCAAAGAAGGCGAGGAGTGGCAGATAGTCGCTAACCGTACCTGGCAACGGCGGCGTGCGCGGGCCTTGCTGGGTTGTCTGCTTAGTCAGGCTGGCCGTCGGATGGGACGCGAACAGGTCATGGAGGCCCTCTGGCCCGATCTGGATATCGAGACCGCTGCCAATCGCCTCAATGGTGCCGTCCACGAGCTGCGCCAGATTCTCGAACCGGGTCTGGCTCGTCCCGCCGCCTCAAAGATGCTGCGCCTGGAGCGCGATATCTTGATTCTGGCCGCAGCAAACCACATCTGGGTCGACGCCGAGGCTTTTGAAGGTCTGCTTAACCGCGCAAATACGACGCGCGATACCACCCAGATCGAACAGGTGCTGGAGGAGGCTGCGGCTCTCTATGGCGGCGATTATCTGCTGGAGGAACTCTATTCCGAATGGGCCGCCTCGCGCCGCGAATCGCTGCGCCGTGGCTGGATGGGTCTGTTGCTCGAGCTGGCCGAGCTACGCGCTGCACGGGGCGCTTTGACTAGTGCGATCGAGCCGCTGGATCGTTTGCTGACCGCCGACCCTACTCACGAGACCGCTGTGCGCCGCCTGATGGTTCTGCTCACTCAGCTCGATCGCCGTGGCGAAGCCATTCGCGCTTATCAACGTCTGGCCTCGATCCTCAAGCGCGACTACGAAAGCGACCCCTTGCCCGAAACCATCGATCTCTACAAAGCACTGCGTCAGGGCCAGATCCAGGTCTCGCGTCCCTTAACCGATGCTTCGTCTGTTCAGGGTCGCAGCCAGCTCGCTCAGGAAAAAGAGTCCCTGTTTGAAACGCGGCTCGCTTCTGGCAATCCCACGCTCGCAGCAGCTACCACCTCACCGCTTGCCATACTCAATCCTATCTCACGTCCGCTTTTACCTCTCAGACGCCAGAACCAGAGTCCACTCATCGGACGCGAACGCGAGATGGAGACGATGCATCAGCTCCTGTTGACTATCGAGCGCACTTCGCCGCGTCCGAGCGATCAAGAAGAGAGGAAGCGCGACCATTCCTCGGCAGCCAGCCCCGCTCGCTTTGTGATGCTCATGGGTGAAACCGGTATCGGGAAAACGCGCCTGGCCGAGGAGCTGACCTACCGGGCGCAGAATCGCGGCTGGTTGATTGCCTGGACGCGGGCCTACGAGCAGGAAGGCACTATCCCTTACCGCCCCTGGACCGATATCTTGCGCACTCTCCTGCACGACGTTCCTTTGGATCGGCTCATCGGTCTGCTCGAAGGGAAGACCGGCCAGCCGGACCAGGAAGCCGCGGTCTCTCTGACTGCTACCGCCACGGCTCACGCTCGCTTGAATCGCCTGGCCTCGCTCTTACCAGAGCTGGCCACTCATCCCGAACTCCATCACGCACAGAGTCGTCCACAGAGCGCGACTGCGCCCGAACAGGAACGTTTCCAGCTCTGGGAGGCCGTCCTCTCGCTCTTTAGCGCACTCAGCCAGACTTCGCCGCTGCTTATCGTTCTCGACGATCTCCACTGGACCGACGATAGCAGCCAGGAGCTGCTCGCCTACCTGGCTCGTCATCGGCAGAACGAGCGTATTATGCTCCTGGCTACCTGCCGCGATATCGAACTGGCCCCCAGCGCCAGCCTGCGCTCTCTGCTAAACGATCTCAGACGCGAACAGGTGCTGATCACGCTCCCCCTCCAACCCTTGACCCAGGCGCAGATTGGGCGACTACTCGCCCACCTTCCACATGAGCTGGTCCGCAGTATCCAGAGTCAGGCGGGGGGCAATCCCCTCTTTGCCGAAGAACTGGCTCGCTATAGCGAGTCTACCTCGGGCGAGGGCGTACGTGAGAGCACCAACGGCCACTACAAGAACGGTCGCGATGAACGTAGCAACGGCACCAGCCGTCTTAACTCGCTACCTGAGACTATCTCGGCTGTCCTTGAGCGCCGCCTGAATCGTCTCTCCGCCGATTGCCAGAGTCTCCTCAGCAAAGCTGCGGTTCTGGGTGGCTCGTTCGAGTTCAGTCTATTGGTGCGCATGACCAGCGAGGCCAGAAGCGACGAGGATACCACGCTCGATCTGCTCGAAGAGGCGCTGCGCTCCGGCCTCCTCTCCGAAGAGGTCAACGGTCCACGCATCGTCTACCATTTTTGGCACCCCCTGATCGTCAGCCATCTCTACGAGCGCCTTTCCGCTGTCCGCCGTTCACAGCTTCACCGCCGTACAGCTCAGGCTTTGATCGAGCTGCACGCCGGCAAAGAGGCCGAGGTCGCCGCCGCCATCGTCTATCATCTCGGCAAATATGGTCAGGAAAAAGAGCAACTTGCGTACTATGCCGAATGCGTGGGCAACCGGGCCATGAGCCTCTCGGCGTACGCCGAAGCTCTGCATCACTATCGCTTGGCCCTCGAAGCTCTTCAGACCCTCTCTTCACAGGAGGAGCAGGAACAGCTCCATATCGCCAATCTCCTTGAATGTATGGCCGAGTGCAATAGCATCCAGGGAAATTTTGCCGAGGCTCGCGATCAGTATAGACAAGCACTGGAACTTCATCGCACTCAACAAATCGACGCCAGCAAATCCGCTTATGCAACCGAATATCTGGCTCGCCAGCAGGAGGAGGCCCAGGTCCAGGCGATGATCTGGCAGGCCATCGGCCATACGTGGCGTTCAACTGGCGAGTATACGCAGACTCATGAGTGCGTCAAGCATGGTAAAGAGATTCTAGAAGCCGCTAGCGTGACCGGGTGTGTGGCGTGGGCCTGCCTGGAGCATCTTGACGCCGGTATCTACTGGGCCGAAGGCAGCTATGCCGAAGCCCGGCGACACGTGGAGACCTCGATCGAAATCTATGAAGAGTCTATTCGTAAGCTTCAGTTGCAGGAAACGCGCGATGGCGCAAGCGTAGGGACTGAGAAAGAGCCATCGCGCGCCCTGCTTCCTGTAACCCGCAGTCGCCGGGCGCTGCGCGAAGATCCGCAGGCGTTGGGCCGCGCCCGCGAGTCGTTGGGCGTTATCTCCGCCAGCATGGGCCTGCACGGCGAGGCACTGCACCATCTGTACGAGGCTCTGGCTATCTTTGAACAGCACGATCTGATCGGCGCGATGAGCCAGGTGACCGGCAATCTTGGCGCTGTCCATATGCTCCACGGCGAATACGACATCGCGCTCTCGTTTTTTAAACGCTCCCTGGCGCTGATCGAGCGCACAGGCGACATTCCCACAAAGGTTCTGATCATCGGCAATCTCGGCGAAGTGACCTGCCACACGGGTGATCTGCTGGAGTCGGAAAAATGGCTAAACGATAGTCTGAAACTGGCCGAACAGATCTCTGACCGCGAACATATCTGCTGGAGCCTGGGCATGCTCTCCTACACGCAACAGAGTCTGGGCAAATCGTACGAGGCCCTCAAAACTATCCGTCAGGCGATAGTCATGGGACGCCGTATGAAGCGCAGCATGCGTCTGAGCTTCTCTCTGATCGCTCTGGCCGAGTGGCGTATCGCTGAAGCTATAGTTAGCTTTCATGCCAGCGAGGTCCAGGAGGGTTTTTGGGACGATAGACAGCGAGCTGGCACACGCCTCTTGCACTCGGCCAGCGCCGCAGTGAAACGCGCCCTGGCCCTTGAAAATATTGAAGCCGAGACCGAATGTACTGCCCGCCTGGCACATGCGACTATCGACTACCTTTTGCACGATCCAGAAAACGCCTACGAACAGGCCCTGGCCGTGCTCAAAGAGGCCAGCCAGAGCGAGGTAGTCCATCTCATCGGACGCTCACAGGTGCTGCTCGGTCAGATTCAAAGCGCCAGAGGTATGGAACCAGAGGCCACTGCCTATTTTGAGCAGGCGTTGTTGACCTTTAAGCAATATGGGCAGAAGCTTGACTACGCCCGTGCGCTTCTCCGCTATGGGGCGAACCTTCTGCTGCGCAGTCAACCCGTCACCGTCGGGCATAGTAGGAGCGAGGGCGAGCCGCTTGATAGTCCTCTGTATCAGACGGGTCTGGCTTATTTGCGCGAAGCACGCGATATCTTTGAAGTGTGTAAAGCCAGCACGGAGCTGCAATGGGTTGAGCGTCTCCTCACCCATCCTGGACAGCCATACATCAGGCTCTGATGTACAAACAGGGGGAAACATGAAAACAGCAGATGTTGTGATCATTGGTGGGGGCGTCTTTGGCGCACACCTGGCCTATGCATTAGCCAGTCATGGTAGGCAGCAGATCGTCCTGTTAGAGCAAGATATCCTCGCGGGTGGTTCAAGCAGCAAAGCCACTGGTGGTTTGCGCCAGCAGTTTGCCGAAGAACTGGACATCCGCTTCTCTGTTGAAGGGGTGCGCTTTTACGAACGCTTTATCCGTGAGTACATGCCCGCGCAGGTCCAAACTCCCCCGCTGCGTTTTGACCAGTTTGGCTATCTCTTTCTCTGCACGACCCCTGAAAGCTGGCAGAACCTCCAGATCTACGCCGACCGCCAGCGCAAACTGGATGTACCCACAGAGCTGCTCGGTCCCGCAGAGATCAGACGGCGCGTGCCACAGTTGGTCGTCGACGACGTGCTCGGGGCTACGTTTTGCCAGACTGATGGCTATAGCGATCCTGGAGCGATGGCTCGCGCAGTCGCCCAGGCAGCTCGCAGTCTGGGCGTACACATCCAGGAACACACACCAGTCACCAGAGTGCTCGTCAGGCGCGGGAAAGTTCAGGGCGTAATGACCCCACAGGGCAAAATCACTGCCCCTGTGGTTGTCAATGCCGCTGGAGCCTACGCCGCACTGGTCGCTCGCCAGGCCGGGATCATGGACCTGCCGATCTGGCCGCTTAAACGTCAACTCTATCAGACCGAATCCTTCGACGATCTTCCCCAGGACGTACCAATGGTCGTCGATACCGGCTCTGGCTTTCATTTTCGTCGACGCGACGACGGCGTCGTACTGACCCTCCCCCTGCCGGTCAGCCACGAGCAGATCCAGCGCAATCGACGCCTGGAACCCGAGTCCTTTGCCCTCAATATAGAAGAATCTCTCTGGCCTTTAATCCAGGCACAGATCCGCCACCGCTGTCCCACACTCGGACGCGCCACAATCCGCCGGGTCTGGGCCGGACTCTACGAGATGACCCCCGACGAGCACCCCATCCTGGGCGCAACTGAGATCAAGGGCTTTCTCTGCGGCTGCGGCTTCTCCGGCCACGGCTTTATGCACTCACCTCGTGCCGCCCGCCTGCTCGCCGAGTCCATCATCGGAGACACAAGCAACGCCGCCGAACTCGCCCTTTTCAGCCTCGCACGCTTCCAACAGAATCGCCTGATCCACACCACCCATTTACTCTAACCACGACCTTCGTACGTCTCTATCTGTATAGAAAGCAGCAGCGCAGAGGCGCAAACGTAAGCAGGATTGCTAAGGGCAGCAGCCTATAGGCATGAAGTTAAGTAGGAGTGCAGAGGGCGACAGCCCTTTGCCGGGGCTTGGGGTGTCCCCAACAAACTTTTTCTTTTATTTTGCATGTTTTGCCGGAGGCAAAACATGCAAAATAGAGCATGCAGAGAGCCACTCTCTGCCCAATACCGATAATAGCTGCTGGCAAGGAATAAGAAAACATGACCATCACAACCGACTTCCATAACCATATTGTGCGCAGCTCAGCTCTACAGATGGTACAGCAAGCACATGCACGGGGATTACGCACCCTCGGCCTCTCCGAGCACGTCTTTCAGATGACCGAAGCCCGGCCCCTTCTGGCGCATATGCCGCAGGAAGGCCCCTTCTTGCCCTTTGACACCTACTTCGCGCAGGTTCAGCAAGCGGCCGCCCACGAGCATTTTGACGTACGCATCGGCCTGGAGGTCGATTTTGTGCCGGCCAAAAATGCAGCCATCCAGCAGCTTGTGCAGGGTCGGCCCTGGGACTTCCTGATCGGCTCGGTCCATCAGATTGAGGATCTGCTTTTTGAAGCAAAGCACGAACGGAACCGTGCAGAAGGCGAGGCGCTCTGGCTGGCTTATTTTGCGCTCCTGCGCCAGACCGTTCAGAGCGGTTACTTCAGTCTGGTCAGCCATCCCGTACGGATGCGCTCGGCCAATCCCTTTCTCCCGTCCCAGCTCGACGACGAGTTGGACGCACTGGCTGCGCTGGCCTCCGACCATGACGTGGCGTTGGAGATCAACGGCTACGACGTTCTGACCTATCCCAGTCTGGTCAGACGCCTGGCCCGCGCCTGCGCCGCGCACCATACCCCTATCAGCGTCGGCTCCGACGCCCATGCACCCTATGATATCGCCAGAGGTCATCGACTGAGCGCCGAGATCCTCGGCGAGGTCGGCATCACCCGTGTGCGTATCTGGAAAAATCTGGTCCCGGAAGAATACACCGTGTAAAGAAAAGCGCCTGACGCTACCTGCCGTCAGACGCTTTTCACTTGCCGCTGTTTAGGAAAGTTCTGGCACCTCGCGCCATTTTTCGTTAGAGAAGGAATCCTACGCGGCTTTGGCGCTTGAAATTCTTGACCAACCGGGCAGTTGCACGCTGGCATCCTGCGCGAGCGACATAATCACTCGCGACGCACCCGCAGCCAGGTCGTCATAGACCAGGTTTTGTGCGCCATTCGCGTAGTACGCATGCAACAGCAGACCCTGGCCCGAAGGTTCAAGCGTCACGGCTTCGTCGCACACAGGTATCACCAGAGAGACTGCGCCTGGCCCACACAGCGAGGTGGCATTGGGGGCCGCATTCGCCAGGATCACTTGCTCTTTCTGTTCGGGCGTGACACCCAGCTTGATGATCTCCAGGTGGCTGCCTACTTGCTGCAATACCATCAGCGAGTTATCAGGCGCAAAACCTATTGGTAGACCCGCTCCCGCCCGCAAGAGGCGCAGGTGTGACCCATCGCTCCCCACCGCATAGATCCCCGCCTGCGCGGTCGAGGCCTCGCTAGCGTAGTAGATAGTCGCCCCATCGGGACTCAGCCAGAAACGCGTCTCGGGGGTCGCTATTGTCACTGGCTGCGGCCTCGCGTCTTGCTGTGCCAGATCAATGCGATAGAGCACATTCGCATCCGACTGCTGTGCGCCAGTGAAGTAGAGGAATGGCTGACGATAGAAGACCAGGTGACCGGCGGCGACCTTCCATTGGAGGATGCTCTGGTTCTGTAGATCGATGTCTGAGATGCTATCGGGCATATTCTGCACCAGCACGTGTTCCTGGTCCATCCAGAGAGCGTTCCCGGCCTGATCGTCCGCCTGACTATAGACCGTCTGCACGCGGTCGGCCAGCGAGAATGTCTGATAGGCCCTCTGGCGGTCTGGCAGGCTTACATCGTAGAGCACGCTCTGCCCATCGCTCGAAACCTCTTCCATGTTGAGCATACTCTGGCCCTGTGAAGCCTCAAATAGGACAGTCATCTGCGAGCTGGTTACATTAAAGTTATAGACAGTAAAGCCAGTCGCAGAGAGCAGGGTCAGACCAATCACCACCGAGTCCCACCCGCCAGTATTCAGTTCGTTGCCCGAGTGTGCCGGCTGTTGGGGCGACGGCTCCGATTTCTGACCCAGCGAAGAATGATTGGTCACGCGATTAAACAGACCTACCGCCGCCAGAATCACCGCCGCGATAGTTGCCACCGTCAGGACGTTTTGGAAGACGCGTGTGCGTTGGAAGAACCGCCGTGTCTGCATGGGAGCGGGCGTAACCCTCTGTTCATCCCACACATCCATCAATGAGTAGCCCGAGCCAACCTCCTGCATTGCATCCGGCGCGACCAGGGCCTGCTCACGTTGAATAGCTGCAAAAATCGCTCCCGTGGTAGAAGGCACATGTTTCTCATTGGCGATTAGAAAATGGTGGAGTGCTAAACGTTGCTGTGAACGTATCTGGCGAGTTTTTGCGAGCAGAGCAGAGCAGGTGGGGCAGCCAGGAACGTGAGAGCGGAGTTGCCGCAAGCGACGCCGATCCTGAAAATCCTCGATATGCGAAAGCCGAGCAGGGGCGCGGGCCGCTGTCGGTACATCCAGATCGTCAATCAGGCGCAGACACTCGGGACTGAAAGAACACGGCGGTAAGTCCCTGATATCTACATACTTCATGCACGTCCCTCCTGATCAAGTTTGGTATAGAGTTGTTGAAATGCCTGGCGTGCTCGTGAGAGGCGACTGCGGACAGCAGAGAGAGAATCTTGTAGGGTGTCCGCGATCTCACGATAGGAGAAGCCTTCGGCATCGAGAAGTAGGCAGGCCACAGAAGCTTCTGGTAGACGAGCCAGGACACGTTGGATAAGATCGCGTTGCCCGACCTGTTCCTCAAAATGTTCTGGACACTCCAGGTAGTCTTCACCCGGTTCATCGAAGGCGTCTTCGCCATAACCCTGTGGGGGCGAGAAAGGCACCCACGTGACATGCTTACGACGACGCCACTCGCTGCGTAACTGATTCAACGCAATACGGTAAAGCCAGGGGGCAAAGTGTAACTCTTCCCCCTTCATGCGTGGCAATGCACGATAAGCGGCCAGAAACGTCTCCTGACAGAGATCTTGCGTCAATTGACTATCCTGGGTCAGACTATAGAGCATCCGTCTGATCCGTGGCTCATAGTGCAAGACGAGAGATTCAAACGCTTCGGTTGAACCGTGACAGGCCGCGATGGTCAGTTGTGACTCGTCATCCAGGGCTTTCATACAGCTCCAAAAGTATCAATGTAGTCTGAAATCAGACCCTTATAAGAGAGACAATGCAAACGCACTGCTTTTTGTCTCGCAAGACCGCCCGGAGACAAAAAAGTGCCAGATCTATTATAAAGTAATCAGCCCATAGAAAATCTGTGAACTACCTCACATTTTGCCAATCTCTTGTCTTTTTGGTCGCTTAATCGGGCAACTCGGCTAACGACGACTTGACCTCCAGATAGCGTGCCAGGATAAAGATGAGATCTGAGAGCCGATTGAGGTAGCGCACAACCTCGCCATTGGCGATCACCCCGTCGTGGAGCAGCTTGACGGCCATGCGCTCGGCCCGCCGAATAACTGTACGCGCCACATCAAGCGCCGCGCCATCGACAGTGTCGCCCGGAATGATAAACTTATTAGGTATCTCTACCTCCTGTTTGAGTTCCTCTTCAATCTGCTCAAGCTGGCTGACGTGCGCAGTTGTCATACGCAAGCCCATCTGTTCATAGTTTTCGGGCAGAGTCGCCAGCTCTCCCATCAAGAGATAGAGTTCCTGCTGGATCTGATAGATAATCACCTTCGCCCGTAGATTGAGCGTCAGGGCGCGAGCCAGTCCCAGCGCCGATGTCGCCTCATCGACTGTCCCCAACGTATCTGGACGCGGATCATACTTGGCAACCCGCTGTGCACCCAATAGACCCGTATAGCCCGTATCACCCGTACCCGTCGTAACTTTTGCCATCTATTGACTCTTTCTTCACTGTAATAGCTTCTCAGTAGCTAGCCCCATTATAAAAGAAAAGTCACCTGGCAACAACCATACCACCCTGAATCGACAAAGTTTCTCAAAAATCACCACAAAGTATCCGCCATTCGCGACCAGGGTTTGGGGTGTTTTACACAGGTAGGTTTTTTGATGAAGGCTTCGCCACAGCGAAGCCTGGACTTTCCTGCACCTCCTACTCTCTGGGGTGGGGCAAACATGCAAAACATAGGCATGTGAAGTGAAGCGGGATGGTTAAGGGCTGCTGCCATTAACCGGCACCCTGTCGGGGGGAC
>DAOTTJ010000056.1:0-5187 GCA_034437695.1 Ktedonobacteraceae bacterium
TGACTAAAATGAAATTCTAGAATATCATTCTAGTAAGCCATGCAAAGGTGCGTGTTTGCCAGCGCGGAATGTTCAGGTCGTGGGGAACTGGGCAGGGGTGTTTCAGGTAGGTTTTGCATCTGTCCGGTTCATTGATAGAGAAAAGGTATGCACATTGGACACAACGACACAGAGGATAGGCGAGCCGATTGCGGAGCGTGTTGCATGGAGACAGAGACCGGTTGGGCCGCGCTATAAGTGGATTGCTCTGACCAATACGACGTTGGGCGTGTTGATGGCGAGCATCGATGCGAGTATTGTTTTGATCTCGTTGCCTGCCATTTTTAAGGGTATCAATATCGATCCACTGGCTCCTGGTGAGACAAACTACTTTTTGTGGATTCTGCTGGGGTATATGGTGGTGACTGCCACGTTGCTGGTGACCTTAGGGCGTGTCTCGGATATGTTCGGGCGGGTGCGTCTGTATAATCTGGGTTTTCTGATTTTTACGATCGGCAGTATTTTGTTGTGGTTGACGCCGGGGACGGGCAATACTGGTGCGTTAGAACTGATCATCTTTCGTCTGATCCAGGGAGTGGGCGCAGGTTTCCTCTTCTCGAATAGCGCGGCGATTTTGACCGACGCCTTTCCCGCGCACCAGCGAGGTCTGGCGCTCGGTATCAACCAGATCGCGGCAGTTCTGGGATCGGTGATTGGTCTGATCCTCGGCGGTATCCTCTCATACTTTAGCTGGCGACTGGTCTTTCTGGTCAGTGTGCCGGTGGGCATTGTCGGGACCGTGTGGGCGTATATGATGCTGCGCGAGGTCGCGGTTCTGCGGGCGCGTCAGACTATCGACTGGGCGGGCAACATCACCTTTGCTGCCGGGGCCACGATTCTCCTGTTTGGCATTACCTATGGCATCGAGCCGTATGGGAGCAGTCCGGTCGGTTGGGGGAGTCCGCTGGTGATTGGTGCATTGGTCGTGGGTGTGGCGCTGCTGGTGAGTTTCATCTGGATAGAGATGCACGTCAAAGACCCGATGTTTCGCCTGGAACTGTTTAAGATTCGTATGTTTGCGGCGGGCAATGCCAGTAGTTTTCTGGCCAGTATTGCGCGAGGGGGCCTGCAATTTATGCTGATCATCTGGCTTCAAGGCATCTGGCTGCCGCTGCACGGCTACGACTACGCCGTTGCTCCCCTGTGGGCGGGCATCTATATGATCCCACTGATGATAGGTTTCCTCGTGATGGGTCCATTGAGCGGCTACCTTTCGGATCGTTTTGGGGCGCGTCTCTTCTCAACGACGGGTATGCTGATTCAGGCGTTGGGCTTCTTCTTACTGACGCTCCTGCCCGCGAGTTTCTCCTACATCTGGTTTGCACTGATCATCTTCTTGCTCGGGGTCGGGCAGGGCATGTTTTCGTCGCCCAATACCTCGTCGGTTATGGGCAGCGTGCCGCCCGAGCAGCGCGGAGCGGCCTCAGGCATGCGTGCGACCTTCCAGAACTCCGGTTCGGTGGTCAGCATCGGCGTATTCTTTAGCATCATAACGGCCAGCCTGGCCTCAGCCCTGCCGCCGACGCTTTCAGGTGGTCTGGTCAATGCGGGTGTGCCGGCTTTGACCGCCGATCGCATTGCGCATCTGCCGCCGACTTCAGCGCTTTTCGCGGCCTTCCTGGGATACAATCCAGTGGCGACCCTTGTGCCTCAGAGCGTGCAGCAGACGCTCTCGCCAGAGCGCCTGCACAACCTGCTGGGCCACGAATTTTTCCCCAACCTCATCTCGGGTCCGTTTATGACCAGCATCCACAACGTCTTCTACCTCTCGGTCGTGATGTGCCTGGTGGCGGCCCTGACCTCGTTCCTGCGCGGAAAACGCGGCACAGTCATCGGGCAAGAAGGGGCATAGAGAAAGACCAATCCTGCACGATTGTGGGATGAAGTCAGGCACTGAGCACGGGCAATGCTCTGAAGTCAGAGATTCACCGCTTCAGAGCGTGCGCCGTGTGTACTGGTCTGGTCGCTGCTCGTCGGCCTGTTGCCGCCGACCACAGGTGCAAAGATAGCGGCGCACAGACTGAGGAGCACCACGAGGCCCAGCGCAACGCGCAGCGTGACTGAGTCTGCCGCGAGGCCGATCGCAGCCGGACCGACCAGGAAACCGACGTACCCACAGGTCGCGACTGTCGCAATGGCCGTTCCCGAGACCTGCTGTGAAGTGCGGCCTGCGGCGCTCAGTGTGAGCGGAAAGATCACCGAAAAGCCAGCGCCGACCAGCCCAAAGCCAACCAGAGCCAACGGAACCCAGTTGACCACCAGCGCGAGAGTCAGACCCCCGGCGGCCACCAATCCACCCAGGCGAACCATCGTACCTGGTCCGAGTCTGTTGGTCAGACGGTCGCCCAGACTGCGCCCGACCGCCATAATGATCGAGAAAGCCGCGTAGCCCGCAGCGGCCAGTCCCACGCCCGAATGCAGCGTCGTGTTAAGATAGACCGCGCTCCAATCGGCCATCGCTCCCTCGCCGAGTACCACGCAGAAAGCTACAAGACCCAGAACCAGCAGTTGACGCGTCAGGTGGGTAAACGCCACACCGGCTCCCTGCGCATCCACGCGAGCCGGCAGCAGCAAACGCGCGACCGCGAGCGTCAAGATGATGCCAGCGAGCGCAATCCCCAGAAAATGGGGCAAAGGAGCAATATTATGGGCCGCAACCAGACCGCCCACAAGTGCGCCCGTCAGACCGCCAACACTGTAGCAGGCGTGGAACGAACTAAAGATCGAACGACCGTAGCGCCGCTCGACAGCCACGCCCTGCGTATTCATAGCCACATTCACCGAGCCAAAGGCCGCACCAAAGAGGAAGAGCGACGCAATGAGAACCAGCAGGTTTGGCGCGAGTGACAGCAGAGGCAGCGTCACGCTCAGACACAGCGAGGCAATCACCGTCACAGACCGGCTCCCAAAGCGTGCTGACAGATAGCCGGCCAGGTTCATAAACACAAGTTCGCCGGCAGCCGTTCCAAGCAGAGCCAGCCCAAGCTCGCCCGTACTCAGACCAAGCTTGCTTTGCACCGCAGGAATACGCGTCGCCCACGAAGCAAACGTCATCCCGGTCAGAAAAAAAAGCATAGCCACAGCCAGACGAGCCGCGCGTGGGACCGCTATCGGGGGTTGCACCCGTACCTCTATCATTGCTGTTCTCCCTAACTGGACAATATACAGCAAGTATATGTATAAAAGTATATCAATGCAAGTGAGAAGTGTGCGTAGCGTGCAGAGAAAGCTTTTGCAAAACGAGCAAAGATTGGAGCGCCTTTGCACTGAAAGCCACAGGCATAGGCATGAAGTGAAGCGGCAGCCCTTTGCCGGCACCCTGTCTGGGGGACAGGCAATCTGGGGTGTCCCCAATAACTTTTTTCTTTTGTTTTGCATGTTTTGACGGAGGCAAAACATGCAAAACAGGAGTGCAGAGAGATGCTCTCTGCTACCTTCATACTTAGGGTGGGGGCGAAAGCCGCAGGCTTGAGCAGAACTGGAACGCGTCTGGTAAAGCGACAGGTGCAAAAAAAACACCCTGCACCAGATATTGCACGGACACTTTAAATATGGTAGTATAGAGAAGAAGCGAATATCGCTATACACTTCACAACGTGGTAAGCGTTCATCCTACTCTTTGTATGGCACCAATAGTGAAAGGAATCACAATGAAGGTGAACCTGCATAGCGTGCTGAAATGCACTGCAGCAACGGCTCTACTTTTCGCTTTTCTTCTGGTTTTCAACGCCACGGGCGTAGCCGGGGCCAGTGCGGCACCGGTAGCAAAGGTCCATCCTGACGTAGTAAACCCCTGTATCACCGCCAGTCCACTCACCCAGACAGTCATCGTCAATAACTACGCGGCAGTTGTCGTCACAGTCAATTGTCTGCCTACTTCAATCACTGCGTTGCCGTATGTCTCGGCGGCGTGGGGTGATGGAGTAGTCTCCTCGTATGCATTGTGTTCGACTGTTTGTCATGCGCCGCCGATCATCATCGACACGCGCCATGCCTATAGCAGAGTGGGGGTATTCCATCCGGTCTTCTGTCTGCAACCCACACCTACGCCTACCGACCTGTACTGCACAAGCGTTACAGTCACGGTAATCGCGCCACCTCCGGTCTAACCCACGCACACCCTTTCCCATTGAGCGGAAAAGGACCTGATGGTTGATTGCCGTCGGGTCCTTTAAATTTTTGCGTGCGCTCTTTCCTATGCAGTGTAATTCTTATAGTCGAATACCAGCTATGACATTGTATTAAGCTGGTTTATGGAGGCGACTCAAGCTTGAGGAGGAGTCATGAGGGCTATGTAATCTGGCTTGCGACCCCCAGGGTTTTGGGATCGGGTTGGGAGCGTGGAGGCCGAGGCCTCCACGCTCCCAACCCGATCCGTTGTTCAGGGGGAGGGGCCACGCGTCGAGCATAAAATAGCCCTGGGAGTCGCTGGTCGCTGAGTCACTGGTTATCATTCGACAAAAAGGTGGAATGATGCTACGCTATCTGCATAAGAAAGAAAGATGCAAACGCCTACTTGCCTTTCTGATACGTATGCTCGCGTTGATCACAGATCGCGCGGGAAGGGACGAAATAATTCTATGGTGCCAGCAGATTTCACCAATTTTTTTTCGGTGATGGCCGGAGTTGGTGCGACCCTTTTTGGCTTGATATTTCTCGTTATCAGCATAAACCCTGAAATCACGGGCGTTGAAAGCACCGCTGTGATGCGCCAGGTCCAGGTTGCCAGTTCGTACAGTGCCTTGCTCAATCCGCTCATTATCTCGTTATTAGCACTTGTGCCTCATGCAACTATCGGTACCGTCACCCTTATTATGGGCGCAAGCGGACTGGCCAACACCATCATTATGGGAGTGAGTCTGTTCCAGGGTGTTCGAAGTTGGGCGATGAAACTGAAGAGCGTTTTTTTTATTGCTGGCAGCACGGTCGTCTTCAGTTTTGAAACCTTATACGCCATACGATTAAGTGTAACACCTGGAGATCTTTCTGCTCTTTCCGCTCTGACGACACTGCTGGTGATCATCTACCTCTATGGCCTCGCACGTGCCTGGGATCTCGTAGGTGCGCGTCAATTCCATCTCCAAGAGTTGTTCACCCCTTTTGTCCCCAAAAGTATGAAGAAAATCATCTCTGACACGCTCAACGCTG
>DAOTTJ010000057.1:0-5899 GCA_034437695.1 Ktedonobacteraceae bacterium
ACCCCCAGTCAGAGGCCTGCCGTCCTCTGCACTCCTGCTGCTTTTCTCTGACCACAAACAACAGAGTACTATGGTGGACCAGGCTTGTCGATAGAGAGACCGGCCAGCCGAGCCGGAGAGTTTTCTCTCTGCTTTCCTATTCTTATCCTAGCCACCAAAAGCGGAAATGGGTCGAGCGGTCAGGCAAGATTCACAGCAGTCACGCCGCTCAGGGTGCCGACGTAGACGGTGCCTTGTCCGAGCGTCGGGGTAGCGAAACGCGAGGTCTGGCCCACGGAAATGGTGGCGCGAACCTGACCGGTTGCGAGGTTGAGCGCGTAAAGCACGCCCCCGTTGGGGTCGAGGCTATAGAGCGTCTGCCCGCCGATAACCGGCGAGCCGTGGATCTGCGACGAGGCCTGCCAGCCGGTAGTCAGTTGCGCTCCCCCGGCAGTGAGCATGAGCTGACGGACGCCGTCGACGCAGGGGAGATAGAGCGACTGCCCACTTACCGCAGCGCCACCGAAGGACGTGCAGACCGTGAGGGTCTGGATCTGTCCGCCGATGCCGCCCAGGTGGTCGGCGTGCAGGAGATACCCCTGGTTGGACTTGCCATCGGCATAGACCAGGCCGCCGGGCAGGAGGACCGGACCCATCGAGCCGAGATCGAGGTCTGACGCGTTATCGCTGGCCCAACTCTGGGGCGCGAAGCCGTCCTCAAACTGAAGCGTGGGAGAGAGGCGCAAAATGGAATCGCTGTTATCCCAGTTCCCTCCGGTTGAGGCTCCGTTGCCGACCGAGACATAGAGATTGCCCTGCGCATCCACGAGCGGTCCAGGCGTCGACCAGATCCCCGCCTCGCGCGAACTCGGCACCTGGTAGACGAGCAGCGAGCCGGTCCCATCGGTGCGCGAAGCCACGACCAAACCGTGATAGTCGCCACAGTCGCCGTCCAGACCGCCGTAGGGGATGTAGATAGTGCCACGGGAGAGTGCGAGCGCACCGCGCTCCTGCTCGACCTGCGCATCGCTGCCAGGCGCGTCAGCGGAGCGACGAACTTTTACCTGTCCAGTCTGGGCGTCAAGACCGACGAGGATATGGGCCGGACCCTGGATCTCGGCGACCGCGAAGATAAGTCCGGTCTGCGGATCGTAGACCGGCGTGCCGGTGATGCCGAGAGGATCAATATCGCCGCAGGGCAGGGTTGAACGAGAGACCGGGGTGCCAACGTTGGTCTGCCACTGGACCTGGCCTGTGCGCGGATTGAGCGCGTAGAGTGTATCCTGCTCGCTCGCGGCAATCACCAGTCCCTTAACCACCAGCGGTTCCGCATAAACGGCTCCATCCAGCGACTTATTCCAGAGACTCGTCAACCGCTGGGGATCGGGTAGACCCGCAACAAAGCCGGTTCGCGCCTGATCGGCGTGGTACATCGGCCAATCGCCAGCAGTCGCGGGCGTCGGCGTAATCCGCGAGACAGCGACCGACGCCGTTGCAGCGGGTGAGAGCGCAAGCGGCGTAACGCTAGAGGACGAAGTACCACCGCAACCGGCCAGGAGAAAGAACGTAAGCGATGCGCAGACCAGGGTCAGCGCCCTGGCAGCTTTTGACTGTCCGCGCCAGGACCGCAAACCGTGGCTCTGTGTCCTTGTATACAAGACTATAGATACACTCAGCTTTGGATCTGAACGTGGGGGGATATTCATTGGCGATGCTCCTCAATTTCTTCTGAGTACAAAACCAGCATATCAAATCGACGACTTCTCGGCAAGATCAACCATACACAACCGACGTTCCCAACCAGCGACGCGCCATGCTAAAATAGATGTGCCTGGCGTCACTTTGAGGCTGCCAGACACAGCATGCAATACAATATCCAGGTACTCTCTCTCCAGTTATTATTCTCTCCAGTTATTATAAGGAAGAGGAGTACCAGAGGTATCAACAAAATCAGAGGATAGAGAGCGGATGATAGAGTTACCAAAAACACGCTGCCTGTGGGCAGAGTCTCACGCACTGCTTCTCGCGTACCACGACACCGAATGGGGAGTCCCCATCCACGATGATCGTCAGCTTTTTGAGATGCTCAATCTCGAAGGTGCGCAGGCTGGTTTAAGCTGGCTGACCGTGCTCAAAAGGCGCGAACAGTATCGTCAGGCGTTTGACAACTTTGACGCAGAGAAGATCATCGGCTACGACGAGGGCAAAAAAGCGGCCCTGCTGCTTGACCCTGGCATCATTCGCAATCGCCTGAAGATCAACGCAGTGGTAGAGAATGCCAGGGCGTTGCTTGAGGTCCAGCGCGAGTATCCCAGCTTCGACGCCTATATCTGGCAGTTTGTCGACGGCAAACCCCTGCTCGACCCGCTGGCAGAGCAGGCAGTGGCCAGAAGCGAGGTGATGAGCAAAGACCTGAAGAAACGCGGCTTTCGCTTTACCGGCGCGACGATCTGCTACGCCTTTATGCAAGCAGTAGGCATGCTCAACGATCATGAAGCCACCTGCTTTCGCGCCCGAGCGCTCGGACGCGTCTAAGCGTGGGGACTACGATGCGTCGCTGGTCATGATTACATAGCGTCCGACAAAAGCGACTGCCAGATCGGAGGTATTGTGGATCTCGACGGCCAGTTCGATGCGGGCTTTCCCGCGTTTCGTCAGAGCCTCGGCCATCTGCTCGATCTGCTCCTGGTCGGGTCGGGCGCAGTACGCCGAGAAATCGTCGCTCACGGGTCGCCGATAGCGGCACGAGCTATCCTGGATAACCGTCCTGGCAGATATCTGCAACTCTTGCGTCAGCAGCCAGAGCATCCCCCACCCGGTCAGCGTGACCAGAGAATTGAGGCTGCCAGCAAAGGCGGTATGTTTGTGGTTGATATTGGGAGCCAGAGGCGCTTTAAGGGTCAGACCGTGCTCGTCGTAGCTTACAACGCGCAGTTCCAGGTGACGGGTCAGAGGAATTTCGTGCTCTAACGTCTCTTGAAGCGCCTGTACAAGATCTCTCACAGTTCGTCTGCTCTCCTTCAATAAAGACTATAAGACAAGGAACGAATGACGTGCTCCACCGCGTCGACGAAGGTTTTGGGGATGCCAGCGCCGCACTTTTTCTCCCTGTGCTTTGCTGTGGAGGCAGTCCTAAGCAGGGCGCAGCGACATATCAATAAGGACGAACCGGCACAGCTTTTTGTAACTGGTCAGCTTTGCCTGGCCGACACGCAGAGCTTGAACGCGAATTGTTGAGAGAGTATGCAAAGCAACCGGGCGATTTCTGCTTCAGGATCTTTTATTTAGGTAAACGTTACCCTCGATCTACAGGACAATCTGGCCTCTCACCTGAGGGCAAGCGGGCCTTTTCTACGCGAATTTTTACCCTCCAGCGGATTATCACGGGATATTGCGCGATAAAACCGAGGAAAGCAACGTTGATCCGCCAGCTTTCCCCCTTGACAAGCGTCATTTTCTATGCTACCTTTCTTTGCAAGAAAGAAAAAAGGTAAACGTTACCCTAAATTTCTTCTTCTTTGCATGGCTATTGGGCTATGAAGTTGCATATGATGTGTCCCTTCTGCTCTTCCCACCCAGATCTATCGATGTTTTTCCGTGCTGAAGCACAGAAGGATACTCATCTCGCAATCGAGCGACTCATTCGGGCATGAAGTGCTGTCTGTCTCAGGACATACTCACGACATATCGCAGGGCAAGGGCGTATGGATTCCGCCCGGCACCTACCTGGTTACCAACCACATCCTCGTCAACAACGTCACCCTGACGGGTGCGGGTCCGTGGTATTCGGTCCTCGGCGGTGCGCCGACGAGCAGAACGGGCAACGGAGTTGGCGTCTATGGCTACGATACCTACGATGGCACCCCCAGCGCGAACGTCAACCTGACAAACTTCGCCGTTGAGGGTCAGATCACCAATCGTATCGACTGTATCCAGGACAACGGCATTGGTGGTTCGCTGAACAATTCGACGATCTCCAATGTCTGGATTGAGCACACCAAAGTCGGCATGTGGTTCGACGGACCGTTCAGTGGTCTGTCCATCACGAATAGCCGCATCGATGAGACCCTGGCCGATGGAATCAACTTTCACCGCAACATCACCAACTCCAACGTTTCGCAGACGGTCATTCGCGGCGTAGGCGACGATGGTCTGGCAATGTGGTCGGCGACCGACAATGTATCGAGCGGCGACAACAACGACACCTTTGACCACAATACTATCCAATCGAACTACCTGGCCAACGGCATAGCTATCTACGGCGGCAGCGGCAATACGGTTACCAACAACGTGGTCACCGGCTCGCAGTATCGCGGCGGTGGCATCATGCTAGACTACGAAGACTTCGGCAACACCACTGCGCCTTTCGCTGGCACGACCACCATTTCAAACAACACGATCAAACGGTCGCTGGATGGGGTGACCAGGGCATCCTGCAATTTGGCGCACTGATGTTCTGGGCAGATAACGGCGGCATCAGCTCCCCCTTTACCGTCGCAGGCGACGAGATAGATAACAGCAACTTTGCCGCAATCTCCTTTGACGGCGGCAATCCAGTCAGTACCATCACGCTGAGTGGCGTCAACATCAGTGGCGCTGAGTTCGCGTTTTCAAATAAAGTCAACACCGTCACCGGCACGGCCAACAATGTAACCGCCAGCGGTCTGACCGTAGGCAGCTTACAGAGCTGTGAAGGGCCAGGCTCGTGGAACATCACGCTAGGTACGGGCAACAGCGGCTGGAGTCCAAGCTCCCAGACCTGTGGTTTCCCGACCGGCACGCCGACTCCGGCCCCAGGCACAACTCCCACGCCAACGCCACCAAGCGTCAGGATCAGGAGCCAGTCGCTGGGAACTTACCTCTACGAAGCCAACAATAAGGTGATGTATGGCAATCCCGCCGCGACCGACACTACCTCGCAGTGGGTACTGGAGAGCTTCAACGGCAATACCAGGATCAGAAATGTCGCAACCGGCGACTATATGGCCATCGAGCACCTCACTGGCTATGTAGAAGCCATCGGCATCTACGACTCCTGGGAGAGTCCACAATGGAACATCCAGGCCGGGAATACCGCCGGGTATAGCGTCATTCGCAACTTCTGGCAGACATCCGATGTGATCACTGTGGCCGACCAGCTAGGGTACGCCGAATACGGTCCACTTCCCTCGCCTCCCAACAGTGCGCAATGGGCGTTTGAAAACGTTGGCACCACCACGCCCACGCCCACGCCAACCCAGGGAGTAACTCCCACTCCGACACTTACCCATACGTCGACTCCGACACCCACTCCCACGTCGACTGGCACACTGGTCACTGCGATCAATGCCGGGGGCGCGGCCAGTGGGAACTTTGTCGCCGATACCGACTACAACCAGGGCAACGCCTTCGCGGATACCTCGACCTCGATCAATACGAGCGGCGTAGCCAACGCAGCACCCCAGGCGGTCTGGCAGACCTGTCGCTGGTTCAGTTCCTTTACGTATACTCTGCCCGGCCTGACGGCTGGCAAGACATATACGCTGGACCTCGACTGGACAGAACTCAGCTTCCAGGCAGCCGGTCAACGCAAGTTTAACGTGGCGATCAATGGCTCAACCGTACTGAGTGCATTCGATGTCTACGCCACAGCAGGCTACAAGACCGCGCTCCAGAAGCAATTCTCGGTAGTTGCCAATAGTAGCGGCCAGATCGTCATCGCCATCACCCAGGGCGGCGCAGATAATCCCGTTATCAGCGGCATCGAACTCTACTCTTAAACAAACAAGCTTGCTGAACGTTTAAGTGTCACGAGTTCACAGAACTGACTGAATGCGCACGCTAGCGTTCCCTCCAACCTATCCCCTACGCGTGAGTCGCTCACGCGCAGGGGATCTTATATTTTCTATATTAGAAATAATATGTATTCTCTTTTTTCGTT
>DAOTTJ010000058.1:0-4526 GCA_034437695.1 Ktedonobacteraceae bacterium
CTGTTTATGCAAGCTCCCGCCCTGATCGCTCTCTTACACGGGCCAACCCACATCTTTGAACTGGCCAATCCCTCCTACCTGTTTGTGATTGGCGTGCATCGCAACCCGCTCGGTCTGACTATTCGTGAAGTCCTACCCGAAATCGAGGGGCAGGGCTATTTTGAATTGCTCGATACGGTCTATCTGACAGGGCAACCAGTCACCCACAATGAAGCACGAATCTCTCTTGATCACGCAGGCAATGGCGAACTGGAGAACTTCTATTTTAACTTTGTCTATCAACCCTCGCGCAACAGCGCAGACGAAGTCGACGGTATCCTTATCCACGCAGTCGATGTCACCGAGCAGGTCAAAGCACGCCAGGCCATCGAAGAACTTTCACGCCAGAAAGACGAGTTTATCGGGATCGCTAGCCACGAGCTAAAAACGCCCGTCACTAGTCTCAAAGCCTACGCACAACTGCTGGAACGACGGTTCCGCACCGCAGGCGATGCTCGCTCAGCAGAGCTGCTGACAAAGATGGATACCCAGTTAACCAAACTCAGCGGACTAATTACCGATCTCCTGGATGTCACCAAGATAGAAAATGGTCAGCTCGTCCTCCACCAGTCTTCGTTCGAGTATACCGAACTCGTCAGGGAGATCGTGCAAGAAATTCAGCGTACGACGACCAGCCACCATATGCATCTAGAACAGGCAACCGCTGTGACCATCTACGGGGACCGCGATCGCATCGGCCAGATCTTACTAAACTTGCTGACCAACGCGATTAAGTACGCTCCTCAGTCTCAAACGATTAAGATCAAAACGGTCCTGCATGAGGAAACCATCCTGACCGCGGTTCAGGATTTCGGGATAGGCATCCCCACAGAAAAACGTTCTCATATCTTTGAACGCTTTTACCGCGTTGAAGGCGAAACCCAGCTCACCTACCCCGGCCTCGGTCTGGGACTCTATATCTCAGCAGAGTTCGTCAAACGACACCACGGCTCTATCTGGCTGGAAAGTGAAGAGGGCAAAGGGACAACGTTCTTTTTCTCGCTACCACTGCACTATCCGTATGAACAATAAGGTTGAAGGGAAATGAGAATATGCAACAAGCAAAGAAAAAGATCCTGATTGCGGATGACGATGCCGCAATCCTCGATGTGCTCACGCTCTTTCTGGAAGACGTTGGCTATGAAGTAGAAGCTACCCACGATGGCGGAACACTGCAAGCCTTCAAAAATGGCTATCCCGATCTGCTCTTGCTGGATATCTGGATGTCCGGGTGGAACGGGCGCGATATCTGCCGCTTTTTAAAAAATCAGGAAGCAACCAGGCACATTCCGATCCTGCTCGTCTCGGCCAACAAAGAAACCGAAAGCATCGCTCGCGAGGCCGGGGCCGATGATTTCGTATCCAAACCCTTCGATCTGGACGAGCTGCTTGGAAAGATCGAGCGTTACCTGTAGTTGCGCTCTACATGCCGTATATGAGCGAGAAAGCCTTGCCGTCTTCTATCGCTTGCTATGAGTCTACTCTATGTGAGGAAGGGATATCCCCATGAATACCAGCCAACCAGTAGATCCCTCTCTCGTTGAAGAGGTAAAGCGTCTGCGCCTGCGCGTGCTGGAGCTAGAAAGCAGAGAGTTGGAGAGCGAACGCACCAGGGCCGAGTTGGATACATGTACGCAGCTCGCTATGCTGAACGCTGAGGTCAGCATGGCGCTCATTCAAGCTATGCCCTTCCCTGCCTGCCTCCAACGCTGCGCCCAGGCTCTCGTCAACCACCTGGGCGCAGCTTTCGCTCGTATCTGGACGCTGAACCAGGAGACGCAGGTGCTTGAACTCGTGGCAAGCGCTGGCCTCTATACTCACCTCAATGGCCCCCACGGACGCGTACCCGTCGGTATGTTTAAGATCGGTCGCATTGCGGCAAACCGTCAACCCCACCTGACTAACATGGTGGTTGGCGACCCTGAAGTCAGCGATCAGGAATGGGCCAGACGCGAAGGTATGATCGCTTTCGCCGGCTATCCACTGCTCGTGAACGACGAGGTCGTAGGCGTCATAGCACTCTTTGCCAAACTACCTCTCACTCCCGCCGTCCTGGATGCACTGGCCTCGGTGGCCAATATGCTCGCACTGGGCATCGAACGCAAACATATGGAAGAAGAACGCGCCGCCTTCTTACTGGCAGCCCAACAGGCCGCCACACAGGCCGAACGCGAACACATCCGCCTCTTACATATCCTGGACAATCTGACCGATGCATTTATGATCTTCGATGAAGAGTGGCGCTATACCTATAGTAACCCCCAGGCCAGGCTGTACACAGGCAAAGCCTGGCACGAGCTGCTCGGCAAAAAGCTCTGGGACGAGTTTCCCACGATACGCGGCTCGCTCTTCGATGAAAAATACCACGAAGCGGTCAACACCCGGCAACCAGTCGTCTTTGAGATCTTCACCGCGACATTTTCCGCGTGGTTTGAGGTCCACGCATATCCTATTCCTGATGGACTGGCCGTCTATTTTCGCAATATCACCGCACGCAAGCGCGAAGAGGAAGAACGCACTCACTTATGGCAGCTCGCCGAAAGCGCTCGCAACGAAGCTGAAGCTGCCTTGCAGGTGCGCAACGACTTTCTTTCAAGTGTCTCGCACGACCTGAAAACGCCGATCGCTGTCATGAAGGGCAATATCCAACTGCTCCAGCGACGGCTTAAACGTGCGGCCGTGCTCGACCCCACCTGGGCAACGGAGCGCCTGGCAGTGATGGAAGCTTCCACGACGAAGATGAACGGTATGGTCGAGGATCTCTTGACGGTCGCTAAACTACAGACGGGTCAGAAAATGGATCTGGATCTGGTTCCGCTTTCTCTACTGCCCCTGCTAGACCACGTATGCAAAGAGCAGCAGCAGACGACCAGACGGCATAGCCTCCATCTCCAAAGTCACGAGGAAAATGTGAAGGTGTTTGGCGATCCCATTCGCCTGGATCGCGTATTTACTAACCTGCTGGCCAACGCGATCAAATATAGTCCAGCAGGTGGGCTGATTAGCATCGAACTGGCTTGCGTCCAGGAGTCAGATCAGCGCTGGGCCACCGTCAGTATCCAGGACGAAGGCATGGGTATTCCAGAGGCCGATCTGCCCTCCATCTTCCAACCCTTTTATCGCGCCACCAATGCGCGAGGACATATCCAGGGAACCGGCGTCGGTCTGGCCAGCGTGGCACAGGTGCTCAGCGAACACGGCGGCACGATTACGGTCAGCAGCAAAGAAGGCCAGGGAAGCCGCTTTCTGGTAGCACTTCCCACCCTCACCAACTAACCAGTATCCTGCTGAAGCAGGAGCTAACGATAAAGGAACTTCCTTGCCATGAATAAACCTCAACAAGCACAGGACGCAACGATTAAAAGCGATGCAGGCTCTCCTATCCTGGTCGTTGACGACGACCACCACCTGCGCCAGACGATCCAATGGATGCTGGAAGAGGAGGGGTTCGAGGTCCAGACTGCGGAGGACGGCAAAGAGGCTGTCGAGCAGGCCATAGCCATCCAACCAGCTTTGATTGTCTTGGATATGGACCTGCCCCTCTTAGATGGAAGCGAGGTAGCAATACAGATCCGCGCTCACTACGGAACCGCAGTTCCAATTATGCTCATCACCGCCGATGGACAGGCCGAGGAGAAAAGTCGCCTCGTTGGAGCTGTGTCGTACCTGCGCAAACCCTTCGATTTCGACGACCTGATCCACGCGGTTCAGCAGGCACTGCGCACGTGAAGCATTCCGTTGAGCGCGGAGCGGCTGGATGGTGGAGACACCTTTGCAGCCGCCATTGGCTCGCTTGCTATCCACTGATAGGCTCTATGGGTGCTGGACCCCGCCATGACCCGTCTGCCCCATCTGCTGGCTCTCCTGCCAGTCACTCCCCGATTCCTGACCCAGTTGGGGCGAGTATTCCCCTGGCTTTTTCCCAGATGTTTTAACTACTGACTCGGGGTCGTCCTTTCTGTGCTTCTTCTGCTCGGGCGCAGGCACGTTCTGGGGGGTTTGCTCAATCTTTTTTGCGACGTGCTCACGCGTGGTCTGCGCCGCCTGGGTCGCTTGCTCTACAGCATGGTCGGTTCGCGCTTGCTTACCAGCAGGCTCTTCGTCAATATGATTCGAGTGTGTGCTCATCTGCTTTGTCCTTTCTCTGTCTATAAGTCATCCTTGATTTTGTCCAATCAGGACAACCATCCTGCTTGTGTTGCCGGTAGCCTGCGGCTACCGGCAACACAAGCAGAAAAGGTTTTTCGGGAACTGTACCCCTGAACCCCCAGGCAGAGGACTGCTGTCCTCTACACTCCTGCTGCCTTTCTCTGACCACATGCTTCAGCAATGGTAGGGATGACTCATGGAGTGCTACTCTCATTCTCTCTGTCCAAGCGTGCAGTTTATGCGTGCTCAAGTCTGCGCAGTTCGATATGTTCCTGGCGAATGCGCACGGCGAAGGTGGGCTGCGCATAGACGGCTGGACCCCTGGTCACTGCACCGTC
>DAOTTJ010000059.1:0-14692 GCA_034437695.1 Ktedonobacteraceae bacterium
GCCAGGGCTATCGGCGCGTCTATCTCTTCAGTACAGATGCAGGCGACTACTGGGTCCAACAAGGGTTTTATGAAGTTTCTATCCAGGAACTTGCTAGCATGCTGCCTGACGCTCATCAAGTGACACGCCTGCAAAATATCGGCAAACTTGCAGTCGATGCAGCGTGGAGAAGAGACCTTCTAAGGTGAAACTCACTACTTTTTAGGGCAGAGCAACCCACTCCTGACTGCACCTGGCGGTCTCTCACGCATTACGAGTCATCCCTGCTGTCCAGACCGTGGAACAGGTCTGTTGGTATAGTCTAGCGAGCCAACAGACCAACCCGCCAGGCAGAGGCTATGCTTTCTCAGCAGGTATCACTGCCATCACTTCAATCTCAATCAGAAAGGTCGGGTCAATCAACTGCTTGACCTCAACCATCGATGTAGCTGGACGAACTTCCCCAAACACCTCACCATGCGCACGTCCAACACTTTCCCACTGCGTAATATCGATTACATAATGACGAGTCAGCGTGACATCTTGAAATGTTGCGCCAACTTCTTCTAAAGCCATGCCAATGCGTTTATACACTTCCTGTGCTTGAGCATAAACATCCCCAGGAAACAACGCTGATCCATGAGCATCTGAGGCGGTTGTGCCTGAAATAAAGACCAGATTGCCGGCGCGAACAGCTCGTGAATAGCCAACCATCGCTTCCCACGGGGAACCAGAAGAGACCAACTGTTTAAACATGCTTTCACCTTTCAAGACCATTGCTATACAGCATGTATTGCTCTGTCAATCGAAGATTGACGGCAGCAGGGATGCAAGGGGTGCAACCCCTTGACTGAGGTCTGGGGCTGCACCCCAGCCTTCCTTCCCCCTCTGCGTCGCCTGCGGCAACGCCTCACAAGAAGCTTGACAGAGCAGTATGCTCTATTTCATCTCTCTACTACCCAGGTAGTATATAGACTACGATGGTAGTATAGGGACTATGTAACGCATTGTCAATCACCAGCAAACAGGCCTGGCAGAAGGGACAACTCTATGGACTCATTAAACGAATTGATCGAGCATATGAAAATACTTGATTTTTCGCAATACGAAACGCGTGCCTATTGCTCATTACTGCAAAAGTCGCCAATGAATGGACATGAGGTAAGCCGGGCAACAGCAATTCCTCCTTCTAAGATCTATGAAACACTGCAACGCCTACACCTGAAAGGCGCTGTTCTCATCTATCATTCAGACCCCACCCTCTACGCGCCGGTCCCTTATGAGGACCTTCTTTCACGCTTCCGCCAACAAATTAATGCCTCATTTCTGATCATTGAGCAACAACTGGGAAGTTTAAAAAAGCCGGAAGAGACGGAGTTTACATGGTCGCTGACGGGTTCAACCAACATTATCGATAGCATGACTCATGTCATTGAGCGCAGCGAAAAAAGCATTTTCGCTGCGCTCTGGGATCAGGAGATGCCCTACCTGGAGAAGCCTTTGCAGGAGGCGTTTCAGCGAGGAGTAGAACTCCAGATCGCCATTTATGGCACTTTTGATCTGGGCGTGCCTTATACCTACGATCTCACTCTCTGCGGACAAAGTGCGCAAGAACGGCTGGGCAATCGCAGACTCTCTGTGCTGATAGGAGACAGGCAGGAGACGGGAATTGCTGAGATTGAGAAAAACGGAACGGCGCATGGGATCTGGACGCAAAATACAGTAATCTCTCTGTTAGCAACAGAATACGTGAAAGAGGAGATCATGGGTCGATGCCTGATTAACGAATTAGGCGATGAACGCTATCAAGTGCTGCGCCAGGAAAAACCTGCACTGATCTCAATGTTACGCCCCTGAGCACGGTTGGTAACTGCGTAGAGCGTTTGAGAAAATGCAATGGGTTTCCGCATGCTTGAGTAGGCGGCTCTCTTGTTAGCGCTCTGGCGGGACAAGCAACAGCCGTACCCAACGTTTCGGGTACGGCTGTTGGCAGAAGGCGAGCAGAATAACTAGACGAACACAAAAAGAGTTCAGCGCCAGCTTTACAGGGTAAGTGACTCGCGTCCGCTTTGCATCTCTACGAATTGGATGATGGCCTCGGCAGCTCGCTGCTGACCGCCAGCCGCGCGGGTGAACTGTTGCATCCGCTGAGCAGCTTCGCGCTGCGCTCCATCCTGGGCAATGCATTCAACGGCCTCACGCAGGGCTGCGGCTGTCAGGGTTTCTTTATCGAGCAGTAGACCAGCTCCCAGCTCCACTGCGCGTTGCGCATTCAGGTCTTGCTCGGGCTGGTGCGGGATCAAGACCATTGGAACCCCAAAGTATAGACTCTCCATCACGCTGTTGGCTCCGGCGTGGGTAACAAATGCCCGCGCTCGTGAGAGCAGCTCAAGCTGGGGTACATACCCTGAGAGAAGGAAATTCGCCGGGATAGGACCCAGTTCAGCAGGATCTGTCCCTTTACCTATCGAAAGAACTACTTGCCACGCTTGTTCACCAAAAGCTTCAAAACACTTCTGATAAAAATCTAGACGATCGCTTATCATACTTCCCAGCGCAATGTAGAGTAACGGTTGCTGACTCCTGAGTTGGTCAAACGGAAAGGAGGTCGTGTCGTGCCGCACAGAAATGGGCGGCCCAACAAACAGGTAGCGCTCATCAAAGGTCTCTCCCGCTGGCTGGAACTCTCGGGGGAAAAAGATAATATTGAGCGCTTCAACGCGTGAAAACATCCCAAAGAATGCTCTCTGCTGTTGAGGATAGGCTCGCATCAGCTCCTCCATCTCCCCGCGCCTCTCTTCAAAAGGCTCAGCTTGACCAGAAACCATCTCCTGACTTTTTCTTATCTGCTCAAAAAGGTTGAAATGCTCGTTCGAGGCATAGGTCGCACGTGTAGAGATTGCAGGTACCTGGAGTGTTTCGCTCACCTCTTGCGCCCAGATGCACATAAAGTCGTAGATAATCGCCGCCGGTTTTTCAGCGCGAATGCGCTCTATAACCTGCGGCACAACCGCACTCGCTTCCTCTACCAACTCTAATCCAGCTCTTACGACTGGCGACAGATTGGATTGAGCAGGAGCAGCGTGGCTCGTGTGGCCATTTATCTTCGACTCATAGGGCTGAAAAGTAGCTCCGGTCGCCTGCACGGCTCCACGAAACTCCTCTGTCAGGTAGTAGCTTACCTCCTGACCGCGACTGACGAGTTCCTGTGCCAGCGCCAGGGTTGGATTGACATGTCCATACATCGGAAGATTCAGAAAAACATACTTTGCCATGTGCTCTTTTCCTTTCGGAGATGTACAACAGGACATACTGTCATCGGAACATCATTAGGCTCTTGTGGGCAAGAGAAAGAAAAGTTCTCTTCTAGCTTTCTGGCTCGCGCATTGGGAATGGGAATCATCTGCATGTGGTTCTTCGCTCGCTGAAGGGGGGTGGCTTGCCTGACACACTTAGGTGCTCGCAAAGCCAACATATCTTGCTCATCAAGCAGGATCAGCCATAACCCAAAGGAATCCAGGCGACCCTCGCGCAGGTGTCGAAGCATGAGCATGCTCTGGTTTACAAGACGCACCGGGATAGAACGACAATCAATAGGATGCTCGCTGCGCTCGACAAAACCAGTCGGTGCAAGCTTAGCAACGAGATGAGGTGGAGTCGCATGACCGATGCTCAGCATCTCGGCAAGTCGGCTATTGGCGACCTCACCAGCAATAAGCAAGGCGAAGATCACTTTGAGCTGAGCAGTTGTCATAACAAGGCACTGCCATTCTTCTGCTGTGGTAGGTTGCAGAGTAAATAGACAGAGAAAAAGAATCCAGCCGTTTCTTCACAAGGATAGCCCTTTTCTTCAGGCACCAGGCATTCCTCCCGAGAAACGCAGGCAAGAGACAAGGTACGCGAATTTCTCTTTCTTGCCCTCCGTAGGCAAGTTTACCATTATTGCCTAGATATTGTCAACCTATTTGTTGGACGCCACCAGGGCTATTCAAAAATCCACCCTGCCGCCTGCGGAGGCGGGTAAAAGAGGTTTTTCGGGGACACCCCGAACCCCGGCAGGGATGCTGCGCTCCCTGCACCCTCGCCCTGCCGTTTTTATTCCTGACTTTGCAACGGCCTTGTTGGACGCCATCTCCGGGATAGAAGGTCAGGGAGAGAGGCAATTTTTCGATAAATATACGAAAACGATATCGGTAGTAGCAAGGGAAATATCCAATCAGCAGGCCTCGCACAGAGATCTCCCTGGCAAAAAGGGTACTCGTTGGCAAGCACGAGCAAGTCACGCCGAAAAAGCTCCATCTACTCAGACACTACAACACGTTCCTCTCTACTCCTAAAGGCAAGCAAAAATCGTGCTGAAGTAAGGCCTTGAGCCGCCTTAGGAGAGAATAGATCTGACCACGCTGCCAGGCTCTGGCTTTAAAAGACCCACTTGACAATCCACTGGAAATTGACTATAGTCGTAAGAGAGGTCCGATAATGATTTCGTAAAGTATCTGTCGCGGCGTTTGCGACAAAACGGTTCTCAGGTTCGCGTTTCATGGCAAAAGGATGCAATCTATGTGTTTGGTATCCTTTGAGTACGTTGAAACGTCGCAACGTTGATTGCAAGGAGGCAGGGATCTGACATGCACGGAAAGCTCTCCACTCAGGGTATGAGTTGGCTGGCCACAGCCGCAAAAATGACTACCTCATGGGTTCTCAACCAGCATCTACCCTTCCCTCTTGTCATACATACACGGCTTCTAGACCTTATACATGCACATGACTTTGTTCAATTACTCTTCGCGAACCTTGCTTCCAGGGGGTATGCCATACCATCGACGTTGACCCCCTAAAGACAACGATCCGACAGCGTTTCATTCATGCGCATCCACCAAGATGCTACCCGAGATATCGTCCGTTTGCCCAAAGGACCCTGGGACTCCTGTCATCCAGTTGTCGTGTTGTCCTATACCTTCGATACAGACGGCATCTTTGCAGCAGAGCTTTTCTGCGCTGGTTGAATTTCAGCCCACGCTTTACATACGTCAATTGGCGCGTTAGCATCGCTCGACGCTTTGCCCAGAAAGGAGGACACAGGTACGTTTGCTGGTTCTCTCTGTTACACCAAACAGGCATTTCTCGCCTTCCAAGCAGAGAACCAGGCAGGCCCACAGGGAAGATTTTGGACACGCGTTTCTTTGCCTAGTAATTGAAGAGGAGTGTTTCACACAGATGGTTAACGAAGAAGTTCCTACATATCAACGACGGAAATGGCTCTCCTTGCGCCTGACGACGCTCTTTGTTGTTGGAAGTGCGCTGGTGCTGGCTGTCACTGTGGGGTTTTTCGCCCCTGGGTCTCTGACTAAAGCTCATGCTGCCACCTGGACCCAAGTCTGGAACGATGAATTCAGCGGAGCCGCCGGCACAGGCGTCAATTCAGCAAACTGGCTCTACGATACGGGTACCGGTTTTGGCACTGGCGAGATCGAGACGATGAGCAATAGTACGAACAACGTTTACCAGGATGGCCAGGGTCATCTGGTCATCAAGGCGATCCGCGACGGAAGTGGTAACTGGACCTCAGGGCGCATCGAGACGCAGCTTTCAAATTTCGCCGCGCCGACCGGCGGCGAGGTGGCGATGGAGGCCTCGATCCAGCAACCCAACGTTTCAGGCGCAGCAGGCGAGGGCTACTGGCCAGCCTTCTGGATGCTTGGCGCTCCCTATCGGATAGATCATAGCTGGCCCAAAGATGGGGAAGTCGATATCCTGGAAGACGTTAATGGACTCAGCTCGGTCTACGGAACGCTGCACTGCGGCGTCGATCCTGGCGGTCCCTGCAATGAGACAAGCGGCATCGGCAGTGGACAACATGCCTGCTCAGGGTGCCAGACAGCTTTCCATACCTATCGCGTAGAGATCGACCGCAGCGTCTCGCCCGAGCAGATTCGCTGGTACCTGGACGGTGTGAATTATTTCACAGTCAATGCCAACCAGGTCGATGCAACGACATGGGCGAATGCGGTAGACCACGCGTTCTTTATTATCTTTGACCTGGCAATGGGCGGTGGCTTCCCGAATGGAGTTGCCGGTCACACCACCCCGACTTCCGCGACTGCCTCGGGTGCTTCTATGCTCGTCGACTATGTACGCGTGTTCACATCGGGTGGCGGAGTGACACCAACGCCGACAACCGGCGGCTCGACCCCAACTCCGACGCCCACCACTGGAAGCGTCCAGATCAACGCTGGTGGCCCGGCAGTCTCGCCATTCGCAGCCGATACTGACTTTACCGGCGGCACGGCTGTGACCAGCACCAACACAATCTCGACCAGCGGCGTGACCAATCCCGCGCCTCAGGCCGTCTACCAGAGTAACCGCTACGGTACCTGTAGCTACGCAGTCCCCGGTCTGACCGCCGGCAAAACTTATACCGTCCGCCTGCACTTCGCGGAGACCTACTGGACCGCCGCAGGCCAGCGCACTTTTAATGTCAGCATCAACGGTCAGCAGGTGTTAACCAACTTTGACATCTTCGCCACCGCTGGCGCTGCCAACAAAGCCACCGTGCAGCAGTTCACTGCAACCGCAGATAGCAGCGGCAAGATCACGCTTCAGTTCACCACGGTCAAAGACAACGCCCAGGTCAACGGCATCGAGGTCATCCCTACGACAACCACCACCACTGCGGTCCAGCTCAACGCTGGTGGCCCGGCAGTCTCGCCATTCGCAGCCGATACTGACTTTACCGGCGGCACGACTGTGACCAGCACCAACACGATCTCGACCAGCGGCGTGACCAATCCCGCGCCTCAGGCCGTCTACCAGAGTAACCGCTACGGTACCTTTAGCTATGCCGTCCCCGGTCTGACCGCCGGCAAAACTTATACCGTCCGCCTGCACTTCGCGGAGACCTACTGGACCGCCGCAGGCCAGCGCACTTTTAATGTCAGCATCAACGGTCAGCAGGTGTTGACCAACTTTGATATCTTCGCCACCGCTGGCGCTGCCAACAAAGCCACCATGCAGCAGTTCACTGCAACCGCAGATAGCAGCGGCAAGATCACGCTTCAGTTCACTGCGGTCAAAGACAACGCCCAGGTCAACGGCATCGAAGTCCTGGGGTGATTGCTCGCTTATAACTCGAACCTGGTTCCCTCTGCGCCTGGAAGAAAGCAGATTTCTTCCAGGCGGTGGGGTACTCCCTTATGAGGGCGAGGTGCCACGACACACCATAGGCATAAAGTGAAGCGGGAGTGCAGAAGAAGTGTACTCTGCTACCTTCATGCTTATGGGCGAGGTGCCACGACATACTCACCTTTGAGTGTTTTATGTATTTTTCGAAAGGAAGAACCTTTCGAGTAAGGAGACTCGCATGACCATCAAGGTTCGGCGTTTCCAACTGTTCTTTGCGCTGAGTGCTCTACTCCTCGGCTCCTGTTTCGTTTTTCTCACGACAACCACAACCAGAGCCGCTGGTCCCACGGTTCAGGTCTGGCTGACCACCAGCGACGGAAGCAACCAGCTTACCGCGCAGCCGGCCATCACATTTGGCGCAAACACCGGCAATTCCTCGACGATTACGGTGAATGAGTCCCAGACCTTCCAGCAGATAACCGGCTTCGGAGCCGCGGTGACGGATTCCTCGGCATGGCTGCTCTACAATAAGATGAGTAGTAGCCAGCGGGCAGCCGTGATGCAGCAGCTCTTCGATCCCAATCAAGGAATTGGCCTCAGCTTTGTGCGCATTCCAATGGGTTCGTCAGACTTCTCGATCAATGGGCCTTATTCCTACGACGATCTGCCGGCCGGGCAGTCCGACCCCAATCTCAATACCTTCTCGATAAGTCACGACCAGGCGTATATTCTGCCAATCCTGCAACAGGCCCGCGCACTCAATCCCAACCTTACCTTCATGGCCAATCCGTGGAGTCCACCGGCCTGGATGAAAACGAATGGCTCGATGCTTGGAACCGCCAATGGCGTGACTGGCACGCTCAATTCAGCCGACTACGGCCCGCTGGCGCAATACTTTGTCAAGTTTATTCAGGCGTACCAGGCGCAGGGCATTCCGATCTCAGCGGTTACTCCACAAAACGAACCGGAATATGCGCCCAGCAGCTACTCAGGCATGTCCTGGTCGGCCAGCGGTGAGAACACCTTTATCAAAACCAACCTCAGCCCGGCTCTCACCAGTGCAGGTCTGTCGACAAAGATCCTCGGCTATGACCATAACTGGAATGACACCAGTTTCCCCAGCACCCTGCTGAACGACACCACGACGCGCAACGATCTCTCAGGTATTGCCTGGCACTGCTACTCCGGCAGCCCCACAGCGATGACGACAATCTACAACACCGATCCGGCAGTGGGAGCCTATGAGACTGAATGCGCAACCGGCGCAGCGGTCACGCCTATCTCAACCCCCGATCTCCTGATGCAATCGATGCAAAACTATGCTAAAACGGTTGAACTCTGGAACCTTGCGCTCGATCCTAACCACGGTCCCCATTCTGGCGGTTGCCCGGACTGCCTCGGCGTGGTGACAATCGATCAAACCACTGGCAACGTGACCTACAGCAACGATTACTATCAGGTTGGCCAGTATAGCAAGTTTGTCGTACCCGGCGCGTACCACATCTCCTCAAATACACTGGGGAGTCTGGCCGACGTTGCCTTTAAGAACCCCGATGGGTCTAAAGTGGTGGTCGCGCATAACGACGGGAGCAGCAGCAGTAGCTTCCAGGTGCTCTGGAACAATCAGGGTTTCAATTATACGCTCCCAGCCGGCGCAACAGTGACCTTTAAGTGGAGCGATACCTCGACGACTCCCACCCCCACGTCCACGCCTACAACAGGCGGGTATGCAGTCAACTCGGGCGGCAGCGCAGCTGGAAATTTCCAGGCGGACAATTTCTTTACCGGTGGATCGACCGCAGGTACCTCCAACACCATTACGACCAGTGGCGTCAGTAATCCAGCCCCACAGGCCGTCTACCAGAGCGAACGCTATGGCAACTTCAGCTATACCTTCCCTGGTCTGAATGCCGGTGCCTCCTATACGGTACGCCTCCACTTTGCAGAAATCTACTGGACGAAAACAGGACAACGCGTCTTCAATGTCTCCATCAATGGAACGCAGGTCCTGGCAAAATTCGATATCATCGCCGCCGCAGGCGGACCCAACATAGCAACCATCCAGCAATTCACCACGACGGCCAATAGTAGCGGCCAGATCACTATCCAGTTCACCACGGTCACCGATAATGCAAAATCGAGCGGGATCGAGATTATTCCAGCCAGTGGCTCAACGCCCACACCAACACCAACCTCGACACCTGGGACAGGGGGCGTACAGATCAACGCTGGTGGGGCGGCAACTGGCTCGTTTGTGGCCGATACTGACTTTACCAGCGGCACGACTGTGACCAGCACCAACACAATCTCGACCAGCGGCGTGACCAATCCCGCGCCCCAGGCCGTCTACCAGAGTAATCGCTACGGTACCTGTAGCTACGCCGTCCCCGGCCTGACCGCTGGCAAAACTTATACTGTCCGCCTGCACTTCGCGGAGACCTACTGGACCGCCGCAGGCCAGCGCACTTTTAATGTCAGCATCAACGGTCAGCAGGTGTTGACCAACTTCGATATCTTCGCTACCGCTGGCGCTGCCAACAAAGCTGTGGTCGAACAGTTTACCGCGACCGCTGACAGCAGCGGCAAGATCACGCTTCAGTTCACTACAGTCAAAGACAATGCCCAGGTCAACGGCATCGAGGTTCTGGGCTGATTGCTCGCTTGTGACTGGCAATAGGTCTGTCACTCATCTCTTCTTCACCGGACAGGGTTGCGCGAAGGTCGCCAAAAGCGCGACGTTCAAAGGACGCAGATAGGTAAGACGTTTGCACAACCCTGCTTTACTGGATAAATGCGGCTAGTATTTGATTGGATTGTAAAGCAAACTTTTAAGGAGGACTGTATGTCTCTAAGGACCTTCTGGCAAAAGGCATTGACTGGGACACTCATAGGCATCTTCGCCCTGAGTGTCGTGCTCCTGTGGCAGGCATCGCCACGCACTCAGGCGGCGAGATCAGCTAGCAACGGCGTAAATGTCTGGTTAACCACTGCCGATTTAAAGCAACACCTGGACCCACAGAAAGCAGTGCATTTCTCCACAGGAAGTGGATCGAACGTTATCACATTGACCGTCGATGAGACAAAGGTAGACCAGCAGATTGACGGTTTTGGCGCATCGCTGACCGATGCCTCGGCCTGGCTCATTTATAATAAAATGAGTAAGAACCAGCGAAACGCATTGATGCAGAACCTTTTTGATCCGGTGCGCGGCATTGGTTTAGACTTTTTACGTCAACCGATGGGCGCTTCAGACCTGACCCTCCCTGCATCAGGCGAATATTCCTATGACGATATGCCACAAGGGCAGACCGACCCCACTTTGATGCATTTCTCGATCGCTCACGATCAAGCCTATATCATACCTCTGCTCAAACAGGCATTGCAGATCAACCCCAATCTGAAGATCATGGCAACGCCGTGGAGTCCTCCTGGGTGGATGAAGTCCACCAACTCAATGGAGGGCGGAACACTCAATGCGACCGCTTATCAGCCCTACGCAAACTATTTTGTGAAATATATCCAGGCATACCAGGCCCTGGGCATTCCCATCTATGCCGTGACCGTGCAAAATGAGCCATTGTATACACCAACCGGCTATCCCGGCATGTCGATGCCTGAAGCTCAGGAGGCCCAATTTATTGCCTCCGATCTGGCTCCTGCCTTTGCCAGCAACCATATCACAACCAAAATTCTCGGCTACGACCATAACTGGGATACCCCTGCCTATCCTACCGCTCTGCTCAGCGACGCCAGCGCCGGACCGGCGCTGGCAGGGACCGCGTGGCACTGCTACGCCGGGGCAGTTGAGACCCAGACGCCTGTTCACGCAGCTTTTCCAACGAAAGATACCTATGAAACAGAATGCGCTGGTGGACAATGGGAAGCCAATAATGGTTTTCCTGGCACGATGAATCTGCTCATTGGAGCAACCCGCAATTGGAGCAAATCGGTTGTCCGCTGGGGCATGGCCTTAGATCCAAATGGCTTGCCCAACCTGGGTACAGGCAATGCGTGTACACAGTGTCGTGGTGTGGTATCCATCGACCAGACGACGGGCAAAGTGACCTACAATGGCGACTATTATGCGCTGGGTCAGGCCAGTGCATTTCTCGCACCAGGAGCCACGCGGATCGATTCCAGCGCTGGCAGTAATGGGATCGAGGATGTGGCCTTTAAAAATCCCGATGGCTCGAAGGTGCTGGTCGTCTATAATAGCGCAGCTACTGGACAAAGTTTTGATGTCCAATGGGGTGGACAATCATTCTCCTCGACGCTGCCAGGGGGCGCGGCTGCGACCTTCAAGTGGAAAGGCACCCAGACTGCTGGTGGCGGGGCCAATCTCGTTGCGCTCGATCGGAGTGGCTGGATTGCTTCAGCTTCCGCGACAAGCCAGTGGGATACTACGGGCGGAGCACTTGATGGCGATAGCACAACACGCTGGTCGAGCGGAGAGGGTCAGACGCCCGGTCTGTGGTTCCAGGTGAATATGCTGCGTCCAATGAACATCAATGGGATAAGTCTTGACGCTGGCATGGGAGCTGGAGACTATCCACATGCATACCTGGTTTTCACCTCGCTCGATGGAGCAAACTGGGGAACAAGTGTTGCCAGTGGCAGCTACGACAGTCAGGGTACTGGAAGCTATCTGCGCATTGGACAGGTCTTGAACCTCACTTTCCCCACCCAGATTGCTCGTTATATCAGAGTGCTCGACATTGGGAGCGCAGCCAACTGGTGGTCGATCTATGAATTCAACGTCTATGCCGTGCCTGGCGCGAATCCTCTCCCACTTGACCGCACTGGCTGGAGCGCTACCGCTTCACCTTCAAGCACTAGCGACATTCCCACACATGCACTCGACGGAACATTCAGCACACGCTGGTCATCGGGTCAGCCACAGCAGCCGGGACAGAGCTTCCAGGTCGATATGGGGCAGAGTCTGAGCATAAGCAAGATTGCGCTTGACACCGGCAGCAGCGGTGGAGATTATCCACGCGGCTATCAGGTCTTCACCTCTACCGATGGTACGACCTGGGGGAATGCCGTGGCCAGTGGTCTAGGAAGCTCGTATACCCAGATCAGCTTCCCCAAACAAACGGTGAGGTATATCAAAGTTGTGCTGACAACCAGTTCAGGGAGCTGGTGGTCGATCGATGAGTTCTATGCGTTTTCCTAGCTCCAGATAGGCCAGCGAGCTGATTGGAGTGCGGAAAAGCAACAGATAGCGCAAACGTCCATCCTGGGGTCGCGTATGACCCCAGAATGGACGCTTGCTTGCCTAAACCTGGATAACACGCTAGCCTGGAAAGTTTCACCTCTCGCCTGCTTTCGCTGCCAGTCAGTCCGTTACGCGACTGGCGGGCGCTTCAGCAGGTCGGCTGCCTTCTCAGCGATCATAACCACCGGGGCATTTGTATTGCCGCTGACTATCGCAGGCATAACAGAGGCATCGACGACGCGTAGCCCTTCCAGACCGTGGACACAGAGCTGATCATCGACGACGGCCAATGCACCGCTGCCCATTGTACAGGTACCAACGGGATGGTAGATAGTTTGTGAATACTGGCTGATCAGGCGCAGGATCGCAGGATCGCTGAGATCGGAGTCGCCAACTACCTGTCTGCCTTTAAAGGGGGCGAATGCTCTGGTATGGGCAATCTCCGCGCTCAGTCTGATGGCCTGGGATAGGATACTGACATCCTCCTCTTCCTGGAGATAGTTGGCCCGGATAATCGGATGGATGAAGGGATCATCTGAGCGCAGGGCAATCGACCCGCGACTTTTAGGGTGCAACAGGGTCGGACCTATGGTGAACCCGTGACCAGGGCCTGGCTCCAAACCATGATTGAGAAAAGAGACAGGCGCAAAATGGAACTGGATATCGGGTCCAGGAGCAGTGGACTGGATGTTGACGAAAGCACCAGCCTCAGCGATGTTCGAAGTCAGAGCACCTCTTTTCAGGAGGTGGAACTGTGTGAGGTTACTCAGTTTCTCTATATCGTGCAGACTGACAGCCTGGGTAGACAGATAGACTAGACCAGAAACCAGGTGATCCTGAAGATTCTGTCCCACACCGGGCAGATCGGCCACCACGGGAATGCCAAGAGCCTTCAGGGAGTCGGCGGGTCCAATGCCCGAGAGCAGAAGAAGTTGGGGAGAGTTGATTGTGCCACCGCACACCAGGACTTCGCGGTTGGCCCGCACGGTTGTTCTTTGACCATCCCTGGAATACACCACCCCAGTTGCACGGCCATGTGTAATCTCCAGGCACGTCGCGTGCGCTCTGGTCAGGACGGTCAGGTTCGTTCGACGAAACGCGGGCTTGAGATAGGCGTCGGCCACGCTCCAGCGCTGGCCATTTTTCTGCGTCACCTGATAAAAACCGGTCCCTTCCTGGGTTGAGCCGTTAAAATCTGCGTTTTCCGGCATGCCCAGTTCTTTACAGGCCGCAACAAAAGCGTGAGAAAGAGGGTTGGTGTAGCGACGATCGCACACATGGAGTGGACCACCCACGCCGTGATACTGCGAGGAGCCACGCTCCTGGTCTTCGGCTTTTTTAAAATATGGCAGCACCTCATCGTAACTCCAGCCTGCGTTGCCCATATTACACCAGGCATCATAATCGGAGCGATTGCCGCGTATATAGATCATAGCGTTGATTGAACTGGACCCACCCAGAACTTTGCCGCGCGGCCAATACATCTTGCGACGATCTACCTGTGGCTCCTCTTCAGTAAAATACATCCAATCGTAAGGAGTCTGAAACAGCTTCGAGAAAGCCGCAGGAATACGAATCTCCTGCTTTGTATCGGGTCGACCGGCCTCCAACAAAAGCACAGTGACATGAGGGTCTTCGCTCAGGCGATTGGCCAGCACACATCCGGCTGAACCAGCACCAACAATAACATAGTCATACATT
This sequence comes from Ktedonobacteraceae bacterium, assembly GCA_034437695.1. Classification (GTDB taxonomy): domain Bacteria; phylum Chloroflexota; class Ktedonobacteria; order Ktedonobacterales; family Ktedonobacteraceae; genus Paraktedonobacter. The sequence goes on from DAOTTJ010000059.1 coordinate 14,021, forward strand.
TCTGGTACACTCCGCTGTGGATAATCACGTACAACGTTATGTTCGCTCTGTTTCTACGTCTGCCTGGTCGGTCTATCAACCAGGAAGCTCAGGATGGCATCGCAGAGGCGCAGGTCCGATACCCGTCTGTCTCTCAACTGTAGCAGATTCATCGGCTTTACACAACGCGCAAGCTACCTGTGTCCAGGGCTATGTAATGCTCGACGTGTGGCCCCTTCTCCCTGAACAAATGATCGGGTTGCGAGCCTCTGGTTTGCGGAGGATTACATAGCCCTGTCTAAGAATAGACCCGATTGACAGTATACCGCTGGCCATCTACAATAGGCGAAAGATGAAAGTAATGAGCGTATGGCAGTGATATTTGAACTCTCTGTCGTCTCATGAGTCTACAATCCCTTTAAAAGGCAAAGCAGGTGGAAGACCAAACCGAAACGCGACGACAGGCGCAAGAGGAACGAGCACAACCGCGCTTGCCTCGCCTTGCCTCTCTCTATGGCCTCTGGTGGCAGATTGCATTGTGTGGCCTGACAAATATCCTGGCCTGTACCATGTCGACTACCTTTGCTGCCGTGGCGATTGTCTCAGGCGGCATCCATCCCCTGGCCGGTGGGTGTCATCCAACACGCCCGGTTCCCTTATTGGAGATTCATGGCACAACCGACCCTGTGGTCC
>DAOTTJ010000060.1:0-3889 GCA_034437695.1 Ktedonobacteraceae bacterium
CTGCCAGTTCCAGCGCGTGTGCACGATCTCCTCCCATTTCTTGAGTTCCCACTCCCAATACTCGTCGTGATCGTCGGCTGAGTTGCGGGCGATGACCGGGAAGGCGGGGTCGACTAGCTCGATACAGATCTGCATGAGATCTTTGCCGTCCTGCGAGCGCAGAAAACGTCCGCCCGCGCTATCGATGTCGACCATGCTATAGTGGCTGGCAAGGCGATCGAGCACGTTGAGCGTGAGCGTCTGCTGTTCGTAGTGTTCGAGCACGGTCTGCTCGAACATGGCGTAGGCTTCGCGTTTTTTCATGCTGTCCTTCTCTTCCTATTATAGTGCTGATTTATCGATATTCTCTGGCTGCTTGCTTATCTGTCCCCGGAACGAGGCGTGGACAGAGAGGCTGGGTATCTCTCCCCCTCGACGCGCCCGACGTGACCGATGGTGCGGAATTTCTGGTAGCGCGTCTCGATCAATTCGGCGGGGGTCAATTGTTTGAGGGTGCGCAGCTCTTCGCTCAGCGCGTGCTGGAGATGGCTGGCGGCCAGTGTGGCGTTGCGGTGTGCTCCGCCGACTGGCTCGGGGACCAGGCCGTCAATGATGCGCGTCGGGAGCAGTTCGCGGGCGCTGATGCGCATAGCTTCGGCTGCCTGGGGTGCAAAGGTATTGTTGCGCCAGAGAATAGAGGCCGCTGCCTCGGGCGTGGCCACCGTATAGACGCTGTGCTCTAACATCAACAGACGGTCGGCGACGCTGATCGCGAGTGCGCCGCCGCTGCCGCCCTCGCCGATGACGACCGCGATGACCGGGACGGGCAGGCGGGCCATCAGGGTGAGATTGGCCGCGATGGCCTCACCCTGACCGCGCTCCTCGTCTTCCAGGGCTGGGAAAGCTCCGGGGGTGTCGATCAGACAGATCACGGGGAACTTGAATTTCGCGGCCATCTCCATCAGACGATAGGCTTTGCGATAGCCCTCCGGGTGCGGCATGCCAAAGTTGCGGAACTGCTGATCTTTTGTCCCTCGACCTTTCTGGTGGGCCAGAAACATGACCGTTTCGTGCTGAAAGGTTGCCAGACCCCCGATGAGCGCCGGATCGTCGGCGAAAGCGCGATCGCCGTGCAACTCCATGAAATCGTCGGACATCAGGCGGATGTAGTCGAGGGCGCGTGGACGATCTTTGTGGCGAGCAACCTGAATGGTCTGCCAGGTGGTGAGGTTGGCATAGATCTCCTGTACCTGCGTGTGCAGCTCCTCGATTGTCTCCTGTATGCGCCCAGGGTTTTCCAGATCGCCTCCTTCCTGGCGCATCGTGCGAATATGCCCGGCCAGCTTCTCAAGTGGTGCCTCAAATTCCAGATCGTATTCAAGCGGTTCCATCTCTGTGTGCTCCTCTATGCTGCTCTTTGCCAGGCGTAAATGGTTGGGCGTAACTCTCTTCTTACGCCGCCAGCCTGTACTCTATTTTGTGGTCAATAGTAGCGGTGAACAGTATTTATTTGGTTTTGCCTGTGGTTGCGTTTTTGTTCGGTATGGGCAGTACATGCACGGCCTCTTCAGGCTTGCGCACGTGACGTGCGTCCCGATTATAGAAGCGCAGGAGCTGAATAAGCGTCCGACGTAACTCCTGGCGGGTGACTATAAAGTCGATCATGCCGTGCTTTAAAAGAAACTCTGCGCTGGCTGCTCCCGGCGGTAGTTTTTCGTGCATAAACTGTTCGATGACGCGTGGACCAGCGAAACAGATCAGGCCGCCCGGCTCGGCGAGAATGATGTCGCCCAGCATGGCAAAGCTTGCAGTTACGCCGCCTGTGGTCGGGTTTGTCAGCAGACTAAAGTAAGGAATCCCAGCCTCGCTCAGTTTTGCCAGCGCCACCGAGGTCTTGGCCATCTGCATCAGCGAATAGAGACCTTCCTGCATACGCGCCCCACCCGAAGCGGCGACGAGCAGCAGGGGGATGTGGCGACTCAGCGCGAGTTCGATAGTCCGCGTAATCTTTTCGCCAACCACCGAACCCATGCTTCCACCGATGAAATGGAAATCCATCACCCCCAGCGCCAGCTCGCGACCGCCGATGGTCGCGTATCCACTGATCACCCCCTCGTTTATCCCGGCTTTTTCGCGCTCCTGGGTCAGTTTGTCAGCATATACCTGGTCTTGACTGATAAATTTCAATGGATCAAGCGAGATAAGGTCGGCATCGATTTCGACAAAGCTCCCTGGGTCAACCAGTTGTTCGATCCGTTCGTGTGCTCTGAGTCTGAAATGATAGTGGCACCTGGGACAGACCTTCATGTTTTTGCGGTATTCGCGCTCAAGGATGATTTCTTTGCACTCCGGGCATTTGACAACGATGTTCCTGGATAAGACTCGCGGCTGCACTGTTTTCGCAGATGCTTCTAATACGTTTGACAGCTCAGATGCTTTTTCTATAACTTTCATGTTCTCCTTCGCGGATACAAACATCCATTTGCATGGATCTTGTCAGTGGGCGTGAGCATTTCTGCCTCTTCTCGCCAGCTTTCACCCTCTGCCGTGTTATGCAACCTGCAAATCCGCTGCACGCTGGCTGTGAGCAAAGGCTTCGAGTTTCTCTGGTGTGTCGATGGCAGTAACCGTCATGTGGGGCGCGGTCAGGCGCACCAGTTTGCTCAAGACCTGGCCCGAGCCGAGTTCGATCAGCGTGTCACAGCCGCTGGCGGCGAGTGTCTCCACGCAGCGGACCCATTGGACCGGACTGGTGATCTGCTCGACTAATTCCTGACGTATCTCTGCTCCCTGGGTGAGAATTTTTCCCGAGACGTTCGAGACGAGCGGGACCAGCGGAGTGCTCCAGTACAGCGCTTCGGTCAGCAGGTGCATGGCTTTCTGCACCGGCTCCATCAGCGGCGAGTGGAACGCTCCTTTGACGGGCAGTGGGATCGCTTTCCCCGCACCATGCCCGCGCACCTCTTCGATCAGTTTATATACTCCCTGTTCGGTTCCCGAGACAACCAGTTGACCGGGTGCATTCCAGTTGGTCACCAGGACCGGGTGGTGCCTGGCGATTTTCAGGCAGAGTTCGTCGAGCGTCTCTTTGGCCAGACCCAGGACCGCCGCCATTGTGCCTGGCTGCTCGTCCTGCTGCTGTTTCATCAGACGCCCACGATTGCAGACCAGGCGCAGTCCATCTTCAAACGAGATAGCACCAGCCGCAACTGCGGCAGTGTACTCGCCCAGACTATGCCCGGCGACCAGCGTGGGGAATATTCCCAGCCGTGCGGCATAGTCTGTCAGCGCCAGCGAGTACGCGAAAAGCGCCGGCTGGGCGATCTGCGTCTGGCTTAAAACGTCGGCCGGTCCTTCCAGACAAAGCTGACTGATCGGCAGACCTACTACCTCGTCGATACGCCTCAGATAGCGTTCAAACAGAGCCATGTGCGATGCTGCCAGTTCTTTGCCCATGCCTACTTTCTGCGATCCCTGGCCGGGATACAAGAAACCGATTTTTCCCATACGAGAGTTGTCCTTTCTACGACAGGTGTTGTCAACCCGGCTTTTGTGCGGCGGTGTCTCCTACAGATATATTCGAACATTACTTGTAATAGAAATGTGAGGGAAGGATTTTACCTGTAAGTTACCGCATTAGTAAGGGCTTCTCTGGCGCACCCACCGGGTGACCTTTTTGCTCGACCGGATTCTAAGCGGACAAGCAGGTAGCGCCTTGAGCATTACTTGTAATAGAAATGTGAGGGGGAGATTTTACCTGTAAGTTACCGCGCCTGTAATCATGGTGGCTTGTTTCTCTATCGTGCTCGTTTGCCCCCTCCCATAGACATGAAGTTAGCAGAGAGATGCTCTCTGCACTCCTGTTTTGCGTGTTTTGCCAGAGGCAAAACACGCAAAACAAAATAAAAGA
>DAOTTJ010000061.1:0-20607 GCA_034437695.1 Ktedonobacteraceae bacterium
ATCGGTTTCGCGCGGTGAGCTAGACCTGAGCAAGATAGTGCTGCCCGAGGGCGAGACGCCCGCCGAGCCAGTCGATGCGGCCAGCGCCGACGAGGGACAGATGTTGCTCGATCGGCTCAAAGAGACCTTGAAGGACGAGGTCAAAGAGGTGCGCGTCACTACACGTCTGACTACTTCGCCCGCCTGTCTGGTAGTCGGCGACAACGATATGGACCCGCAACTGCAACGTCTGCTTAAAGCGGCGGGTCAGACCATTCCACCCTCCAAGCCGATTTTGGAGATCAACGCGCAGCATACGATTGTGCGCAAGCTGCTCAAGGAGCAAGAGGAGCAACGCTTCTCCGATCTGGCGTATATTCTCTACGATCAGTCGGTGCTCAGTCTCGGCGAGCAGCTCGAAAATCCTGTACGCTTCGTCAACCGGCTCAACAGCTTGCTCTCGCAACTGTAAAGATGAATACTAATTCAGGGCTGTTTTGTGTTCATGGAGCACAAAACAGCCCTGAATTAGTATGACAAGAAACTTGACTTTGGAACCGGTTTCATGTTATAGTTAACTTTGGAACCGGTTCCAGAGGCGATGATGCACTGAAAACAGAGGGAAACGGCGTTGCAGGAGAAACTGACGATCCAGGATATTGCGCGATTGGCGGGCGTTTCGAAGTCGAGCGTTTCGCGGGTATTGAACGCTCATCCATCGATCAGTTCGGAGTTACGTGAACGAGTGACGCGGATCATTCAGGAGTACGAGTTCACGCGTAACGTGACGGCTACTGGTCTGGCGGGTGGAAAGACGCGTTTGATCGGAGTGCTTGCGCCGCCACTGACCTGGCCTGCTGTGCCTGAGATGCTGCGCGGAGTCGCCGAATACATTGAAGAAACGTCATACGAGCTTGTCCTCTACAGTATCAATTTTGAGGCCAGCAACCACGTGGATGTCCTGGATAATATCCTCTCGATGCGCCTGGTCTCTGGTTTGCTGGCCATCTTGCCGAGCAAGCTCTCGCCGCACCTGGGAACGCGCTTCGAGAAGGGGCTGCCCATAGTCATGATCAACGACCAGGAACAACCGGCGCAGTTTCCCTTCCCCTGGGTAGGGATCGACAACGCCGCTGGCGCGTATCAGGCGACCAGGCATCTCTTAGATCTGGGGCATCGGCGGATCGGACATATCCTGGGTATTTCACAATACTATTGCTCTGCTGAACGGTATCACGGGTATTGTCAGGCGCTGCAAGACGCCGGGATTACACCTGATCCGGCGTGGGTGTTGCAAGGGAATTTTGATCTGCCCAGCGGACGAGCCTGTGCGCTGGAACTCTTCGGGCGTGCGCGAAGCACGTGGCCGGAAGCGATTTTTGTGGGCAACGACCAGATGGCCTATGGCATGCTTGAGGTCGCGGAGGAGCAGGGTATCCGCGTACCAGACGATATTGCAATAGTCGGCTTTGACGACAATCTCCTTTCTGCTTATATGCGACCACCTTTAACCACTATTCATCAGCCCTTCTCCCAGATGGGACATAAAGCAATTGAACTGCTTTTAACTATGCTCGACCCCGACCATCATACGGGCAAAAAACATCCAAAAGGGTATATGCTATCGGAACCGGTCACTGCGTTTAAAGAGGTGCAGACTGGTCAGAATATCCATGTGCAGTTTGAAACGCATCTGGTGGTGCGAGCCTCAAGCGGTCCCGCACAGGTGCGCCCGGTTCATCCCTAGCGCAAGGCGTGAAGAAACGAGTCTACCGAGGTGAACTCTAGCGTGTTGCCCAATTGCGGCACACAGGTGAAGAGAGTCATAGATATGCGTGTGCTGTGAGGTTTGTTTTCGCAGGAAATGATCCTCGCATGTAATATGGCCTGGCGGGTTGGTCCGTTAGGCAGATTGCGCCTGAACTGAGACAGGCGCGAAGCGTAAGCAGAGCGAACAGAGGCGGAAAGGAGGCAGACGGAACAAGGCTACCAATGCTCTGGTGGAGTGGGCCAGATATACAATGCAGTGTTGTGAGCAAGCCCTTGCCAGAGACAACCCAGGCGACCATCCGAGTTCGCTGATACTTCTATTCCACGTTGGAAAGGAGAATTCTATGTGGATATCTACGCATAAGGACAACAGGGACGTCAGGTCAACCCTTCGTAAAAAAATGCCGTTGTTTCGCAAACTCTCGACCCTGATGGTTTGCACGCTCATTCTGAGTCTGTCAGTGGCGCTGGCTTTCGTATCTTTCAATGGGGTACCACAAGCACACGCTGCAACCTGGAATGAGGTGTGGAACGATGAATTCAGTGGAGCTGCCAATACGGGTGTGAATACATCCCAATGGATCTATGACACCGGGACTGGTTTTGGGACCGGTGAAATTGAGACCATGTCGAACAGCACCGCCAATGTTCACCAGGATGGCAATGGTCATCTTGTGATTACCGCGCTGAAAGACGGAAGTGGAAACTGGACTTCCGGGCGCATTGAGACAGTCAACGATAGCTTTGCAGCCCCGGTGGGTGGTCAGTTGGAGATCACGGCCTCGCTTCAGCAGCCCAACCTTTCGGGCAACGCTGCCCTGGGGTACTGGCCGGCCTTCTGGACGCTTGGTACGCCCTATCGCACCGATCATAGCTGGCCCAAAGATGGAGAAGTCGATATCATGGAAGATATCAATGGCTTGAGTTCCGTGTTTGGAACCCTCCACTGCGGCGTCGATCCCGGTGGTCCGTGCAACGAGACGACCGGTATCGGCAGTGGCAAACAGCCGTGCGCGGGGTGTCAGACCGCCTACCACACCTATACAGAGATCCTCGATCGCAGCGTTTCGCCCGAGCAGATTCGCTGGTACCTGGATGGCAATAACTACTTCACCGTGAAAGCCAATCAGGTTGACGCGACGACCTGGAGCAACGCAGTCGATCACGCGTTCTACGTCATCTTCGACCTGGCGATGGGAGGAGGCTTTCCGGGTGCCTTTGGTGGTGGTCCAACCAGCGCAACGCAGTCTGGTGGATCGTTGAATGTAGACTATGTACGTGTCTACACCTCCAATGGGACGACAACGACGCCTACCGCTGGCACGACGCCTACGCCTACTGCGTCGGGTTGCACTGGTACCTACGCCTCTGGCGTGGTTAACAGTGGCTCCAGCACTGCCTTGCCCTGGTTCCAGCCGTGCGGTTGGACGGCAGGCTATGTGATTATCCACTACATTGTGGCGAATCAGGGGCAACAGAACGTCTACATGACCTATAACAGTAGTACAGCTCGCTGGGAGTATTCGGTGACTGGCATAACGTCGGGCCAGGTCCTCCAGTACTCGTTTACCTACCAGAAGGCAGGGCTGCAATATGACACTGGATGGTCCAACTGGACGCATCCCTAAAACTGTGACACTCCTACGTGCTTGTGCTCTGTGAGTCATGCCAGAGAGCACAAGACATTCTCCTTGAGTCTAGCGAGCGACAAACGTGGGGACGCGCCCTGCGCCCGTCGCTCGCGCTTTGTGATCTACACGAGACAAACTCCAGGGCTTTTTCAACTGAGCACAAAAGGTTTCAGGCGTCTCCACAAGCGGCTTCGCGCGGTTTGGCTTGCGATAGGTTATTGACTATATCAGATATTGCGCTATAATGACACCGTATGAACCATTGTATGGTCTGCTCGTAATGCGCTGGTCACCCCCCTGCTGCATTTGATAAACCGACATGAGGAGACGGGATGATGCAAGGCAACGGTAATACTATCACCTACCGTCAACAGAACAGTTTCTGTAGCAAACCCGGCTGCCGCAAATGTCGCGAAGGCATCGGGCATGGCCCGTATTGGTACTCCTACCAGGCAGTCAATGGGCGTACCGTACGCACCTATATCGGTAAGGCGCTGCCACCAGGCGTGCAGGGCGAGGCGAGTGCCGCAGCACCAGTGCTGGCGGACTCTACGCTCTCGCATACGCCAACTTTTCGCCTGTTCACGCTGGGACAGACGCGCCTGGAACGCCGCGCGAGCAATGGCGACTGGCAACTGGTGACCGAGCCAGGCTGGCGTGGACGCTCGCTGCTCGGCTGTCTGATCTGCTCGCCCAATCGTCAGTTAAGCCAGCAACAGGTCTGTAACCTGCTGTGGCCGAGCCTCGATACAAAAAGTGCGACCCAACAGTTGCGCCGAGTCAGTACTGCCCTTAGTCAGGCGCTTGGTCAGTTGTATGTCAAGCAGACGAGCAATATTCTGGCTCTGGCGGGACAGGAGCAGCTCTGGACCGACTACGAGGCCTTTGAGGAGCTGCTCACGCAGGCGCGTGCGCTGCCGCCCGAAGCAAGCAAAGCTGACGAAGCAAAGAGTCAGCGCATTGTGCTGCTGGAGCAGGCTATCAAGCTTTACGGGGGCGATTTTCTGCCGGAGGAACGGGCAGCAAGCTGGTCGCAGGAACGGCGCAAAGGGCTGCGGCGGCAGTGGATCAGCTCACTGCTGGACCTGGTCGACCTGTATATGGACCGTCAGAAGCCGACGACGGCGATCGAGCTGTTGGACCAACTGCTGGCGACCGATCCGGTGAACGAGGCCGCAGTGCAACGCCTGATGTTTATTCTGGCCCGCCAGCAACGGCGCGTCGAGGCAGTCCAGGCGTATCAACGCCTGACCGACCTTCTGCGCACAACCTACCAGGCGACGTCCTCGCCGGAGACGCAGGCACTCTTTCAGGCGATCCAGCAGGGCCATGAGGCGCTTTTTCGCCCAATCTTTGCCGAGGCCACCCCTGGTTTGGAAGGTGGCTCAGCAACCGCGCTGCCAGGGACGAAAGGGGCCTTCCAGCCGACCAACCCCTTTTCACCAGTCCGTTACAAAGAGCCAACGACCGGCGATCTGGCGACCTATACTGGACGCGCCAATCAAAGTCCGCTGGTGGGACGCGACCTGGAACTTAACTCGCTCTACCAACTGCTGGCGCAGGTCGAGTCGCTGCGCGGTCAGCCGACAGACGAAGCGGGCAGCGCACAGGCCTTGCTGCGTGAAGCGCGGAAAACGCCCCGCGCCCACTGTGTGGTTCTGCGCGGTGACGCCGGGATCGGCAAGACACGTCTGGCAGAAGAAAGCACCCGCGAGGCCCGTCGCCGCGGCTGGACGGTCATCTGGAGCCGCGCCTATCTGCAAGAGCAAGGCATCCCCTATCGCCTGTGGACTGCCGCCCTGCGCAGCGTCCTGACCTATATTCCCGACCTCGCCCGACAGGTCACGGAGGTCGCCGCAGCCTCGATCTATCAACCGCTACGCGCACTGGTGCCGGAGATGCAGGAGACACTAGTCGGGACAGGCGCGAAAGCGATGCAGGAACCGATAAACTACGAAACACTCTCGCCGGAGCAGGAAGAGCTACGCCTGCGCGACGCCGTCTACACCTTTCTGACGACGCTGAGCTTCTCTGCGCCCCTGCTGATCGTGCTCGACGATATTCAATGGATCGACGACAGCAGCGCACAGATGCTGGGCTATCTTGCGCGGCGTGTCACCGAAAATCCGATAGTCCTCCTGGCCACCAGTCGAGAGACCGAGCTGACCGAGAACCGCGTCTTGCACGGACTTATCGCGCATATGCAGCGGGAGCAGGTCGTAGAGATCATCCCAGTACAGCCCTTGAGCGACGAGCAGATCGGCGCACTGGTCTCGTACCTGCCCACGCCAGCTATCCAGCACGTTCAGAGTCAGGCAGCCGGCAACCCCTTCTTCGCCGAAGAACTGGCCTACTCGTTGCAGACCAATAACTCGCCCGATCTCCCCTTTGCACCAAGGGGACAAGAAGAGACGCTGGTGCTGCCCGGCACGATTGCCGCAGCGCTTGATCAGCGCCTCAATCGACTGAGCAAAGAATGCCAGGACCTGCTGGGCAAGGCCGCCGTTCTGGGCGGCTCGTTTGAGTTTGAACTTATCGCAGCGATGGAAACGGCGAGTGCGACGGGCGACGACGATACGGTGCTGGATCTGCTCGACGAGGCGCTCCACGCGGGCGTGCTGACCGAGGAGAGCGGACGCACACGCGTCACCTACCACTTCTGGCATCCTCTGCTGGCCAGCCATATGTACAACAACCTCTCGGCAACCAGACGGGCGCGTCTTCACCGCCGGGTCGCCGAGATCCTGCCACGGGTTCACCAGACTCACCAGAGCGAGGAAGCCGCGACTATCACTCAACATCTGATCAAAGGCGGGGCTGACCAGGCTCGCATCGCCCACTACGCCGAACTGGCCGCACAGCACGCCTACAACCTCTTTGCGTATCCCGAAGCCGAACGCTACTACCGGATCGCGCTGAACTATCTCGCGCCGATTCTGTTGATCTCCACCACCAGATCGATCAACGACCAGCCGCTACTGCCCGAAATAGTCGATGAGCCGCGCCGCTACCTAGCACTGCTGGTCGAACGGCTAGGTGAGTGCTCGCGCATCATCGGCAACTTCCACGACGCACCCAACTTCTACTTAAACGCGCTACAACTGCGCACCACGCCTGCACCCGTCTTTGCGAACCAGGCCGCAGAACGTCAGGAGGCGCAGATCCAGGCGATGATCTGGAGCGATATCGCTGCAATCCGCCGCTATACCGGCGACATGGCCGACGCACACCAGTGCTACAAACGCGGCGCAGAGGTCCTGAGCACAGCGGGCGTCACCGATGGACCTGCATGGGGCAGCCTGCTACACCAACTGGCCTGCGTCTACTGGCAGGAAGGCTTTCTCCAGGAGGCGCTACAATCGGCCCTGCAAGCGCTCGACCTCTTCACCGCTTGCCTGGCTCAGAACGCGCAGACGCGGGTGCCTGTCGCGCTCCAGACGCGGATTACGCGCAGTCTGCAAGGCGACCCGGTCGACCTGGGTCGGTCGCATAACTTTCTGGGCATCTGCTACACGGCCCTGGGACAGCTCAGCCAGGCGCTGAAACACCTTCAGCAAGCGCTGGCCATCAGCAAGCAGTACGAGCGCCGCCGCGAAAGCGCCAACGTCTGCTGCAATACCGGACATATCCACCTGCTCAGAGGCGAGTACGCCGAAGCTCACGCGTGCTTCAAACAATCGTTGAGCTACGCGGAGCAGAGCGGAGATATCCCGATCCAATCAGTAGTCATCTGCAACCTCGCGGCGATGGCCTTTGACGCACAGCGCCTGGGCGAGGCCGAGAAGCTCTACCGCGAGGCGCTGGCCCTGGCAAGCCAGATGAACGACCGCGAGTATCTGAGCACCTGGCACGCGCTCCTGGGCGAGACGCTCCAGGAGGCCGAGCGCTTTAAAGAGGCCGCAGCGGCCATTTTACGCGCATTAGCAATTGGGCGCACCATGCTCAATCAGCCCTGCATCGGCTTCGCCCTGATCGCCCTGGCCAACCTGCGTATGACCATCGTCGAGCAGACGCAGGAGACGCACACGAAGCGGGGTCAGCGGGCCTTGCGCCACGCACAAACCGATCTGCAACGCGCACTCCACCAGGGAGGTCTGGACGCCGAGAAACGCACACTGGCCCACCTAGCGCTGGCACGGGTCGCCCTGCTGTCGAACGATTTCGTCCAGGCTCGCATCCAGGGAAATCAGGCTGACACCGAGGCACAAAACTACGAACTCTATGTCATTCAGAGGCGCTGCCAACGTCTGCTGGCAGCGCTCCCCACCACATAGAGACATTATCGCTTCTGCTGAGTAATCAGGTGCAAGAGATGTCCGGGCGTCACGACGGTAAAGCTGGGACCGAGCTGTTTAACGATCGTAGCGAGATCCTCGGGCGCAATCTTCCAGGCAAAGATGTAGATATTGATAAAACGCGCTCCACTCCTGGCTGCCTGCTCGATCAAACGCTGAGCGCGTGCCGCGTCCAGCGCCAGCCCCAAATTTTGATAGATCGGGACCTGCTCGCACATCTGCCACGAGGGCGAGCCATTGCCCGAACCGCTAAAGATGCCGCGCAGACCGCTTGCGCCAAGCTGCTTGACAAAGAGCTTCTGGAGTCCAGCGCTGAGAAACTTCATGCTAAACCAGGTACCGCTATCGAGCACCTGGAGAAGCGAGAGCTGCATCTCGCGCATCGCCTCGGCGGTCAGGCGCAAAAAGTCCTGACGATAGGCTTGCGGCCAGTGCGAAGGCAGCATATAGGCCACGCCGCTTGGTCCAGCAATAAACTCATCGTGGACGGAGGCAGTGCGGCGGTAGAAAGCAGCCAGGGCTGGCATAGTCTGGCCCAGGGCTGGCGTGATGGTCCAACCCAGGGGCAGAGTGCCGCGCACGGGACTCTGCCACATGTGGAGCATGCGATGCTGGCAGTACTGGAGATTGTCGCCGTCGCTAATCGTAAATGAGAGATAGGTTGTATCCGCCTGCGGGGCCGGTGTAGCCTCTGGTTCGCTGGTTGTTGTGGGAGCGGAGGGAGCGGGCAGAGTGGACCAGACTTCGAGATTGGTAGAGTGGTCGCTGGCCAGGGTCAGAAGTGCGGCTGGCGAGGTCAGACGGATACCGAAAGGCTCGCTGATAAACCAGCCCAGGTGTGTGGCTCCCGGTGGGAAACGCGCCAGGATACGCTTGAGCAGACAGCGCTCGGAGAGCCAGTTCTGCCAGGTATCAGGCCAGAACTTACGCGCATCCAGCCAGCAGGTAAAGACGCGGTGGGTGACCAGCAGTGGACGTAGCGAGCCGCAGATCTCAGGGTGAAGACCGGCCACCAGCGCGGTCGAGCATTCGGGCAGGAGGTGCTCGTATGCCCAGGCATAGGCCTGAACAGAGGTCTGCCAGGCATAGTTGCGCAGATCGGCCAGCAGCGGCAGGCGATACGGCTCGGCCTGCAAGGCCTCAGCCTGCGCGGGCGATACGACCAGACCCTCGCGCAAGCTCGCCAGCGTCGTCGCCACGTTGATAGTCGCCGGCAAACGCGGATCATAAATGACCAGACCTTTGAGCTGTTCACGATAGGCAGTCAACAGAGAAGCCAGCGGATCACCATCCGGGACCGCGACATTTACCCGCGGAAGCGCCGGGTCGACCTCGCGCAACCAGAACTCATCATCGTCATTTTGCACCAGATAGACCTTCGCCGATCCCCGGTTAACCAACCCGACCAGACTGGAAATAGAGAGCAAACTAGTGGACGGCAAGGTGCGAAGATCGTAAATATTCAAGCTGTTCGCTTGAGGGAGCGCAGGTAAAAACGGCCTGTCTTGCCACTTCGTAGGCAAGCGGCCGGTGTGCATACTCATACAGTCTCTTTCGTTGCTACTGCGGCCCACCACGATCGCGGTGGGCAAAACTCACCGATAAACCTTCACTGCTTTTAAGAACGCAAGCCAGGCTAAATTTTATCACGCCGCTTCTCACTTGACCTCTAGCGACAAACTGGCGTATGCTAACAAGAACTACAGTCGGCAGCACTCAACTCAATGTAGAGTCTAGAGTTCAGAAAGGACTCCGGGTATGTCTGAAAAACTTTTCGCGCCAGAACTCTTTCGCCCGCCTCTCCTCATCCCTGATGTATCTTACGACCAGCTTTTACGTATGGCTGCTTACCGCAACCCCGATCGCCTGGCCATCATCTTTCACAACCTCTCGTTTACCTACCGTGAAGTAGTCTCAATGGTCAACTGCATCGCCAACGGCCTGTATAATCTGGGGATGCGCAAAGGCGAGAAGATCTGTCTATTGACGGCCAACCGACCAGAGTACATCGTCACCTTTATCGCCGCAGCCAGCATCGGCCTGGTGGTCAGTCCGATGAACCCGGCCTATAAAGACCGCGAGGTGGGGTATCAGCTAGAGGACTCTGAGGCCAGCGCGATAGTCATTCAGCGCGACCTGCTGACTTCGGTTTTAGAGCCGGTTCTGACACAGAAAGATCTACCTCATCTCAAGCACATTATTGTCACGGGCGAGGCAACGATTGAGAGCATGCCACAGGCTATCCCCTGGAGCAAATTGCTGCGCACATCTTCACCTGAGCTGCCACCCAGAGTAGAGATAAACAGCGATGACCTGCTGGCTCTCCCCTACTCGTCCGGGACGACAGGTCTGCCCAAAGGCGTGATGTTGAGTCACCGCAACCTGGTCAGCAACAACGTGCAGTTTAATACAACGCTGCAAACTGAGGCCACCGATGTCGCGCTCCTCTTTCTGCCTTTCTATCATATCTACGGCGTCATGCTGACCGGCAGTTTCCTTGCGGCTGGCGCGGCACAGGTGCTTATGGAGCGCTTTGACGCTGTACAATCGCTTGAATTGTCAGAGAAACACCACGCCACCTATTACTTTGCGGTTCCCCCGGTGATAGTTGCGCTGGCCAATCTACCCCTTGACCTGAGCAAGCTTAAAACTGTGCAATATATCTTCTCGGGCGCAGCCCCCATGCCACCCGACCCGGCGCGGCGGCTGCAAGCGAAAACGGGCATTCAGGTTATCCAGGGCTATGGTCTGACCGAAGCCTCGCCGATCACCCACTCGCAGCCCAAAGACGCCGCCCTGGTGCGCCTGGAGAGCATCGGCCTGCCAGTTCCCAACACCGAGCAAAAGATCGTCGACCTCGAAACCGGCGAGCACGAACTGCCAATGGGCGAAAGCGGCGAACTACTGGTTCGCGGCCCACAGGTCATGCAGGGCTACTGGAAAGCGCCCGAAGCGACCGCGCAAACGCTCCGCGACGGCTGGCTGTACACTGGCGATATCGGACATATCGATGAAGACGGGTACGCACACATCGTCGATCGTAAGAAAGAGATGATCAAATACAAGGGCTTTGGCATTGCACCGGCTGAACTGGAGGCGCTGCTGATGGAACATCCAGCGATTATGGACGCGGCGGTGATTGGGATAGCCGACGACGAAGCAGGAGAGATCCCCAAAGGCTTTGTCGTGCTGCGTGCCAACCAGCAGGCCACGCCGGAGGAGATCATCAGCTTTGCCAACGGTAAACTGGCTGGCTACAAGAAAATCCACGTGATCGAGATTATCTCGGTGATCCCTAAAACTACTTCGGGCAAGATCCTGCGCCGCACTCTGCGCGAGCAAGAAAGGGCTAAGGCCGTCCAGAGCAGTTAAAGCCGGCGATTGGTGCCGAGCCAACTGTGACCCTTAGCGGGCGCAGGCGATCATATCGGCGAGCAGACCCTGAGCGGTGGCGAGCGCACCCGCGCCGGGTCCGATTACTGTGACCGCGGGGAGCACATCGGAGTGAATAGTCAGTGCATTCGTTACACCCTCAACCGCAGCTAGCGGATCGCTCAGCAGTAGAGCCTGGGGAGAGACGCTGGCCGCGAGCCGATCGGCGACACGCCGCAGGGTCGCAATCAATTTGATGCGCTTGCCCTCGGCGAGCGCCTGCTGCATATCGACCGCAGTCAGAGCGGTGATGCCCTGAAGCTTCACCTGCGAGGGTCGCAGCGGCTGATGAAAGACCAGCGCGGCCAGGATCAGCGTCTTGGCCAGCGCGTCATAGCCCTCGACATCAGCGGTCGGATCGGTCTCGGCGTAGCCGCGCAACTGCGCCTGGGCCAGCGCGTCGGCGTAGGCCTGGCCGCCACTCATCGCACCGAGGATATAGTTGGTAGTGCCGTTGAGAATCCCACGGACCTCCTGGATCGCGGCCCCGGCCATCCCTTCCAGCAGTGTACTGAGCACGGGCGTACCCGCCATAATCGTCGCCTCCATGCGCAGCTGCACCCCCTGCTGACGGGCCAGCGCGAGCAATTCCTGCGCCGCCAGCGCTCCAGGTCCTTTATTCGCGGTCACTACATGCATGCCCATCTGTAACGCAGTAACTATATGGCTCATGCCAGGTTCCGCATCCTGCAAATTGGTGGGCGTCACCTCAACCAGCATATTCGCGCCCGTCTCGCGCAGACCCGCCAGCACGCTCTCCCAGTGGCGCACTCCCTCGTAGTCGGTCAGCGCACAACCTGCCCGTCGCAGCTCCAGCAGCGTCGAAAGCTCCAGCCCATTCTCGCGGTAAATAAACCCATCTCGCCCGCTACCAACGCCCACCAGACGCGCATCTATGTCAAAGGCCTGGCGCAAATACTCCTGCTTCTGTGCTAGTAACTCGACAAAACCCTGCCCAACCAGACCAAAGCCGGCCACCGATAGCCGTAGTGATTTCATAATAGCTCTTCCTTTCCTCTCTCCAGGATGAGTTAACCGCGCGACTCCCCGCATTTTCCTCTATAGCCGCTTAAAACATCCCTGCCTCCGTCCTATTAAAACACAGCAGGTCAACTATCCGAAATCTATCTATGCCAGGCGAGATCTTCCCACACTCACAGGTCAGCCTGCATACAAAAGATGAGTAGTGCGCAGCGGAATGACCCGCGTTAGCACTACTCACCAGAATGCTCTGCTGTTCTCTCAAAAGCCACTATTGTTGCTTTAAACGCTGGTAGGTAAAGTAGGCGCTGAGAATAAACACAATGATAGTCAGAATCAGTCCAATGGCCGAGAGAATGATGCCCGCCAGCGCCATGCCCTTGCGCGAGACCGAGCGCCGCCCGAGAAGCGCGAGGATCAGGCCGACGATCGAGACGGGAATGCCTAGCAAGGGTATCCAGCAGATAACCAGGCTGATGATACCCAGAATCATGCCTGCCAACGCCTGACCACGCCCAGGCTCTCTGGGCGGCACAGCGTAGTATTGAGGCGGCGCTCCGTATACCTGCTGTTGACCATAGGGATTAGCTGGCTGCTGCTGCGCATATGGGTCGACCTGCTGCTGACCATAGGGATTGACCGGCGGCTGACCATAGGGATTGACCGGTGGCTGACCATAGGGATTGACCGGTGGTTGCGCGTAAACGGTGGGGGGAATATACTCACCCGCTGCATATTGCGTTGGTGGCGTCTGAGGATACTGAGGGTTTTCGTTACTGTAAGGGTTCTGATCACTCATAATGAAATTTACCTCTTTTAATGAAACAATTCACATCTGACAAGACCAATCAACGAAGCAATCACTTTTGCGCTTATGCAGGATTCGCTCAGGCTCCTCAGAGAGCAGATAAACTCAGCTTTTGTACAAATTGCGAGAATGTCTGCGACTTTCTATTGACACATTATCTAACTTTTTTCGCGGTGTTGCAAGGTATATTTCGATTCTATGTCAGCAAGTAGATGACAAGAACGCGGCTTTGTGCAACATTACCCTTGACAGTCTCTCAACTTCTCCGTTATACTTGCTCATAACACAGACAACTGAATAGCGATAGAAGATATACTTCATATCTGCTCTCATCAAGATGGGTGGAGGGATCGGCCCTGTGAAACCCGACAACCCCCCTGCAATGTCGCAGGAAAGGGTGCCAATTCCGGCGGAACTGTTTATTGCAATAGTTGCCGCGAGATGAGGGGACACGGCAATGCTGCTACCCCCTGTCATATCTACAGGGGTTTTTTGTTGCTAAAAATGAAGTACTGGAAGGTCTTCCAGCAACGGCAAAAACGTCGTAGAGGACGAGTAAGCGCGTACAACGACTACAGAGAGCTGGCAAAGCTGAGAGCCAGCATCGTACACACGCTGAATATGACCTCGAAGTTGTCGGCTGAACGCCCTGCATGGGCCTGTAAGTCTGATCGGATGGTCCCGTTAACGGCCTGAATGCGTAGCACTAGACGCTTGTTTGCTCAAGCCTATCCAGCTAGTTCTACGCACTCGTGAAGGTCAGGGTCGCAAGACTCTGACAAACCAGGGTGGTACCGCGAAGCCGTTTGACCCCTCGCCCCTGTCAGGGAGAGGGTTTTTTTGTATTCATTTTCCCAGGAGCGTCTCCGGTAAGAAAGGATTTAGCGATGGTGACATGCATGAAGGATGAAGTCGTGACCCCCAGCCAGGTCACTTCCATCCAGGTACCTACAGAGGTAGCTACCTGGACGTTCAACAGCCTGCCATTGCAATTGGGCGGCTCGTTCGGACCTGTAACTCTGGCCTACGAAACGTGGGGAACACTCAATAGCACAGGCGATAATGCCATTCTATTGACGCACGCTCTGACTGGGAACGCCCACGCGTACGATACGGCACGCCCGGATGATCCACGGGCCGCCTGGTGGAATCCTTTGATCGGACCAGGACGTTGCTTTGATACTGATAGGTACTTTATTATATGCTCAAATATTCCAGGTGGCTGCTATGGAAGCACTGGACCGTCTTCCCTCGATCCTTCTACGGGTCGACCTTACGGCCTGCGCTTCCCTCTGCTCACCATTCGCGATATGGTCAACGCACAACATCGTCTGCTCACTCACCTGGGGGTCCGCGAGCTGGCAATGGTGGCCGGCGGCTCGGTGGGCGGTCAACAAGCTCTGGAATGGGCTATCAGCTATCCCGAACTGGTTCGTAAGGTGGTAGTGGTAGCCGCGACGGCGGCACTGACTGCCCAGGCTGTGGCGTTCAGCGAGGTCGAGCGCCAGGCGATTATGGCCGATCCTCGCTGGCAGGGCGGCGACTACCAGGCCGACCAGGGGCCTAGCGCCGGACTGGCGATCGCCCGCATGCTGGGGATGATTACCTACCAGAGCGAGGAATCTATGGAGATGCGCTTTGCCCGCCGACCAGCCCAGGGCCGCAATCTCGTCACACCCAGTGGATACACGACGTTCGGCAATAGTTTCGATGTCGAAAGTTATCTGTATCACCAGGGTCAGGCCCTGGTCAAACGCTTCGATGCAAATAGCTATCTCTATATCAGCCGCGCAATGGATCTCTACGACGCAAGCGAAGGCTATCCTTCGCTTGAGGCCGCCCTGCGCCGTATCCAGGCCTCTGCCCTCTTTGTGGGCATCCGTTCAGATTTTCTCTTCCCTGCTGCCCGCGTGCGCCTGCTTTCTGAGCAGCTTGGCCGCGCAGGTGGCCGGGCTACCTATATAGAACTCGACTCGCCCTATGGCCACGACGCCTTCTTGAAGGAGTGGGGCCAGATGACGGCAGCACTGAATACGCTCAGATAGACCCTTGCGCCTTCCAGGACCACTAGAAAAGCGCATAAAGTAACGCGACCCAGGTTTAAAGGAGTTTTACCAATGGCATTAAATAGTAATCGGCATTATGGTTTTGAGACGCTGGCCTTGCATGCAGGCCAGGAGAATGCCGATAGCGCCACCAATGCACGAGCAGTTCCTATCTACCAGACTAGCTCGTATGTCTTCGATAGCCCCGAACACGCCGCTGATCTCTTCGCGCTCAAGCAGTTCGGCAATATCTACACACGCATTATGAACCCGACACAGGATGCGTTTGAACGACGCGTGGCCGCGCTCGAAGGCGGCGTTGGCGCGTTGGCCACGGCTTCTGGTCAGGCCGCCGAGACTTTCGCTATCCTGAATATCGCGGGCGCAGGCGATGAAATCGTCTCTTCATCAAGCCTGTACGGCGGCACGTATAATCTTTTCCACTACACTCTGACAAAACTGGGCATCACTACACATTTTGTCGATAGCCGCGATCCCGAGAATTTCCGCCCACTTATCAACGATAAGACCAAAGCAATCTACGCGGAGACGGTCGGCAACCCGCGCCTGGATACGCTGGACATTCAGGCGGTCGCCGATATAGCTCACGAATACGGTCTGCCCCTGATCGTCGACAACACCCTGCCAACACCCTACCTGATCCAGCCGTTTAAACACGGGGCCGATATCATCGTCCACTCGGCGACCAAATTCATCGGCGGACATGGCACGTCGATCGGCGGCGTGATAGTCGATAGCGGCAAGTTCGATTGGGCCGCGAGCGGACACTTCCCAGGTCTGGTCGATCCCGATCCTTCATATCACGGCGTGAGCTACGTCGGCGCTCTGGGACCGCTCGCCTATATCATCAAGGCCCGCGTCCAACTGCTGCGCGATCTGGGTGCAGCAACAACTCCCTTCAATTCATGGCTTTTCTTACAAGGACTGGAAACCCTACCTCTGCGCATGGAACGCCACAGCGAGAACGCACTGGCCGTGGCGAAGTTTCTGTCCAGCCATCCCTCCGTCGATTGGGTCAGCTATCCCGGCCTGGAAAGCCACCCACAGCACGAGCTTGCGCATAAGTACTTCACTCACGGCTACGGCGCAATTCTAGGCTTTGGTATCAAAGGCGGACTCGAAGCGGGCAAACAACTGATCCGCCACGTCGAGCTGTTCTCACACCTGGCTAACGTAGGCGACGCCAAGTCGCTGATCATCCATCCCTCCAGCACCACCCACTCGCAGTTGACCCCCGAGGAACAGGCTGAAACGGGCGTGACACCCGACTTCATCCGTCTCTCCATCGGTCTGGAGACGCTGGACGATCTGATCGAAGACTTGGATCAGGGACTGCGAGCCGCCACTCAGCAGGCGCAGAAATAGAGAAGCAGGCAGGTGCTTCTGGGAGATGACGCGCTGTGACATGGCACGTATACTACGCAAGTAGCTAGCTCACAAGCACCTGCCTACGCCTAATGTATCGTTTGGAAAATAGTGGAGTAGAGAAAATATATGATGGAACGCAGTGTCAGTGTCCTCAAATTTGGAGGGACTTCAGTCGGCAGCGGCGAAAGGATTCGCCAGGTAGCAAGCATTGTAGCGCATCAGGTGCAGCAGGACACAGAGGGTTTTCCCGCCGTAGTGGTCTCCGCTATGGCGGGCGTGACCGATCAATTGCTGCGCATTACGCGTTCCATTACTATCGGTGATTTTGAAACGGGTCTGCGCGAAACCGGCACGCTCAAGCTCAAGCACCTTGAGGCCGCAGCAATCGTCACGCGCTCGGCGGACAGGCTAGCCGAACTTGTGTCCGAGCTGGAGACAGCCTTTGAGCGCTTTGAACAGGATATCGAGCGTCTGCGAGACGGGCGTCTGGACGCCGAGGTGCTCCCTTTGCGCACCGCTAGCGTCGCTGCCTGGGGCGAGCGTCTCTCGATCTTGCTGGTCGCAGCGGCCATCCGCGACCTGGGGATCGAGGTCACAGCTATACGCGAAGAGGTTATCTGCATCGAAGCGCCATACAACGAGATCCCTTATCTGCCCGGTACGGTCATCGGCGCAGAGCCACGCAGCGAGCAGACGCGAGCCAATGCACTACGCCTGGTTATTCCCGCGCTTGCACAGGGCATTGTGCCGGTGATGGCCGGTTTTATTGGCCGCACCGAGGACGGGATCGTCGCCACACTTGGACGCAATGGCTCAGACTACTCGGCGGCAGTGATCGGCGCAGCGCTGGACTGCCAGGAGGTCGAGATCTATACCGATGTCGATGGCGTGCTAACGGCTGATCCACGCATCGTACCCAATGCCCGCCTGCTTCCGCACCTCTCGTACATCGAAGCGGCTCAACTCTCCTGGTTCGGCGCAAAGGTCCTGCATCCGCGCACATTGATCCCGCTGGCCAAGCGCAACGTCCCAGTGCGCGTGCGCAACACCTTCCGTCCCCAGGCGCGTGGCACGGTCGTCGGACCGCTCACGGGCCAGCAAGAAGAGCAACGTAGCGCGGCCACGGCGATTACTGTACGCCGCCAGCTTGCGCTGATCACGGTTGAGAGCCGCAACCTGTTTGGTGCCTCAGAAAACGTCGGTCAGATCTTCGCCCTGGCGGCACGGGCAGGGATTACACCAGTCGCCGTCTGCTCTTCGTCGGGACATCACTTGGCGTTTATGGTCGAAGAGAAGGTTACTGCCTCGGTGGTAGAGCTTCTTCAACACGATCCCGAAAACTGGCAGATCTCCAGTCGCGGCAACCTGGCCGCCTGCGCCTGCATCGGCTCAGGTTTCACTTCCAACCCGATGAGTCCGGCCCGCGCCGTGACCGCCCTCGCACGCGAGCATATTCCGGTGGTTACACAGGGTGCCTCAGCCCAGGGTATTATCCTGATCATCGAGGACCGCGATAGCGAGCGGGCTTTGCGCTCGCTCCACCGCGACCTCATTGCGCCGGTCATCCCCCTGGTACGCCAACATCGCAAGAACCCTGAGAAGGAGCTTGAGCCGACGCATTAATGTACGTGAGGAAAGAAAGAGCATGTCAACACAGCAACGTATCCCGGTCGCGGTTCTGGGAGCCACGGGCATGGTCGGTCAGCGCTTCATCGAACGCTTGCAGAACCATCCCTGGTTTGAAATAGTCGGCCTGGCCGCCTCAGAGCAGCATCGCAGGCAACCCTATGGTAAGGTGGCTCGCTGGCGCTTGAGTGGCGAGATGCCTGCCTCAGTGGCAAATCTCCCGGTTGTGGCCTGCCGACCCGAGGAATTGCCCACGGTGAAAATCGTTTTCTCTGCGCTGCCCGCCGAGGTGGCCAGCGAGATCGAAGCCAGCTTTGCCCGTGCCGGCGTCGCAGTCTTCAGCAACGCCAAAAACTATCGCATGTCGCCGGATGTGCCGCTGGTCGTCACCGAAGTCAACCCCGACCACATCAACGTCATTCCGCAGCAACAAAAGGCTCGCAATTGGTCCGGCTTTATCGTCACCAACGCCAACTGCTGCGCCACACCTCTGGTAATGGTCCTGAAGCCACTTCAGGAAGCGTTTGGACTGCGCAAGGTCCTGGTGACAACCTTCCAGGCAATCTCGGGCGCAGGCTATCCAGGCGTGCCTTCGTACGATATTCTAGATAACGTTATCCCTTTTATCGGCGGCGAAGAGGCCAAGCTGGAGAGCGAAACGCAAAAGATGCTCGGCAGTTGGAGTGAGGAGACGGGTTTCACCGCTGCACCCCTGCTCGTCAGCGCTCACTGCAACCGCGTTGCTACCCGCGAGGGTCACCTGGAATGCGCTAGCGTCGAGTTTGAGCGCCAGGTTGCCCCCGAAGAGGTCTTAGAAGCCTGGGAGAGCTTCACAGGCGAGCCACAGCGCCTGGATCTACCCAGTGCTCCTCCACAGGCACTGCTCTACCTCCACGAGGCTGATCGACCTCAGACGCTGCTCGACCGCGATACTGGTCGCGGGATGACAGCAACGATCGGTCGTTTGCGTCCCTGCCCTATTCTGCACTATAAGTTTGTGTTGCTCGGTCACAATACTATTCGCGGCGCAGCCGGCGGCTCTATTCTCAACGCCGAACTCTGCACCAGCAAGGGATACATCTCATAAGTCCGTCCACATAGACAAACGGAACCCACCAGGCAGGCAGAGCGATTATGCTCTGCTTGCCTGCGACTAGGTACACGAAAGCCCGCGACTTAATAGCCGGGTTGAATGCTTCCATTCTTGCTGGCCTGTAGATCCGCCGTTGCCACGTGCCAGATATTGGCGAGGCCCTCACCATTGGCCTGACCGGCAGCGGTATCGCCGCTAAAGGTGTAGAGTAGATGGCCCTGATACTCGACCTGCGGGCCGTTAGCAGTAGTAACCACACTCAGGGTACCTGGCAGCGATGAGCCGCTTGTAGGCGTTCCTGAACCGCTAAACAACAGGGGAGGCCACGCCGTAATACAACCAGTCGCACAGCTCGCGGTCGTCGCGGTATCCTTTGTATCGTAATACAGCGTCATCCCCTGCGCGTTGGTCAAAACCGTTTTCATCTGACCTTTGACAGAGACAGAGGCGCTATTGAGTAGAGCGGTAGTTGCACTGGTCGGAGTAGCCGCCGTCGTCGGGGTTGTACCACTAGAAGAGGCGGGAGACGTGGATGAGCCGCAGGCAGCGACCAATGGACCAATAAATAGGAACACAAACAAAGCTGTAAGCAGCGAACGTCTGAAAAACATGATATCTTCCTTTTCTGCGTGATGCGAGACAATCGATTGACTTCTGCAAACATATACGCAGGTAGGTAACACGCTTTGCAAAAAAGCTGCCCTCAAACCGCTACTCAACTGGCTTGAGGACAGGAACACGATCTGTGGTCTACACAAACTGACAGCTTAAACTCGTGCGCTATCTACTCACGAGCAGCTAGAGGAGTTGCGCAATTTCCACAGAACTTCGTGTACGCAACACTTGCACCACAGGCCGAACACACTACTGCGTCAGGTCCAGCAGCTTCCAGCGGCGATGTTCTATCAGCAGGTGATAGATCGCTGACCGGCGCTTGAGCTTCGGGTGAAGGTGGCGTTGACTGGGTCTCTGAGGACGAGGCATTGAGCGGTCCATTGCAGCGCTCACACTTGACGGCATCGACCCGATTATGCGCACCGCAGTGCCGGCAATAGAAGAAACGCGGCGGGTTGGTCGGACCGGTTTTCTGGGCGTGCCAGGCGCAGTAACCTTCAATCACATTCCATACATCCTGGTCAAATGTCGAGTCCATCAAACCCGCCAGCAGGGGCAGGAGCAGCAGTGGCGGAAAAAAGAGCGCCCCGACAACCATACCCGCCAGCGTTGCTTCGTCCCGATCCAGCCAGTTCGCCTGTCCAAAGTTGATGGTTATACCAGCGGGGATGCGCGTGAGATTGACATTGAGCGCACCACCATTTCTTCCCCAGGAACCCGCATGCATAATCTGCACCAGCACTTGCTCGCCGCGCCCAACCCTTTGAGCCATTGTCTGAGGGTGCGCCGCATAATTGTTTTGATTAAAAACCTCTACCAGGTGATCGGCCAGTGTATCTGGATCAATTTCGCCAAAATATATACGCTGAGACATAGACAAGCTCCTTTACCCTCGCTGCTTATTCTCTGCTTGCGCGATCTTTTCATTCTAATAAAAAAGATA
>DAOTTJ010000062.1:0-5848 GCA_034437695.1 Ktedonobacteraceae bacterium
TTGTTTACATAAATGTTACCCATATGTTAGAATATATACAAATAATTTGCGGTTTGAAATAGGTTCAATCTATACACATATTTATGAGGAAAGGCGATGGCAGCTTTACCACACACGATTGGTAAATACCGCATTTTAGCTAAAATTGCCAGTGGCTCGTTTGGCCAGGTTTATCGTGCCGAAGACACAACACGTCAGAATTACTCTGTAGCAATCAAAATCTTACATGCGGCCCCTCTCTCCTCATTACAGGAACGCAGCGGCTTTTTGCAGGAAGCACAGCTCCTGACGATGCTGCGCCATCCATATATTATTCCTATTCTGGATGTGGGCATTGAAGAAGGTACGCCCTATCTGGTCATGGAATATGCTCCTCACGGCTCGCTGGGCGAGCGACTGAAGAGGCTCGCACCGCGTCCATTGCCGGTCGGGGAGTCGCTGGCCATCATTGGTCAGGTCGGCTCGGCCCTCCAGTACGCGCATCGCCAGAACGTTATTCACCGCGACCTCAAGCCGGCAAATATTCTCTTCGATGCTCGTGGTGAAGCTCTACTGGCGGACTTTGGGATCGCGACGATGCTGGCCGGCAGCATGAAGCTGGGAACAGCGGTGGGTACACCTCACTATATGGCCCCCGAGCAGTTTCGCGGAACTATAAGCAAAGAAGGCGACCAGTATGCACTGGCGTGCATCGCCTATCATATGTTGACCGGGCGTCCACCTTTCGATGCCCAGGATTTCTTTGCTCTGGGCTTTAAACATATGGATGAGACGCCCATCTCACCGACACAGCTCAATGTACTGGTCACCTATCGGATCGAGACCGCTATTCTCAAAGCGCTGGCCAAAGACCGCCTGCAACGTTTTCCCGATGTCGAAAGCTTTGTCACGGCTCTGGGAGCACCTCTGTTTGGCAACGAGGAACAGGCACGACCTTCTGCCTCGGCGTTTCTATCCACGCTGCCCAGTATCTCTCAGCTCGACACGGTCTCCCAGAGACAACCCTCGCCTATTCCAGACGCCCGTCAGGCGGCGAGCGTCAATCAGGCAGATTTAGACGGCGACGACGAAAAGACAGTCGCTTCCTCCCGGCCACGCCCCTCGGCTCCTGGCCGCATCCTTGAAGTCGAGGGACAGCCCGCCACGCCTGGACGCAACCCTATCTCCGGTCAATGGCCCTCGGCTCCTGGTCGCATCCTCGAAGTCGAGGGCCAATCGCCACTGGTCGCAGGACCGTTGGGAGCCGAAGCATTGTATGAAGCACCGACCCGCGAGCACGTGCAACCCGACGTTCTTCCCCACGAGCACGTGCAAATCGACGTTCTTCCCCGCGAAAAGCCTGGTCTGATCACCCCTTACATAGGCGCGATGACATGGTCCGAGCTAGCCCTCAACCAGCCAGTTGCAGCGAGAGATATCTATCCTCCGGCGGGTACAATGCCAGCCGGCGCATCGGCCTATGGCCTTCTGCCAGCGCCTCCACCGCCGGCCGACGTGAGGGTGCCTGCACCTGCGAAGCAGAGACGCCTGCGGCCTTTTTTGCTCGCAGCCATCTGCGCACTGCTCGTTGTTGTGATCGGTGGCGGTCTGGTCTACGCGCTTGTTGGCCCACCAGATTCACCAGTCGCACATATCTTACCTCTGCCCGTGAAAAGCCAGGTGACCGTTACCCCCAAACAGGCCGCGCTCGCTACTGTCTATACGCTCTCCGCGATCATCGGCCAGCCCGATAGAAGCAAGGCACAGGTCCAGGCCCGCTGGGTCGACTCCACTTCCTCTACAGAATACGCTTCAGCCAGCGCCACAGGACACGGCACAGATAGCAACAATGCACCGTATACCTACATTACACAAGGTGATTTGCATACAGCCAGGCAGAACGCCTATGGCCAGTGGTATAGCAGCGAGGTCAACGAAACGCAGAACTCGCTCAAAAATCACATCAAATCTTCCGAACACGAAGGCAATGGCCTCTCCTGCCAGCCAGACTATGCCTACAACCACATGACAGGCGATCACGCTGCTAGCGTGATC
Source organism: Ktedonobacteraceae bacterium (assembly GCA_034437695.1). Classification (GTDB taxonomy): domain Bacteria; phylum Chloroflexota; class Ktedonobacteria; order Ktedonobacterales; family Ktedonobacteraceae; genus Paraktedonobacter. The sequence goes on from DAOTTJ010000062.1 coordinate 2,035, forward strand.
GCCTCGATCTACGTCACCTGCACGATAGAAGTCTACGACTATATCGGCGCAAGATCGCTGGCAAGTTCTATGGCGCAGCAATGGATCACCAGCACTCCGTCATATAAACAACTGGGCAAGATCTCTACCACTGTCATCTCGGCCGCGCAGAATATCGACGGCCAGACAATCGACATTAAAATCGCAACAAAGGGCGCAAAAATCTACTCATTTAGCAATCTCCAGGCTCTGCGCTCTCTGATCGCCGGTAAAACTATCGCTCAAGCTCAGACAATCTTAGCAGCACAGGACGGGGTTGCACTGGCTACGGTAAAGGTCTACGGCGGCGACCAGAAAACACTGCCTACCAATACCAACAACATCACCATAACAGAGACTGCACCCACCACCACTCCCACTCCCTCTTCTTCTTAGTAGCCACGAATTTCAGTATAAAATAAGCGAGATATATTTCTGCCAACAGAAATGTGCTACAAATCAATGTTTTCTTCGTTGAAGAAAAGAGAGATCTTTTTTAGCGCGAAGCCAACCAGCGACAGTCTATCTCTTATAGAATATCGGACGACTGCTACTCGTTTGCGCAAATAGTCAATGAAGAACTAAACCTGTCACACCGTTATCCAGGGAGCAACAGTGCAGGATGTTGAAGAGGAAATCCATGCCAGAAGAGTTGTTTGACCACTCATCCGCCGCATATCTTGTGATAAAACAAGGTTCACAGATGGGCAAACGCCTGGAACTCTGGAAAGACATCACAACTATGGGCCGCAGTCGCGAATGTGATATCTTTCTAGAGGACCTTGCAGCCCACCGTAAACAGGCCAGTATTCTCAAAACAACCGAAGGGTATATGCTGCGCGACGATCATGGCAGCGGCGATACCCTGGTCAATGAAGCGCCCGTCACGAGTAAAATGTTAGAAGATGGCGATGTTCTGTGTTTTGGCAATCTTCGCCTGACGTTTAGTGGGCAGGAAGGGACCCGACCTTTTATGCTCCCCTCTTCACGCGGGCAAGAATTAAAACACTTGAAAAACCTCGACCCGGAGGCGAGCGCGATGGCTAAACTCGACCTCTCGAATACTCGCGGGGCCATCGGCAGCTACGATCTACGCGATCAGGAGACGACTATCGGGCGGAGTCGCGAATGCGATATCTTCCTGGAGGACCTGGCGGTCAGTCGCCTGCACGCGACGATTCGTTTGCTGCCCAATGGCGGCTACGAGATTGAGGATCGACGTTCGGCAACCGGTACGTTTGTCAACGGGATGCGTATTACGCGCTATCATTTGTTGGAAGGCGATACGGTCCAGATCGGGTCCAGCAAACTGTCTTTCCGCCATACTAATCGCTGACCAGACCGCGCAACCAACTCGTCCGTTCCGCATAGAGGTCTCGCGCCGCTCCGGCAATCTCCAGCGGCGGCTCGTAGGGACGCGTACGTACGATAAAATCGCGCACTTGCTCGGGCAGCACAGCAGAACCCGACTCGTCCTCGACGCCCTCCCGCGCCTGCGTCGAGGAGATTTCACGATAACGCGCAGGCAGTGGGAGCGGGTGGATAGCGTGAACAAAAGGTCGGTTGGCAGGTAAGGTCAGAAGCTGCTCAAGTTCACCGGTCCCGGCACTGCCACGCGGCGCGACCAGAAGTTCGGCCTCGGCAAAGAGTTCACGCAAGGCACGTTCACGATCGGTATAGTAGTGCGGATCAAGGATCTGGATAATCTTGTCAAAACCCAACACAAAGACTAGCCGCCGCACCTGGGGAAAGGCCCGACGAATACAGCGAGCCTGATCTACGTACAATCCCCGATTGAGCAACAGAATACCCGCATCTCTGACCTCATTGCGCAAGACACGTTCCAGCAGCACGACGCGATCCAGCAACGTCATACGCACAATAGCCTCTTTGTCAACTATCTGTTTACTTAAAGCCACATAAGCCCGCCAGTGTCCGCCCTGACGATTTACTAGCTTGCGAGCCTGACGCAAGATAGCAAGGTGAGCCAGCGTAGGTGGATTAAAGGAACCTGGAAAGACCAGTATATCTCCTCGCGGACCCGGCGAACCAGGAGAGAGGCTGGCCCACGGAGTAGCCTGTGGGTCAAGTCTCGCCAGACTCCGATCTATTAGACTATAAGAACGACGCAGGCGTGGCTCGATGATGTTGACGCTCTCTGTAACTTGCTTAGCCATGTACTACCGTAGTAGCAGCTACCGCTGCATCCTCCTCTCTTTTCATCTGGAGCAGCGAGAAACCGAGCACCGTCAGCAACGCCAGTTCTGGAAGATCGCTGGCCGCCGGGTCAATTTCAAATGTATAACCCTTCTTCAAGGTCAATAAAGGCTGGTTGAGCGGACCAACCCAGAACCAGTCGGGACGCCAGTAGCCCTTATGCGTCCAGCTATAGACACGGCCATTGGGCAAGGTCAGTTCACCATGCCCATTCGCTCTACGTTTACACATCGCTAGCGGTTGCGAGGATTCGGCTGTACCAGAAGTCTCGGATGCATAAATGACGACTCGCGCCTGCATTATGCCCTCGCGCTTGAATGTCCACTGTTGCCCTTCGGAGGTCGCCAGCAGACGCGGCCTCAAGGTACCCACGCGGACAACTGTGGCCAGAACCTGCCCTCCACCCTGCAATTCATAGGTGCTAGATAAGAAACGCGGACGTTTCCATGCGAGTGGTTGACCAATAAAATCGCGCAAAAATGGCATGTGAAGCTCTCCTCTTGCCTGCGAAAATGCCCAGGTACTATATTTCGGTTTCCTGCATGTCTTGCTGTAAAGCAAGCATATGCCGCCAGTAATCAGCAAAGGCGGCTCGACCCTTCTCGGTCATACTATAGCTGGTAGCTGGCAATTTGCCGCGGTAGAATTTGCGTATCTCTATATACTCGGCTTCTTCGAGAAGCACACTCTGCCGACTTACATTGCCTTTGGTCAAACCAGTTACAGCACAGAGAAATTTGAAGTCCGCCTCCGCAACTTTGTTAAGCGCGGCCAGAATCACTAGACGCGCCGGCTCATGAATAATACGGTCGAGCTTTTGCACCTGTTGCAAACTCTCACCTAACTCCTCTTCACCTATTCCCATTACTGTACCTCTGCTTGTCTGGCAAACTGGCGAGCCAGCCAACGAAATTTCAGATGCTCATTCCATCCACGATGGAGCAGGATCAAGGCGTAGAACGGCACCCACGCGGCAAACGCCCAACCCGTCCAGCCATCCCCCACCCGACCCAATACTCCCCCAACACTGACAATCGCACAACAGAGCAACAGAAAAATGCCTACCATGAGTTCGTCTTCATTGTACAGGTAACGCCAGGCAATCCAGGGCATGCTCGCAGCAAACACCAATCCCAAACCCACCTGCCAGAACGCAACCGGATGCTGAAAGTCTCCACCAAGATACGCCCACCCGAACCAGATCCAGATGCACAGCGCAACACCCACCAGAAACCAGATCAGCATGAGTTGCCCACGCTTCTGCTGCACAGATCTCTTTTCACTCACCTCACCAAACGAACGATAGAGGAGCTTACGCACTACCTCTTTACCCACCAGCCAGACCAGGGTCAGACCAATGGTCAGAACAGTTGTCAGGCCTCCACGCCCCAGTAAGCCATTTATGAGATAGATAACTATCCCAGCTAATCCCCCAAGCACATTGCCCAGTCCACCTCTGCTTGTCGCGTAACTGGCATATTCCTCGGCCAGACTCTGGATGTGCCTCGCCTGACTCAACTGGCTATTCTCCATATGTTTCTTCCTTTCATGTAAACTGGTTTACTTCGTAAACTTGTCT
>DAOTTJ010000063.1:0-20778 GCA_034437695.1 Ktedonobacteraceae bacterium
GTATCCAATTCATCTCGCATCAGCATCAAACAAATGTCTTAGAAGACGAAGACGCTCAAATCTCCCTCTTACTTGAGTATTTACGCGAATACCCCTGTTTGATAGTTCTGGACAATATTGAGTCGATTTTACAGAGTGGTACACGTGCGGGTCAATATAGGAGAGGTTATCAAGGGTATGGAAAGCTCTTTCAGCGCTTAGGAGAAGCGAAGCACCAGAGCTGCTTACTCCTGACCAGTCGAGAGAAACCCAAAGAGATTGGGCTTCTAGATGGCGTCTTTTCGCCTGTGCGGTCGCTTTCCCTGGAAGGGGTGAAGGCGAATGATGGTCAGAAAATTTTACATGACAAGGGTCTGCATGGAATGGAGGAGACCTGTAATGCGCTTATTAAGCACTATGCGGGCAATCCGTTAGCCTTAAAGCTCGTGGCGCAGTTTGTGCAAGATGCTTTTCATGGTGATATTGCCAGGTTTCTGCAAGAAGAAGAGGTTATCTTTAGTGATATCCGCGATATTTTAAATCAACAGTTTGAGCGGCTCTCGCCGGCTGAACAGAGTAGTATGTACTGGTTGGCTATTGAGCGTGAGATTGTGTGGCCAGAGACCCTTTACGAGGATAGTGCTCATACACTATCAAGGCTGGAGTTACATGAGGTTTTAGGATCTTTGCGGCAACGTTCGCTTATCGAAACAAATGCCACGGGCTTCACGCTGCAAAACGTCATTATGGAATATATGACTGATCGCTTTGTGGATCAGATAGGGAGGGAACTCAGAACGGAGAAACTTACCCTTTTTGAGAGCCATGCTTTAATAAAAGCCCAGGCGAAAGACTACCTGCGTGAGAGTCAGATACGCTTGATCCTTATGCCTCTTGCTCGGATGTTGCTGAATAGCCTTGGGAAAGAAAAGATAGCTGAAAAGGGTAAAAGCATTCTTGCACAACTGCACGCAACGAGTTCTTTGCCATATAGCTATGCAGCCGGGAATCTCATCAACCTGCTAGTTGCATCGGGGAGCGATTTATACGGCTATGACTTCTCTCATTTGGAAGTGCGGCAAGCGTACTTGAGGAATATGACACTGGCTGAGGTAAGTTTTGCTTCTGCTCGGCTGATAGATTGTGCTTTTATTGATACCTTTGGCAGTGTCCTCACTGTGGCGTTAAGTCCAAAAGGTGATTTGTTGGGAGCTGGAACTGCGAATGGTGAGGTTCGACTATGGTGGACAGCCAGTGGTATGTCATTACACACCTATCAGGGTCATATGGACTGGGTGAGGTCCGTAACATTCAGTCCAGATGGAACTATGCTTGCCAGTGGTGCGGAAGACCACCTGGTACATCTGTGGAGAGTAAGTAACGGTCAACTGCTGCAAACGCTCCAGGGGCATGACGATCGTGTCTGGTCAATTGCATTCAGTCCAGATGGAACGCTGCTGGTCAGTAGCAGCGACGACCAGACAGTGCGTTTGTGGGAGGTGAGCAGTGGCCAGTGTCTCAGGACCCTGCAAGGTCATACTGATCGGGTGCGTTGTGTGGCATTTAGCCCGGATGGACTGCTGCTCGCCAGTGGCAGTGATGACCAGACAGTGCGTTTGTGGGAGGTGAGCAGTGGCCAGTGTCTCAGGACCCTGCAAGGCCACGCTGGTTGGGTCTGGTCTGTGGCATTCAGCCCGGACGGCGCGGCGCTGGCCAGTGGGGCGGAAGATCACCTGGTGCATCTATGGAGAGTAAAGAATGGCCAACTGCTGCAAGCGTTCCAGGGTCACGATGATCGGGTGCGTTGTGTGGCATTCAGCCCGGATGGGTTGCTGCTTGCCAGCAGCGCAGAGGATCAGACGGTGCGTTTATGGGATGTGAAGAGCGGAGAGTGTCTGAAAACGCTCCAGGGTCATAACGATCGCGTCTGCTCGGTGACTTTCAGCCCGGATGGAGCGACGTTGGTGAGTGGTAGCGACGATCAGACTATACGTATGTGGGAGGTAAGCAGCGGCCAGTGTTTTAAGTCTTTGCAAGGGTATACCAACCCGATCCGTTCTATTGCTCTCAATCTTGCCGGGACGATCCTGGCCAGCGGCGGCGACGACCAGGCGGTGCATCTATGGGATATCAGCAGTGGTCGACCCCTGAAAGCGTTGCAGGGTTATACCAATCGCATCTGGTCCGTCGACTTTAATCCGAGTGGGACTATCATTGCTCGTGGTGGAGAAGACCAGAAGGTGTATATGTGGGAGGTAAGCAGTGGGCAACTTTTGAAAACCTTGCAGGGACATACCAATCGGGTGCGTTCCGTGGCCTTTAGCCCGGATGGAAAGATGCTTGCCAGTGGTGCGGAGGATCAGACGATACGCTTGTGGGAAGTAGAGAGCGGAGAGTCTCTGCGAATCTTGCAGGGAGATATCGGCTGGATCTACTCGGCGGTCTTTAGCCCAGATGGAAAGATGCTTGCCAGTGGCGCGGAGGATCAGACGATACGCTTATGGGAGGTAGAGAGCGGAGAATGTCTGAAAACCTTGCAAGGACATACCAACCCAGTCCGCTCTGTGGCCTTTAATCCAGATGGGACGATGCTTGCCAGTGGTAGTGATGACCAGGCGGTGCGCTTATGGGAGGTAGAGAGCGGAGAGTGTCTGAAAACCTTACAAGGACACATTGATCGAGTTCGCTCTGTAGCCTTTAGTCCAGATGGGATGCTGCTGGTCAGTGGTGGAGAAGACCAGAATGTGCGCTTATGGGATGTGAAGAGCGGAGAGTGCCTGAAAACCTTGCAGGGGCATGCTGGCTGGGTCTGGTCTGTGGCTTTTCACCCCGATAATACCACCATGCTGAGTGGCAGTCATGATGGGGTGATCAAGCTTTGGGATGTCCAGACCGGCGAGTGTCTTAAAACGCTGAGGAGCGATCGACCTTATGAGCGGATGAATATTACTCATACCCTGGGTTTGACGGTAGCTCAAAGAGCTATGCTTGGAAAGCTAGGAGCTATCGAGAATGAGACAACTCCACTCTAGCATCCTAAGCGCTCGCTAGAGAGAGCACCGCTTTTAAATGGACCCCCTCGCACACCTCGCCTCCGTCTATCAACGCATAGCATCCTTGACAACCAACCTGTGGGTTGGTTATAGTTATATATGGGAGCGCTTCCACATCTGAACTTCACGTGCAAGATACAGTCCAGGGAGATATGGAGAGAGCGGAATATACGTCCGATTCTGAAATGTGTCTGGTGCATGATGCGGGACGAGAGGAAAAAGAGAAAATATGGAGGCGCTGCGGAGAACAGCGCTTGCATATGGGATCTCTCTTTTTTGCAGAATGTGGGAGCGCTTCCATCTATGCCGGGAGATGGGAGGTGAAAGAGATGGCAACAATGAAAGATGTGGCCCAGCGGGCCGGACTGGGTATGGGAACCGTCTCACGGGTATTGAATGGCTCGGGGTATGTGAGTGAGGAGGCGCGACAAAAGGTGCTAGATGCGGTGCGCGATCTGAATTATGTGCCGAATGCTCAGGCGCGTGCAATGATGACCAGGCGTACGATGACCCTGGGAGTGGCGTTCCCAGATCTAACCAACCCCTACTTTCCTGGGATGGTTCGTGGGATCGAGGACGAGGCCCGGCGCAACGGCTATACAGTCATCTTGCTGGAGACTGACTGGCAACCTGCCAACGAGCGGCAGGCGATAGATATTCTCAGGCGGCAGTCGGTGGACGGCACTATTCTTGTGGATGTGACCCTTAGCGATCTGCTGACCAATGTATTGATGGCGGCAAATGTGCCTGTCGTGCTTATAGGTAGAGGCGTTGAGCGGCAGGATGTCTCGCATATTACGGTGAATAACTATAAAGGGGCCACAGAAGCGATGCAATGGATGTTTAGCAGGGGGCATCGGCGGATTGGTTTTCTGGCTGGACCGGAGCACGCCGCGTCGGCGAAGCAACGCCTGCGTGCCTACCTTGATGTTATGGGATGGGAGGCTATTCTCGCAGACGAGCTTGCTCTACATCGCGAGTTGCCAATCGTTCAGACTGATTACTCTTTTGAAAAGGGTCGCGAGGCGACAGAGCAGCTTTTACAGGAGCATCCTGATCTCACCTGTATCTTTGGCGTCAACGATTTGACCGCGCTCGGTGCCTTGTCTTATCTGACCGCACAGGGTATCGCTGTGCCTGAGAAGGTCGCGGTTGTCGGCTTCGACGATATCTTAATGGCCTCGCTGGTTCATCCACCGCTCACTACAATGCATCAGCCGGTCTACGACATGGGTCTTGCTGGTGCGCGTTTACTCATCGAGCGCATCAAAAACGCAGAAAGCGAGACTCGGCGGCTTGTGTTTGATCCTATGCTTGTTGTGCGTCAGTCCTGTTAGCGTGTTTTCTGTTAGCCTATCTGATTGGAGGAGAGAAAATGATCGCAGTTGTACTTGAAAAGGCGAAAGATCTCGCGGTGCGCGAAATCGAGCTACCTGAGACGTTGGGACCACACGACGTGCGTATTGCCATCCACACAGTGGGCATCTGTGGGAGCGACGTTCACTACTATCAGCATGGAGCTATCGGCCAGTTTGTCGTTCGTGCGCCGATGGTATTGGGCCATGAGGCGGCGGGTAAGGTGGTCGAGGTAGGCCGCGAGGTACAAAATGTGAAGGTTGGAGACCGGGTTTGCATGGAACCTGGTGTCCCCGATCCCAACAGTCGGGCCAGTCATCTGGGGATCTATAATCTTGACCCGGCTGTGCGCTTCTGGGCGACTCCCCCGGTACATGGTTGTCTAACGCCATACGTGGTACACCCGGCGGCGTATACTTTTAAGCTGCCCGACGCCGTCAGTTTCGCTGAAGGAGCAATGGTTGAGCCTCTGGCTGTGGGTATGCACGCAGCCACGAAGGCGCGTATCAAACCTGGCGACCTGGCGGTGGTACTTGGAGCGGGACCAATCGGTCTGGTAACTGCTCTGGCTGCGTTGGCTGGTGGGTGCAGTCGGGTCGTCATCACCGACGTATTGCAGCCCAAACTGGATTGTGCGGCCACGCTTGGTCCAATTACGCCGGTCAACGTGACGCAAGAAAGCGTCGTTGAGGTAGTGAACAGGCTCAGCGATGGTTGGGGTGCAGATATCGTTTTCGAGGCCAGCGGCAATGCGCATTCAGTGGCTGGCGTCTTTGCACCCCTGTGTCCAGGGGGGACGGTAGTCTTTATCGGCATGCCCGGCGCTCCGGTCGCGCTCGATATCGTGGCTGCGCAGGTTAAGGAAGCGCATATCGAGACCGTCTTCCGCTACGCGCATATGTATCCGCGTGCGCTGGCTCTGATGGAGAGCGGGAAGATCGATGTCAGACCACTGATCACCGATACCTTTGATTTCAAAGAGAGCGTGGCGGCATTTCAATATGCAGCCCACATGAAACCGGCGTCGATTAAGGCGCAGATTGTTCTAAATGAGGTATAGAGAGCACGACCATAGAGGTGCGTAGGCTTTACTAGCAGAGACGCATACTGGTCGTGGGCAATGAACTCTGGTCTTGCGCAAAGGAAAGAGCAGAGTGTACGATCAAGAGAAAAAGGAGTAACGCGATGGAATACAGGCAACTTGGTGGTTCTGGTCTCAAAGTTTCTGCATTAAGTTTTGGGACGGCTACCTTTGGGGGTGGGAACGCTTTCTTTAGCGCCTGGGGGAATACCGATGTGACCGAGGCGAGTCGTCTGGTGGATATCTGTCTGGAGGCGGGGGTCAATCTGTTCGATACGGCAGATGTTTACTCTGGTGGGCTGTCAGAGGAGGTGCTTGGCAAGGCGATTGCGGGACGGCGCGAGCGGCTTCTTCTTTCAACGAAGGCGACCTTTCGCATGGGCGAGGGGCCAAACGAGCTTGGTTCCTCGCGCTATCATCTGATCCGGGCGTGTGAGGAGAGTTTGCGCCGACTGAATACAGACCATATCGATATCTACACGCTGCATGGCTTTGATGCGCTGACCCCCGTTGAAGAGACACTGCGGACCCTCGATACCCTGGTTCAGAGCGGCAAGGTGCGCTATATCGCCTGTTCCAACTTCTCTGGCTGGCACCTGATGAAGTCGCTGGCCACTGCGCAGGTCTATGGCTGGACGCGCTATGTCGCCCACCAGGCATTTTACTCGCTGGTTGGACGCGAATACGAATGGGAACTCATGCCGTTGGCCATTGACCAGAAGGTTGGGACAATTGTCTGGAGTCCACTGGCCGCAGGGGTGCTCTCGGGAAAGATCCGCCGTGACCAGCCAGCGCCCGAAGGTAGTCGAGTGCAGCAGATCGGCTCAGAGGGATCACGTCTCTCCGATGAGAAGGTGTACGAGATCGTGGACGCAATCGACGCAATAGCCGAAGAGACGGGCAAATCAGTGGCGCAGATCGCGCTGAACTGGTTGTTGCAGCGTCCCACCGTAGCAAGCGTCATCGTTGGTGCTCGCAACGAGGAGCAGCTCAGACACAACCTGGGCGCAGTCGATTGGCAGCTCACTGCCGAGCAAGTTGACAGGCTCGATAGGGCCAGCGAGATTCCGACAATCTATCCCTACTGGCATCAACGGCCTTTTGCCGAGCGCAACCCTTTAGCTGTCCCGGCTTATAAAGAGCGTTAAGCAAAGCGTATCGGGAGATGATAGAACGTGCTTCTCCGGTTAGAGTGGCTATCTTACAATTAAGGAGAATAGAGATGAGTCAGAGATTAAAGGGATCGGTGTGTGTAATTACAGGAGCCAGCTCGGGGATTGGCAAAGCATGCGCCCTGACCCTGGCCGAAGAGGGAGCCAGTCTGGTGCTGATTGCGCGTCGGAAGCCGCAGCTCGACGAGCTTGTGGGGACTATCCAATCCTCGGGAGGGCGGGCCGTAGCGGTGGTTGGAGATGCTCGCGAAGAAGAAACGGCTCAGCGGGCCGTACAGGCGGCAAAAGAGCACTTTGGAGCGGTGCATATCCTGATTAACAACGCCGGGATGGGGAACTACAAACAACTGATCGACACCAGCGTTGAAGAGTACGACGAGATGATGAATACCAATGTGCGTTCGACCTTCCTCTTTAGCCGCCACGTGGTCCCTTTGATGCTTGAGCAGCAGTCAGGCACGCTTCTCATGATCTCCTCGATGGCGGGTCTCTATGGCTTTGCGGGTGAAGCGGTATACTGTGCAACAAAATTTGCGCAGGTAAGGTTCGCGCAGGCGCTGGACAGAGAATTGCGTCCTCATGGCATCAAGGTAGGAGTGATCTGTCCTGGGGGAGTCAAAACAGAATTTGCCCTGGGGAAGGGACGTACGCCGGAAGGGGTTGAGCAATCGGGCATGCTTGATCCCGAGGATGTAGCTGCGGCGGTCCTCCTGGCCTGCACGCAGTCTGCACACTCACGCATCATCGAAATCCAGCTACGGACAATGGCCGAGCCTCTTGCCTGAGATAGGCACCAATCGAACTGAGCATGCCTGTGTTCTGGCGGTCCCAGGCATGCTCAGTTCGATGAATATTTCTGGATGATGAACGCTACGGGCTCGGAGCAGTTGGACAGCCTCTAGAAGGAGAAACAGCGTAAACGAGAGGACTTTAGAAACGAAACTCTTTTTGCGAACGGGTACCCCTTTTTCTTCGTCTTGCAAAATGTCGATAGTCAGATCGCTGCTACATACGGCTTCCCGGCCAATCAGATCGTTTCAGTTCCCAGACCCTGTTCACATATGAACAAGATTTCCATCGGCCGCGCGAAAATCGCTAGCAGTCACAGCCAGAATAGGAAGTGATGCATCCTTTTTCAATAGCCTGGCTTTGGCCGGTCCGAGTTTTCCATAGCACTATTTTCTATCCAATATTCGATCACGCCCTTTTCTATATAATATATAGAATTTTGACAAAAACAACAGTTGTCAGCACAGAGCGAATGCGCTTAGAAGAGTCTGCAAAATGTTTTTGCTAGACTATCGGTTGACGTATTGCTAAAAAATCTTCTCAGCCTGTAAGGGGGAGAGGCTTGAAGAAATCAGCGCAAAAAGGTAAAAATAAGGTGAACGATAACCTGGTTTTAGGGGCGAGGTTGGATGCTCTTTTGTTCAGTTCAGTCCCTTATCCTTTGTTTGAGCAGGCTTATTGTAGGTTGTGAAACAATCATTTATGTTAAAAAAAGAGGTTAAGAAACGATTTTTCATAAAATCCTGTGCATTCTTGACAATCACGTTTTTCTATGCTACCTTTCTTGGTAGAGAAAAAGGTAAACGTTACCTTTAATTTCTTCTCGAAAACCTGGCTGCAAAGAGTGATTGGCGATGCTGCACAGTTTTCTCTTATGTATACATATGGGATAGGTTGTAGCCAGGAGAGACAACCTGTGTATCTCTGCGTCATCGTAGGACGTAAACGATCTTGGAGGGAGTTAATCTGCTATGGTGCTTTATGCTATCAGTGCAATGCATTCTGGTCGCATCCGGTATTTCTTGGTTTCCCCAGGCGAACATGTATGTGAGCGTACCCCACTTTTCTATCCTGCTCGCAAATAATCCCTTTTCCTCGCGGTTTTTCTCTGCTCTTCATACGGGTTGTGTGAAATTGAGAAGCTCGTCACTTTGAGTATCAGGTTTTGAAGCGTCGATGCTGTGGGGTGCCTTCAGAATGTCCTCACAACATGACGTAGGGACGGCATGCCTTTTTTCTCGAATTTTTTGAGTTAGCTCAGTTCTGGCTAGCTTCTGGCCGATGGTTTGGTTGCTGTTTCGTTCGTTGCGGGTTACTCATGTTCTCTGGTTGATCAGCTTTAGCGGACAGAGCAGCAATCAAACATATCTTTTCTCTATCGCTCAACAGTTTATGCGAAAGGAATACTCAACATGCAGGACGCAAAGCGCACGGTGCGTAAAAGGAGTCTGGGGAGACTCCTGATACCTCTCCTTATCCTCACGAGTTGTGTGCCGATCCTGGGCATCGGCCTCTTTTTTCAACATGCGACAGCGCAGGCATCCACGCACGTGGCTGGTCCCGTGACCGTTGCTGCGATCAATCCCTCGCTTGTCGCAGGACGTGGCGCTCAGCTTGGTATCGTCGAGCAGGAGGCTGAGAACGCCACGACGAACGGGACGATCCTCCCGTTCGATACGTCGGCTTACACGCTGTCGGGTGAGGCGTCAGGCCGCCAGGCCGTGCAGCTCGCGCCTGGCCAGTCTGTCGCGTTCACGCTTACGCAGCGGGCGAACGCGGTGACTATCCGCTACTCGCTCCCCGACGCTCCGACCGGCGGCGGGATCGACGCCCCATTGACTGTGAGTGTGGATCACAACGGCCATAACGACATTAGCCTTGAGCACACGGGTCCGCAGACGGTCACGCTGACCTCGAAGTACTCATGGCTCTACAACCAGTATCCGTTCACGAACGATCCGAATGCGGACCTGCTCTTCCCGGATCAGTGGATCACCGAGTGCTCGTGCGTTCCGGCTTCTACGACACCCACGCCGGTTATAACGAAACCGTTCAGGCCGATGCACTTCTATGATGATCTGCGCGTGCAGCTCTCCCACACGTATGATGCGGGAGATGTGGTCCACCTGACCGTACCCGCCAGCTCGAATGCAGCGTGGACGGTTATCGATCTCGTCGACTTTCAGCAGATTGACGGTCCCGCGCCGCAGCCCAGGAACTCGATCTCCGTAACCAGCTTTGGTGCTGACCCGCACGGTATTCGCGACTCTGCGGATGCGTTCGATCGCACTATTCAGGTGGCGAAAGCTTTAGGTAAGACGGTCTATATCCCGGCTGGCACCTTCCAGGTGAACAGGCACATCATCGTCGACAATGTTACGATCGAAGGGGCCGGTAGCTGGTGGTCGATCGTCACAGGCCATCAGGTGACGCTTCCCTCACCAGCGCCCGATGGCTCCATCCATACGGGTGTCGGTTTCTATGGCAAGTACGCATCAGCCGGCGGGAGTCGCAATGTACACCTGTCGAACTTTGCAATCGAGGGCGACGTTCGAGAGCGCATCGACACCGATCAGGTGAACGGTATCGGCGGGGCGTTGAGCGACTCGACTATCGATGGTCTTTACATCCAACACACAAAGGTTGGTATCTGGCTCGACGGGCCGATGAACAACGTGACGATCGAGAACACGGTCATCATGGACCAGATCGCCGACGGCATCAACTTCCATCAGGGAGTGACAAAATCGAGAGTCGTCAATTCGCTCATTCGCAACACGGGCGATGACGGACTTGCGATGTGGTCGCAGGCGGTCAGTGGGCAACCTGCAATCGAGGACGCCAACAACGTATTCGAGCACAATACAGTACAGAACCCGGTGCTTGCGAACGGAATTGCCATCTATGGTGGCCGCAACAACACCGTATCGAACAACATCGTGGCCGATCCCGTGCGCGAGGGTAGTGCTCTCCACGCAGGATCGCGCTTTGGCTCGACCCCGTTCGCTGGCTACCTGCGCTTCACGAACAATACGACAGTGCGGGCCGGTTCGTTCGAACTCAACTGGAAGATCGGTCTTGGAGCGATCTGGCTCTACGCGCTCGAAGGTTCGCTCACGGCAGATATTGAGGTTACCGGCGACAACTTCCTACAGAGCACGTATAACGCTATTCTCATCGTGTCTGACTATCCTGTGAAGGATCTCTACACCATCACAAACGTTCATTTCCGCGACATCCACGTTGACGGAACGGGTACATCGGTGTTGAGTGCGCGTGCCGCCGGAAACGCGACGTTCCAAAATGTCGTTGCACGCAACGTCGGTGCCGTTGGCGTCAACAACTGCGGCTCCTTCCACTTCACATCGACAGGCTCGGAGTTCACCGTGACCGACCTCGGTGGCAATACCGGAGGCGGGACCACTGGTCCCTGGCTCGCACCGTGGGAGCTGCCGAACACCATCACCTGCGACGATCGGCCACCGGTCGTTCCTCCGCCGCCTCCCTCCGCCTGGTAAGCGGTCGGGACTGAAAAGCGGCAAGATCGCGAACGAGAGAGGGCCTGCCCTTCCTCTCGTTCGCGATTGTAGTATATCCTAGAAGATTTTCCCCGGTGTACGATATTTTCTGCTCTTTTGAACAATAACTTCATCTTGACAACCCCCTTGTTTTACCGTAGTGTTGATGGTAAAATGACGAGAAGAAGTTTTCTCATCAAGTTAAGTCGTCCCAACGCAGGGAGAAGAGTCACCAACTTGAACACAGCGTCAGCACCTGTCTCTTTTTTGAGAGCGCATTTATTGTCATGGAGGACAATTCGATGGTTCGTGCTCTGTCGCCATTTTCGCTGATGCATTCTTTCCCTACTCCTCTACACACCTACCCATTCAGTCTTTCTGTGCCTCGGCTACCGGCCTTTTCTCTTTTTATGTGCTTGATTTAAACGCGTCAGTACAATAATGAGCAATTTCTTATGAAGTTGTTCAGTCTTCTTTCTATTCCAGCTTCGTCAGAGATGCTGTTGCTTATCTCGCGCCGTGGAGTCTATATTAGTACGACTATTTGGTACTGGTAGGTTCTTAAAATAGAGCGTCTGAAGGGTTTCCGGGTTTGCCATCCTGCCAGTTCCCTACAAAATCTCTGCATGAAAGGACAGATGGGTAGGCAAGAAAAGACTTTTGTACAGCCATGATTAGTAGTATTAATGTTGACAAGATATAGAGAAATATGCTAGATTTTTATGCAAACGAGAAAAAGTATTTGTTTCTTCGTTGAGAGATGCTGTCTTTAAGGAAAGAGCTGAGGAGACACCCAGGTGGTTTCTGGAGCACCTAGGGGAGAGGGATTTCCAGCGCTTGTCTAAGGAGAGATAGGTATAGTCAGAGCGTTAAGAAACGTTCTGAAATGGGTGTTAGAGTGTTAGAAGGAGGGATCTCATATGTTATGAAAGTGCGTGGAACCGCTACGGACAGGCTCGTTGACGTGATGCAAATGTTGGTTATGCTCCAGAAGACCGGTATTTTGACGGCGCAGCGAGAGATCTCCGCGAACACGCTCGAAGAAGCCGCACTGTATATAAGGGATGGACAAATTGTTAATGCCAGCGTGGGCAATATGCGAGGCACTGAGGCGCTTAAAAAGATTAACACCTGGACAAAGTGCTACTTTATTTTTCAGGCAGGAGTACCCTCAGGACAGACCTCCCTCTTGTCTCCCCTGGCAGTCCCTTTTGAACAGATCCCTGGAGCGTCGGCTCAAGAGCCGTCTCTCTATTCCAGTATGGCCTCTTCGATTATTCCTCGGCGTTCAGAGCAGTTTTTATATAGGTTGCCTGACTTTGACAGTCTGAAACTCTCTCGTATACACCGACAACTCTTTTTACTTACTGATGGCCAGCGCTCGGTCGAGCATCTGGCCAGATTGCTCAGGCATCCTCAGCAAGAGATTCTTTCGCTCCTTGCTGATATGGAAAAACTCAATCTGCTCCGTTATTCTTAATGCTTTTAAGATCAGATAGGATACACTTTATGATGCAAAGCCTCAGAAGCATTGCCACGCCTGGAAGACGCGTACCTCTTTCAATCTATATTTCGTTGCTTTTGATTGCCGTTGCTCTCTTTACACTCATAGCAGCCGTCGGTAGTATTGAGATCTTCTTGCGTCCGGCGCTGATTAACCAGTTAAGCTCCGATATGGAGAAAGACGCCCAGACGCATGTACAACTCATTGATACCTACTTCTCCGAGCGCCTGAATGATGTAAAGGTTCTCAGCTCATCTCAACCGTTGAAGGATCTCTTGAACGGCAATCGTACCGAGACCGATGCAGCCACAGATTTGCTCTTCTCCGCCTTCCACCGCGATGTGGCTGATTATATAAGTATATCAGTCCTTACTACCCGACAACAGGTTGTACTCACCTATCCGACTGATCCACAAAAGCACGGGCAGGATCTGATCCAACCGGAAGCACTTTCTCAATTGCAAAATTCTTCTGGGGTTGTCGCCTCCGATGTTTTCTACGATCCGCTGGCCAATAATCCATCGATAGATATCTATGCCCGTATCCTGGATGATAATTTCCAGACGCTAGGCATACTGCGTGCCTCGATCGGCCTGCACCGTCTGTGGTCGCCAGTAGATAGTGAGACGCAGGTGAATGGTACGGACAGTTACGCCTTCGTGCTCGATCAGCATGGGGTGCGTATCGCCTATACAAACCCCGACCATTCAGGATTTACTCGTCCTCTCTATCTCTTTAAAGCGATTGGATCGCTCTCGCCGACTTTTCAGCAGCAGATTCAGAGTGAGAATCTCTATGGCAATAGTGCCCATTCTGTCACCAGTATTGGTGATAGCGCACTGGCGCAATTTCAACGCACTTCGCAAGCGAACACGCTTTTCCAGTTTACGCCTGCGGGTCAGCAGCAAACCTTTGTTGCGGCAACATATACGAGTACGATCTTTCCCTGGACCTATTTTGTCTTAAAGCCTCTTAACTCTGTAGCTGGTCTGGCGGACCAGCAGTTGCAGACCGTGCTTCTGATTGTCTCGGTGGTTATCCTCATCGCTGTGATTATCGGTGGCATAACGAGCAGGCGGATTGCGGAGCCGATCATGCGTTCGGTTTTCTCGCTGCGCAACAGTAGTCAACTGCTCAAAACGTTGGCCGACCAGGAGCAGACGGTTGCCGTCGAGCAGACGTGGATGGTTGAGGCTTCGCAGGCAGGTTTGAAATCGGTCAAATACTACACTAAAGCCATTCATAAGGCCTCGCAGCGCCTCACGTTTCTCTGCTCGGAGATCAGTACCAGACCCGAACATTTCGATCAGGCTCGCCTGGCTGCGACCTTTACCGAGATGGCACGGATCGCCGCATATATCGAGTTCGCGCTGAAATACCAGGGACAGGCGAATGAGGCACTGAGCGCGGCTATCCGTGTGACCACGCAGAGTGCAATCCAGCTGACCAGAGATGCGAAGTCGACCGACGAGACTGCTGCGCAACTGGAAGAGATTGTACAAGAACTCATGGGTGTCGTTGGCACCAAACGCGATTCAGCACAATAGCTGTGAGCGAACAGAGAATAGTTCCACTCGCTCACCCTGATGTTTTTTGTCTCATGAAGGGAGACCAATGCTCTATGCATACCAGATATAGTCGTCGACACGCTATGGAGATAGGATTGGTAGGCCTGGGAAGCCTTTTCCTGCCTGGATTGGTAGCCTGCGATGGTCCAGCTCCAACCCTCTCAACAAGCAGGACGGGTAATGCCGCACTGCGCATGTTTTTCTGGGGATCAGCCAAGCGTAATCAACTCACGTCTGAGGCCATTGGCCTCTTCCACAGCCAGTTCCCCTCCGTCACGATTACCTCGCAGTACACGGGCAACGATGTTTACTATACCAAACTCGACGCACAGATCGCGTCCAAACATACCCCCGATCTGATCCAGATGGATATGCGCTATATCGCAGGCTACGTACGGCAGGGGATTCTGCTTGAGCTTTCCGAGCTGATCTATAACCAGACCATCAACCTTACTGACTTTGACGCCGAGCAGATCATCAGCAGTAAGGTCAACAATGGTATCTATGGTATTTCATTGGGTAGCAATTACCAGTGCATGTTTTACGATAAAACGCGCCTGACTCAGGTCGGTTTTGAACCGCCTGCGGCAACTATGACCTGGGATGCCTTCGCGCCCTACCTGATCGCACTCTCCCGGACGCTGGGTAGTAACTCGTATGGCTCTTCGGATAGCAGCGGCAACTATGACAATTTTGAGGTCTGGATTCGCCAGCACGGCAAAGAACTCTATACTGTTGAGGGGGCGTTAGGTTTTGCGCAAGACGATGTGGCCGAGTGGCTCCATTACTGGGATGTCCTGCGCCAGGCCAAAGCCTGCCCGCCGGGCCATATTCAGGCATCCTTAGATCTAACCGGCACACCGGTTGACTCCAGCGTTATTAAAGGGATCGCAGTCTTCAGTCACATATTCTCGAACCAGTATGTCGCCTTTCAGGCTGCCACCACCCATCCGCTTGTGCTGAGTGTTTACCCGGCTATCACGACGCCTGGCATGTACATCAAAGCCTCCCAACTCCTGAGTATTGCGGCAGATACTCCCTATCCAGTTGACGCGGCTGATTTTGTCAGCTTTGTGGTGACTAACCCTGATGCGGTCAAAGCGCTCGGCTTTGAGAGAGGTGTACCAGCCTCGGCAGCAGGTCGAGCCTATCTCAGGCCGAGCTTCACCCCCGCAGAACTGGCCATCGTGAACTTTATGGACTCTGTCGCCAACAGCGGTGCTGTGCGCCCCAAGATTATCCTTGATCCGCCCGGAGCAGCGCAGGTCGCAAGCGCCCTGCTCAAAGTAGCTGGTCAGGTTGCCATCGGCAGCCTCTCCGTCTCTGACGGCGCACAATCCTTCTATGCTCAGGCTCTGAAAGCGACACACTCATGAGGAAGCGATGGGCCTGTGAGCCATGCCTGATACTGGTCCCTGGCCAACGGCTCTGATTAGCTGGCACAACCGATCATTGCCAGAGCGGCGAAGCGCGAGACTCACGTCTTCGCCGTCTTCTTTCATTCAAGTAAAGGACACTGTTCCGCTCTCATGGCCTTTCTTTCCTACACCTGGTTGGCAACCACCCTCATTGCAGGATTTTTAAATAAGGGAAGATCCTGCTTTCGCGCCAGAGTGAAACATGGTACAATAAGACTATAGTAGAGGGACTGACGCATACGGTTCTGGAGAAGCAGATACATGATACAGGTGAATGGTTGTGTCAAAAGAATACCTGGTTCTGACAAAAGCAAAGAGGGCAATCGATGAGAAGCGCCTCTGATGATCCGAAAGGTTCGTATCAGCCTCGCTATGAGATCATAGCGGCAAAAATTATTGACATTATTCAATCCGCCTGTTTACAGCCTGGCGACCGATTGCCAACAGAACAAAGCCTGGGAGACCAATTAGGCGTGAGTCGCACTATCGTGCGCGAAGCGGTCAAACTCTTGACCGCCAGTGGGTACGTCCGCACTCGCCGAGGCAGCGGTATCTATGTGAGTGATGGCGAACGGCTCTTCGGAGCGGGTGCGCATAACCTGCCGATGCCGGTTGACCCGGAACAGGTACTCGCACTCTTTGAGTTTCGCAGCATGCAGGAGACTCAGGCGGTTCTCCTGGCCAGTGAGCGCATTACGGTTCCCGAATTACATGTACTCGAACAGACCCTGGCTCGCAACCAGCAAGCCGCAGTCGAGGAGCAGGCAGAGGATTTTCTTGCAAGCGATGATTTCTTCCATCTGTGTATTGCCCGCGCCTCCCACAACCTTTTCCTGGCTGAAACCATCGAGACGGTCTTGCGTCTCCAATGTTGGACGGCCAGAATTGTTACCGACGGTGCCTCCGGCTCACTCCTCCATTCCGTGGGGCAACATCAAGTTATCTTCCAGGCCCTTAAAGATGGGCATGCCGATCTGGCAATCCAAAAGATGAAAGAGCATATCGACGATACTTTGCGGGCGTATCTCCAGAACGTACGTCAGCGTCTGCTCTACGATAACGCCGGTTCTGCTAGCGTAGAGAAATTACAAGTTCATCAGAATTAATTGCTGAAACAGCTCTCTGCATTCTCCCCAACGTTTTCTTTCACTCTCTGCTTGTTGAGATGCTTCCTTTTTTCTCTTTGCTGGCTTTCATGCTCACTCAGCTAGAAAAGAGAAAAAGAGCGCTTAGTTAGAGGTGAGCGCGAAGCCAATGGTAGTTAAGGTGACGATAGCATAGCGTGCATAGCGCAGAATCAGTTTAATATGAGTTTTCTCCTTTTTCTTTAATAGAGCTACTTTTGATCTGCTCTCTCCACAAGTAAGTACTTGCTCTCTTTAAGTACAGAGAGAGGTTACTCGCCGCTCTTTCACTCAGTGCTCCTGTGGTGGAGAGTTTCACAATCAGTTCTGACGCTGCTACTACTCTACCTATAAGGTCGTATGGAAATTCAACATGCTCAAACCCTCTCGGTTGATTGGACTTGGCACTACGAATCTGCCATACTTTTGACACACGCATATGTTTGTGTGTGGTTATGAAAGGAGAGAGGTATCAATGGCTCAGGTTGGTTTTGTTGGACTTGGCAAAATGGGAGGACAGGTCGCTAAACGTCTGCTCGATGCTGGCCATACAGTGACGGGCTATAACCGTACCAGGTCGAAGGCTCAATGGCTGCTGGACGCCGGGATGCAATGGGGCGTGTCGCCGCGCCAGGTCGCTGAACGCTCCGATGTGATCTTTAGTATGGTGACCAACACCACCGCATTTCAGGAGATCTGCAACGGGGAGGAGGGTGTGCTGGCCGGTTTGCAGTTCGGCAAGGTGTATATCGATATGAGCACTATCAGTGTGGCTATGTCGCGCGAGATGGCCGAACGCGTGGCGACCCTCGGTGCCTCTATGCTCGATGTACCGGTTTCCGGGACGATCGTCCACGTTGCTCAAGGGACCTCCTCGCTGATCGTCGGCGGCGAGCAGACCGTGTTTGAGCAGGTCAGGCCACTTTTGCGGGATATCACTGCGAAAATGGACTACGTTGGCGGCAACGGACAGGCCCTTCTGATGAAGATTGCGATCAATCTCAGTCTGCCAATCCAGTTCCTCGGTTTCTGCGAAGGTATCCTGCTGGCTGAGAAAAATGGCATCTCGCGTGAGACGGCGGTTGCCACCTGGCGCAACAGTGCGCTGGCCTCCCCCACGACCGCGCATCGCGCCCAATTTATCCTGGAAAAGCCTGCGGAGGTCTGGTTTGATATGAATATGATGCAGAAAGATCTGCAACTGGCCCTGGAACTCGGTCGCGCGTCCAATGTTCCGCTCCTCTCGGTCGCGCTCTCCAACGAGATGCTCACGGTTGCGCGGGCGATGGGTCTGGGCGAGGAAGACTTCGCGGCACTCTTCCAGGTACTTGCTCAGATGTCTGGTCTGGACCGCTAGGCCGGACTTTTTGAGCATATTTTTCATCTCTTGAAAGGTTAAAAAGAATGCATCACATTACCACTTATACCCAGGCTCTCTTTCAACTTCCATCGGCGTATGTGGGACAGAGCAGGGGTATACGCGCACTGCGCTAGCTGACCATACGATCGGAGCTGTGCATACAGGTCTGGGACTGTGTCAGTTGGAAGTTGGTGGGACGATAAACTCCCATGTGCATTTTTATGAAGAGGCATTCTACATTCTAGAGGGACATGTGCTGGGAAGTATCGATGGTCGCAGCTATCGGTTGGGTCCTGGCGATTATGGGATTATCCAGGCCGGTCTGCCTCATGCCTGGCGGGGCGTCGGCGATCAGCCAGTGTGCTGGTTGGAGATGCTCTCGCCTCAGCCCAAACCAGTGGGCCAGGAGCGCGATACCTTCTTCTTTAAAGGCGAGACAGCGCCCGATGAGGGTCAACTTCCCGACTTTCGCGACCCCACAACGCGCTACCTCGGGCATTTTGAGGATGCGCATATGCCGCCGCCCAGTCAGTTACAGATGGACGGATATCGCGGCGGGAACATTTACGGCATTTCGCTGAAAATGTTGATAGATCGTATGTTGGGTGTACAGCACCTGACGCTATTCATGGTCGAATTTCAACCCGGTGGCGATGGCAATGTCCACGATCACCCCTTTGAGGAGACCTATTTTTTTGTCAGCGGCGAAGCAGATGCACTCCTGGATGGCAAACCCTACCACGTCAAAGCTGGACGGGTGTTGGCAGCACGCACGGCTTCTTTAACCGCGGGAGCGTGCCTGTCCGTTGGATAGAGACGCAGGCTCCCCAACCTCCAGGGCAGCAAGCCTTTCGCTTCCCGGCTGACTGGGCCTATCTGGCTAAAAAGCTGGGTATAGAGGACGCGTAGGATATTGTTTGTCTCTCTTTATGCATTGTAACTCTCCTTCTAACAAGCGAGATTGGGAAGCGCCGAACCAATGTTTGGCGCTTCCCAATCTCGCAAAAAGTCTCACACGGGGAGGCTTAAAGGATCTCGTCGACCAGACCGTACTCTACGGCATGCTTGGCGGAGAAGTAGTTGTCGCGATCGGTATCCTCGATGATGCGCTCCAGGGTTTGACCCGTGTGCTTGGCCAGCAGCTCATTGAGTTCTGCACGCGAGCGCAGGATCTCACGAGCCTCGATGTCAATATCGCTGGCCTGACCTTCGAGGCCACCGGAGAGCAACGGCTGGTGGATCAGGATAGTCGAATTGGGCAGGCAGAAGCGCTTGCCCTTCGTGCCTGATGCCAGCAGGAATGCTCCCATGCTCATTGCCATACCAATACAGATCGTCGAGATCTCCGGTTTGACAAACTGCATCGTGTCATAGATGGCCATACCAGCCGTGACGCTGCCACCGGGGGAATTGATGTACAAGGTGATATCCTTGGTCGCATCCTCGCTTTGCAGATACAGCATCAACATGATCGCCTCGTAAGCCACGGAATCGTCGATCACCTTGCCCAGGAAAATGATGCGCTCCTGCAACAGCAGGTCTTCTGGGGCCATGCTGATCGAGCGCTCTTCCCGGTCATAATACGAGTTGTTGACCGCAGGCGAGGCCAGACCAAGTTTGGCCAGACGTCGTCGGGTCTCGTTTGTATCTAAGATGCTATCCATCTCTTGCTCCTTCTTGCACCTATGCTTTAACTGGAAGATTGTCAGAAGAGATGATCTCGTCAACAAGACCGTAATCAGCCGCCTGCTGAGCCGTCATGTAACGCCGACGATCGGCATCTTGCTTGATCACATCCAGATCTTTCCCAGTGTGCTTGGAGAGGATCTCATGGAAGAGCTGACGCTGACGCACAATCTCTTTGGCCAGAATGTCGATATCGCTGGCCTGACCTCTTGCCGCGCTATATGGCTGGTGCAATACAACCTGCGCGTGCGGCAGACAGTAGCGCTTGCCAGGAGTTCCACCGGCCAGTAGTGCCGCTGCCACTCCCTGCGCCACCCCTATTCCATAGGTGGCTACTTCTGCCTTAATACACTGCATGGTGTCGTAGATGCCCAGACCATAATAGAAATTACCGTCCATCGATCCATGACAGTTAATGTACATATGGATCTCTTTGCTGACATCCTGGCTTTCCAGGTACAGCAGCAGCGCTACGACAAAGTTGGCGACCTCATCATTGATCGCAGGTGGTACAAAGATGATGCGCTCTTTTAAGAGCAGCGAAGGAACCTCTTTCACGCGTACCGGGTCTTTCCCGAAACGCCGCGCCATAGCAAGGGGCAAGGGATGTTGAAAACCCCCTTGCTGCTCTTCGCTCTGATCTCCTGGTTGGAAAATACTTCCCATAGACTCTGCCTTCTTCAGTGTATTCAAACGTATGTTTTGCAGTAAAAGATGTTTTGCACAGGCTGCCCGTATTTCATCCTGACAGGCAAGCACCGTTGTAACAGGTTTTCAGCCGTTCTTGCTCTCCCTTTTGCAAGGGAAGAATGGTGCGTTTAACCATTTTTTTATTCTGGTAACAGCGCTTATCTTACCACATAGGTGTCTGCCTTATCAAGAAACGAGGGTTGATATCGGGTTTTCTGCCTCTCTGAGCGCGAGCGGCTTTTACAGGCCTGCAAAATCCTGAGGCAGCGGCTTGCCACTTCCCTCTCCAATAACATAAAATACAGAGCATACGTGATACTCTTGATTATTTGCGCTGGGGAGGCCTCTTTTGAACCAGGAACAACTAATGACTATTGAAGATGTCCAGCAGGCAATGTTTGCCTCGCGTTGTATTGCAGATAGGAGTCTGGCTACGGCGGTGTTCCTGGCGCTGAAAAGACGCAAGCCTCTGCTGCTCGA
>DAOTTJ010000064.1:0-23723 GCA_034437695.1 Ktedonobacteraceae bacterium
GTGATGATGATCGCTTTTGGTCCAATGCGATCGATCAGCATCCCGGTGAGTGGAGTTGTAAACAGGAGCATGCCCGCCGCAATGGTGACCATACTCCCGGCCTGATCGGGTTTGTATCCCAGGACGTACTGCGATAAAACTGGAATAAAGAAAAGCGATACAATCACGGTACCAGCGGCCAGACTGAGAAAGCTGACAATCAACATCTGGCGGCGGGTGAAGAGCGGAATGCTGACGAGCGGGTCAATCGCATGCCTTTCAAAGCGAATGAAGAGCGCGAAAAATACCAGCGAGAAGAGCAGGTTAGGTCCGACCGGCCAGGTGGCCAAACTTTGTAGGAGGTGCAAGAAGTCGATCTGCGATAACCCGTAAACGAGTGTGAGCAGTGCAAGGCTCAAGGTAATTGCACCCATCCAGTCGAACGGTTTGGTCTCTTTCTTGGGCAGTGGCTCGAAGAACGACGCCATGATGATCACAAAGACAGCAATCGGTACGTTGAGGAAGAAAATGTCGTGCCAGCTTGTCGTAAAAGCGCCGAATACGCTATGGCCGCTGGTCAACCAGCCTCCCAGGTTCGGTCCGATGATCGCGGCGACCCCGAAGAGCGAGCCGGTAATGCCAAGCGCCATCCCACGCCGCTTCTCAGGAAAGGTGTCGGCAACCACAGCACCAACGACTGGCAAGATGCCTCCCGCACCCCAGGCCTGGATTGCTCGCCCAACGAGAAAGGCGGGTAGATTGAAAGAGAGACCACAGATCAGCGAACCTATGCCGAAGAGCGCGACACAGAGAATGTAGATCCATTTTCGACCGTAAATGTCCGAGATCTTTCCAGTCAAGGGCTGGCTGATTACATAGACCAGCGTGTAAATGGTAATCGTCCAAATGATAATGTTTGCCGGCATTTTAAAGGTGTTTTCTAGCGTGGTAAAGGCGGGCGAGACAATCGACATGTCCAATGCCCCCATGAAAACACCTGAAGCCAGCGTAATCAGTATGATGATCTGTTTACGTGTCATCGTGCGAAACTCCTGTCCATATGTACTCTCGGTCCGACAACCTTCAAGCGTAGGTGGTCCAGCGGGAGCGCACCGCGTAGACAAAGGTTGCCAGCGTCTTATGCACCAGACGCAAAGTCAGTGCTGACTTTGCATATAGCATAGCATGCCGTTTCACAAAACGCAATTCATGAATGTGCTTAAAATAACCTGGCAAGCGGGCCAGAAGGGCATTCACCCGCTAAAAATGATGAAAAAGGTGTGAAAGATGATACACCGTGGTGCTCTAACTCATGGGGTACGAGATGTACTATAGAACGTATGGAGACTTGTACTTTTGATGATTCTACCCATGTAGTACGTCGTATAGCCCTACAAGTGAGAGTGTGTAACAGGGCCAT
Organism: Ktedonobacteraceae bacterium; assembly: GCA_034437695.1. GTDB lineage: Bacteria > Chloroflexota > Ktedonobacteria > Ktedonobacterales > Ktedonobacteraceae > Paraktedonobacter. The sequence goes on from DAOTTJ010000064.1 coordinate 1,400, forward strand.
CTGCGCTCTCTCCTACAATCTCAGCTATAGTACGTGCTCTTATGCGCTTGCACGAGCCTATCAGGCGCTTTGCATGGATCGATTAGTAGGATAGAAAGCGAGAAATGATGACAAAAAGTATGGCTGAATTGGCTCCTGATCTGGCGCACAAAAAGGCCTTTGTGCTGATTAATAGATCTTTTGCTATCCTCTGGATAGGGCAGGCGATCTCTACGATCGGCGATTTTGTGTTTAACACCACTCTTATCCTGTGGATCGTCACTTCTCTTGCGGTCAAACAGTCCTGGGGTCCTCTGGCGGTCAGTGGCGTTCTGCTGGCTACATCTATACCTACCGTTTTTGTCGGACCCCTGGCGGGCGTTTTTGTGGATCGCTGGGACAAACGTCGTACGATGCTCTGGGCCGATGCTCTTCGCGCGGTGCTCATCGGACTGCTTTTCCTGATGACGCTCCTGCGCAATACGGCTTATCCTACCGCTCTTCTGCTGACCGTTATCTATAGCGTTGTCTTTCTCACGACCGCCTGCTCACAGTTTTTCGGTCCAGCGCGGATGGCCCTGATCGGCGATCTGGTGGAGGAAGATCTCCGTCCCCGTGCTACCGGGCTTTTGCAGATCACGATGGGTCTGGCCATTGTCTTTGGTCCACTGCTGGCAACCCCACTCTATTTTGGACTGGGTGTGCAAAGTGCTTTCTTGATCAACGCACTCTCTTTTGTCCTCTCGTTTTTCGCGATCGCCCGGCTTGCTCCCTCTGTGTTCGGGGCTATGACTAAAAGCAAGCAGCGCCCCGTCCTGGCCGATTTCGCGCTCGGACTGCGGTTCTTTACCAGCAATCGCGTCTTGACTACGCTGTTTGTGACTATCTTTGTGGTGATGCTCGGAGCCGGCGCTATTCAGGCACTCGATATCTTCTTTGTGACGCAAAACCTGCATACGCCGGTCATATTTTACGGTGTCTTAAATACTGCCCTGGGGATCGGGGCCTTATGTGGAGCACTGAGTGTGGCTTTTCTGGCTCGCAGGGTGGGACTGGTCCGTATGTTCTGTCTGGCGATCATCTCACTCGGTTTTTTCGCGCTGGTCTATGCACGCTTAACTCAGCTGGTCCCTGCACTGATCGTGATTGGCTTGCTCGGTGTCCCGATGGGGGCCTTTAATCCGCTCATCTGGCCGCTGGTCTTGCAGGTCACCCCGCGCGAATTTGTTGGACGCGTGTCCGCGATCCTGGCTCCCCTGGTCTTTCTGGCAATGAGCCTCTCGGTTGCACTGGCTGGGTATCTGGATAGTACCGTTTTGCGATCTTTTCACCTCGTTCTTCTGGGGATTACATTTGGCCCCATCGATACGATCTATACGGTAACCGGTCTGCTTGTCATTGCAGGTGGTTTCTATGCCCTGGTCACTCTCACCAAGCTGCCCCAGCCTGCTGCGCCTGTCGTGGCTGCCGAGGATGGCTGAGCAGGTGTAGCCCCGACGCGTGCATGGATCAAGCGTCCTGGCCAGCCTGTTAGACGCTCGTTTCGCCGGGGAGAAGAAAGATCTCTTACTGTCGCGTAGCTTCCGGTGGAACGAGCCTTGATTGTCCGTCGTTTTGTAGTTTGTATCTTGAAAGAGAAGAGGAACAGAGCGCCATGACGAGCTTTCTTTGCTTCGTTACGCCCCAGTATGGCCATATAAATCCCACCCTTGCTGTCGTGCAAGAGCTGGTCGCGTGTGGCGATACAGTCGTCTATTATGCTACAGAAGAGTTTCGACCTTCTATCGAGGCGACTGGTGCGATCTTTAAACCCTATACCTCGATTGTTACACGTATCTGGGCGCATATGACTTACACCGGCAATAATCCGCAGGACAATCCTTTTATTCGCATGGGCTACGAGACCATTGAAGAGTGCCAGCATGTGCTTGCTCAGATTAAAGATGATGCCTTTGCGCAACATGCCGATTATATCCTGTACGATTCGGCGCTCGGCAAAATATGTGTGGAACTGCTCGGTCTGCCCGCGATCCAGTTTCGTTCAACGTATGCCTTCAACCAGGAGTTTAATCTGTTAGTCGAACAGTTTCAATCTCTGGCCAATGGAGAGAATGCAGAGGCCTTTTTTGCCGTAAGCAAGGCCTTTAACGACTTCTGTCTTTCTCAGCACCTGGCTCCCCTGCCCTTCTCCAGTCTGTTTATGCGCATCGAACCGGTGAATATTGTCTTTCTTCCCCGCGTCTTGCAACCAGCCAGCGACAGTTTTGACGATCGCTTTGTCTTTGTTGGACCCTCCATTCGCCCACGTTTCAATCCCTCCGGTTTCCCACTGGAAAAACTGCAACGCCGACCAACCCTCTATATCTCTCTGGGAACTATTTTTAGTAACCAGCATCAGATCACGTTTATCCGCGACTGCTTTCAAGCGTTCCAGGACTCCGATTGGCAGGTCGTTCAATCAATCGGTAAGGAGATCGATAGAGCGCTGCTGGAACCCGTGCCAGAGAACTTTCTGGTCTATCGGCACGTTCCACAGCTCGATGTTTTGCAACGAACTGATGTATTTATTACGCATGGCGGGATGAATAGCGTTATGGAGGCGCTCTACTATGGTATCCCTCTGGTCGTTGTGCCACAAATGCCAGAGCAGGTCCTGACCGCCCAACAGATCGCCGGCCAGGGCCTGGGTCTCTTGCTCGACAAAGACCAACTGACCGCCACACGTTTGCAAGAGGCAGTGACAGAGATATACGAAGATCCAACTTTTCGAGCAAACGCCCGCGAGATGCAGGCGATTATCCACGCAAGTGGCGGCTATCGCAAGGCTGTCGAGGCTATCCAACTGTTTGTGGCCCACGGTAGATAGATCGCCATTGCTTATAGTCATCTATCCCAATGTGTTCTTTATTAAAGGAGGAAAGCGTCGCGCTCTCCACAGATGCAAGGTGCAGACGTTCTCCCTACTCACCCGTTTGTCCCCTTCAGAACAGGGGTGCAGAGTCTCGATCTCTGCACCCTTGCCTCAATCTGGGTAGGGGTGGCTGATGCAAGATGCAGCACCAGAGGGATCAGGCGTGGAGGTCTTGGGTCATGGAAGCGGCTTTTTCGGGGGCGGTGGTCATGGCGGAGACCTTGTCTAACTGCACGCTCACATAATGAAACTTGCCAGTCTTTGGGTTCGCCGTGGGGAGTTCATCAGAGCGCTCAAGGACGACTGTGTCTATGCCCTGGGCCTCAAAATAGGCCCGTAACCGCTGGAAGGTCTCCTGCCAGACCTGCTCTGGCTCGGCCTCCGGTTCTAGGTTCAGCTTTATCTGAAGGGTCGATGGGCCTGTTTGAATAAGCTGATAACGGTGAAGACCCGGCTGCGTCTCAAGGACTGCGATAAAGACCATCGGAGAAATGAATTTCAGTTCCCCATGCTGATCCTTAAAACGCAGCCGATCGTTTTTCCGCCCCTCGACCCGAATGGCAGGCAGGGAATTACCACAGGGACAGGGGTCTGGACGCACGATGATGCTATCTCCCAGATCGTAGCGAATGATAGGCTGAATACGATTGAGGAGATTGGTGATCAGTACCGTGTGCGATTGTACACCGGGCGGAACAGGCTGATAGTCTTCATCGACCGGCTCCAGGATCACTCTTCTGGTGTCAACGTGGAGCCATCCGTGCGTGCAGGAGATGGCGATATACGGACTCTCCACACTGGCATATCCGTCGTGAACTGGACATTGAAACGCTTCAGCTATGCGCTGATATTCGCCAGGAGCCAGCCCTTCACCACCGATGGATACGAGTTGAGGGTGAATATGCAGACGCCCCGCCTTCTGTTCATCAGCCAGACTGGCGATCATCGTCGAATAACCGACCATAATACCGGGTTGGTAGCTATTGAGTTCCTTCACCAGTTCGTTCAAGGGCCGCGTTACCCCGAGAGCGAGCATCTGCGAGAAGATCATTTTGAGGATAGGCGAGCGCTCACGCGAACGCTTGAGCCAGGCGTATGCCGAGTAACTGCCAAAGTGATCGCCGGTCGCGCAGACGGTCACCCAGCGTATCCTCCGCCGTACGCTGCTCCTGCCCGCTGGTTTCGCTTGCAGCATATTGACCATTCTGTAGGTCGACTCGGCTTTAGGCTCCTGCACAAAGATTCCCGGTTGACCAGTTGAACCCGAGCTTGTGCAGACCAGGTAGTCGCCGTGGTAGGGCTGGCCTATCTTTGTCTTGTCGGCCAGAAAAGCCCCAACGTCTTCTCTGGTAATCGCTCGGTTGGTGCTCCAGTCGTCAAAGTTGGCCATCAGAAATGGCTTTATAACCGGCGGCAGCAGCGTGACATCGTGGATCTCAGCGGGCAGGTGACTATAGAGTCGCTGGTAGAGCGGCGAGTTTGCCCGCGCAAATTGGACCAGCTTTTCCAGTTGCTCTTGCTGATAGCTGACCATCTCTGCTGGCTTGAGGCGCAGCAGTCGCCAGAGGTGCCGGGTCTTCTCGACCGATTGCTTGAAATGTACCATACTTTCCTTTTCCTCCTCCTATGAGGCAGACAGGGCTGGACGTGTCTGCCTGAAAAGGGAGCGCGTGTTTGCCAGACACTCTCCCTCGACGAAACACAGCATAGTTTGACTTATCTCTCCGTCGAAGCTGTCACGCGAGCTACGCTATAGTAACGCGCTATGGCCAGCAGCTTTTCTTGCGGCACAAGTTCGAGGATCTTCTGAAATGCATCGCTGGTCTCCTCGAATTTATGCGCCGCAAAGGCCAGGTGAACTTTCTCTACCAACAAAAGTGAGAGACCCCTGCTATCTTCGTTCTCTGTGGCAATGCCAAGTCCCTCCTCTAAGAGCTGTTCAGCTTCAAGGTAATTCTTCTGCTGACGAGCCAGGGCCGCCAGGTTGGCCAGGATTGCACACGCCTGTGTGGCATTCTCGCTCTGCCGCGCCAGCGTCAGACCTCGGCGCAACGATCGACTGGCCGCCAGGGCGTTGTGCGAGACCTGCCATGTCTGTTGTATCTCCGACTGCTTAAAGAAGAGAGGATACCCCAACTGCTGGAGGATGGTTGTATAAGAGTTTCCCGAGGCCTCTACATTGACCCCGAGCAGCGGCAATAGCTGGCACTTGACTGCGCTTTCACTTGATTGAGGACGCTCAAACAAGATCTCGTGTAAGCGTAGATCGAGGTGCTGGTCGTGATGATGCACGCAGTAAAGGCGTGTGTCCTGTATCCAATCCAGTTTGCTCAGATGCAGCAGTACATCCAGCAACGAGCGAAAATCTTCGTTGGTACGCACGGAACACTGAAGCGCAGGCAAATTTTCTCTGGCCAGGTCGGCAAAGCCACGTTTCTCCAGGAAGTCGAAGAGAGCCGTGACTATCCTGATCTGTGAGACAAGCATCCGATATTTATAGGCCAGCTTGAGGGCGGCGAAGATGTTTGCGCTCTCCTGGAACAGGGCCTCGTCGTTGCCCTGCTGCTCTTCGACGAAATCGGCAAAGTATTCGACCATCCGTTGCGCTGCTGTCTCATGGTGGTTGTGGAGCGCTGCATAGTCGGCGATGCACTGATGAAGGCTGTAGCGACCCGGTCCCTGGCTTTCGAGAAGCCTGGCGTCGCTCAGTCTATCCAGGACATCAGTGGAGACATCGGCGACAAAAAGCGCCGCCTGTTCCGAGAAATCATTTGGGCGAGCCGGGAAGACCGAGAGCCTGCGCAATCCCTCCTGTGCATCCTGATCCATATAGTGATCGCTCAAGGCGATGGTTGCTTGAAGCGAAAGTGTTTGACCAGTCATCGACTGGTCAAAGGAGAGTGAGGGCTGTTCCAGACGCAGGCGCTTTTCGCCGTCGCGTAGCCACTCAAGGGCGAGACTAAGACGACGCGGTTGTTGGGTGTGCGATTGGACGCGCAGGTATTGTCCCATTAACAATAGAGCCAGCGGCAGTCCTCCCACCGCCTGCACCAGGTTGCGAGCACTCTGCGGCTCCGCTTTGACTACCCCCGGCGCGACTTGCGAAAACAGATGGAGACCATCGTCTTCTGACAATTCGGGGACAGTCACTATCCGCTCACCCGCCAGGTTTAAGGCGACGTTCATAAAGCGCGTGGTCAGGAGGAAGATGCAGTAAGACCCACCAAGCTGCAAAAGAGGCAGCGCGTCCTCCAGGTGCCAGACGTTGTCGATAATGATGAGCATCCGGCGCAGACCAATCGTGCTGCGCAAATTGAGGCGGCTGGTGTCATTGGCACGTACTCCCAGGCTTTTGTCGACGATGACACCCAGGAGCGTGCTCCAGCGATTGAGGATGGTCGGAATATCTGCTTCGGGGCCAAGATTAGCCCAGAGAATACCATCGGCAAAGTGCTCACGTATAACCGGATCGTGAGCGAGTGTAATCGCCACCGCCGATTTACCTACACCAGGTAAACCAACTAAGGCGAAGATGCGTTCTTCCCAGGTAGTGCAGAGCTGCCCTTGAAGCTCTTTCTGAAGCGTGTCCCTGCCAACTAGCCGACGCGGAGCCGGTAAAAGAGGGTCGCAGATCTCGAGACTTTGCGGCTCTGCTTCATCTTCAGAGATGAGCCACAGTTCGCGAGCGTTTTTGCCAAATAGCTCGCAGAGCTTATTGCGGAAGTAAGGACTACAGTCGGTGAGTCCTCTCTCCCAACGGCTCACGGTATTGAGTGTGGCCCCTATCAGATCAGCTAGATCCTGTTGAGACAAATGGCGACGTATCCGTTCGTCTCTCAAGCACAGGTTCGGCCTTCGTTTGTGTAACACCATTGCGTTCAGTCCTCCGTGACATAGAAATGACTGCTAAAAGAGCGCACTACTTTTGCCTATGAAAGAGCGTGACAAGTCTACGAAGATCAGTGTCGCAAAAGAGTTATTGGCAATGCGGACTGCATCAATGCTGGTTTTGATACAGCCCTGGGAGATCCATCGGCCAGGAAAAGGAGAAGGCAAGATAAAAGTGCTTTCTGTGAAATAGTGTATCTACCCCAGATACCTATTCCTTATCCGCACACTTATCTTTTGTTCGGTTTTTGGTGAAAAGCGTTTTCCACTGCAAAGGTACTACCATTTGTAACCCATATAAGCTATAAACAGTTATACCATAAATTATAAATCTCTGCCTATCCGAGTAAAATGAATGTATACGTTACTTGTCTTTATTTTATAATCGTAAACAATACTATATTTTTGTCTATAATATGTTGATATTTTTATCTAATACATAAAAATATGTACTAGTTGCAGATACGCGTGATGGTTACGTAAAAGCCATCAATAGCAACACCTCTTTCTAGTGGCAGACATGGCTTGAAGCTGGGGACAGAGCGCGATGGCTCTGTCCTCAGCGTGGAGTTCATGGTCAGCCGATTATTCGTGATCGTGATCGTGATGGTCATGATCGTGGTCGTGGCCCTGAGTTGCAGCAGGGACAGGACTTGGACTATGCGAGTGAGTATGAGCGTGACCATGAAGTTCAGGATCGATACGTTTGATGTTGGTGACTTTGCCTTCAAAGAGACAATCTTCGTAGGCATGGATGCTTTCCAGTGCTCCTGTGGCGATCTCTTCGCAGGTTTCAGGATGCGTGGTTGTGTAGGCGGTCAGCATGCCAAGAAAGGATTTCCATTTGGGACGAACCAGGCGAGGCTCGATGATATAGAAAAAAGCTGCGCCGTTCTCTTCGCCGATCTCTAGCGATTGCTGGAGCTGTTTGGCCACCGGCTCATTGCCGAAGAGCGAGCCTTCGATAATGTACAGATAGCCGAGGACCAGCGGGACCGAGTTGAGGACTGGCAGCTTGAAGGGTGGGATCTCTGCAATGCTCTCGTCGGTCTCGCCAAGCGCTTTCAGGTCTTTGAGCAAGGAAGGAAGGCGTGTCTGGTCGAAAGGCAGACAGGCGGGCGTACGGTCGTTGGCAAACTGCGCGAGCAGTTCTTCGGCTGGTTTATAGAAACTGTATAATTTGCGTACGAAGTCGTGATATTTCTCGGGAGTGAGGTCAAAGAAAAGCACAGTCTCGTATTGAGCGTCAAAACGGTCGTGCAGATGGTCTGTGCGTTCGACTAATAAGGTAGTGATTGAAGTCATGGTGATTGTTCCTCCTGGTAACTGTAAACAACTAATAAAAGGACAGAGCTGGTTTGCCCAGGGCTAGGCAAAAGTCTTTTCTTTCCCACCCACCCGCCCTTTCTTGAGAGATTGTGTGAGGACACCTCACACTTCGGCAGGGGACAACCGTCCCCTGCACCCCTGCTTCTGATGACTTTTGCGTAGCCCTGCCGGTTTGCCTTAGCTCCTTGACTCTGTCTCGCGCTTGCGTTCGTACTTGAAAAGGCAGACACAGGCTCCATCTGCCTGCCGGCTGAGAATGTCGACGTTCATGTCGGGAAAAGCTCTGCGGCTGGCCGCAACGTCCATCTCGCAGATAACGTGACATGGTTTTTCAAAACCATACTCGTGGCAAAACCCAAGCGCGGGACAGTTTTTTTGCGCTTCCAGGGCTGCGTCTACGTTGTTGTTTGAGATGTCAAACACATCCATATTCAGGCCCATACGGGCGAAAATGGGGATGCCTTTGGCGAAGCCATCGGCGACGGTGTCGCTTGCGATTAAAGGCCCCATCTGTTTTTTCTGGCGTTCTGCGTAGGCTTCGACCATTTCTTCCCACGCTTCTGCTTCGCCTACTTGCTCCTTTCGCTGGCAAAACTGGGCGAATTTTTGCCGAAACAGGATTTCTGCTGGCGTTTTCTGCTCTTCTTCCATCGTTACTCTCCTGCGTCGTGTGTGAGCTGGGCAAATGTCTGTTGCAGGGCTGTGCAGGTCGCTGCGATATCTGCTGGACTATGGGCGCTGCTGACAAAGCCAGCTTCGAACTGACTTGGTGCGAAGTAGATACCTTGAGCCAGCATGGCATGAAAAAAGGTGCGATAGCGAGCGACATCTGCGTAAGCTTTGGCGCTGGCATAGTCATAAATGCGTTGGCCCTCTTCTTTGAGGAAATAGAAGCCAAACATGGTTCCAACGGCTGCGGCTTGAACGGGGATGTGTGCCTCGGTGGCGGCGCTTTGCAGTCCTGCGATCAGCTGTGCAGTTGTGGCGACGATCGCCGGGAAGCGTTCAGGCTGAAGCAGGGTATGGAGGGTCGCCAGGCCTGCCGCCATTGCGAGCGGATTGCCTGAGAGTGTACCCGCTTGGTAGACGGGTCCAGCCGGGGCCACCAGTTCCATGATATGGCGTTTGCCGGCGTACGCGCCTACGGGTAGACCGCCGCCGATGACTTTGCCCAGGCAGGTGATGTCCGGGTCCAGATGCCAGTGGGCCTGTGCGCCACCGATCGCGACGCGCAGACCAGTCATGACCTCGTCCAGGATAAAGAGTGCGCCGTATGCGTGGCAGAGTTCTTGCAGGTCGTGAAGGAAGTTTCCTTCGGGCAGGACAAAGCCCATATTGGCGGCGATTGGCTCGACGATGACGGCGGCGATCTCTGTGGGAGAGCGTTCAAACAATTGTTGGACTGCCGCGAGATCATTATAAGGAGCGATAAGGGTGTCGGAGATGCTCCCTGCTGGCACTCCGACCGAATCTGGCAGGTTCAGGGTGGCAATGCCGCTGCCAGCCTGGACGAGCAGCATGTCGGCGTGTCCATGATAGCAGCCGGCGAATTTGCAGATTTTGTTGCGCCCGGTATAGGCTCGCGCCAGGCGGAGGGCGCTCATAGTGGCTTCGGTTCCGCTACTGACGAAGCGTATCATTTCGATCGATGGAATCGTCTCGATCACGAGGGCCGCCAGGTCGTTTTCCAGCGCGGTCGGAGCGCCGTAGCTGGTTCCCTTTGTTAGTGCGACCTGTAGCGCCTCGACGACATGCGGGTGGGCGTGGCCGAGGATCATTGGACCCCAAGAGAGGACGTAGTCGATGTAGCGGTTCTCGTCGGCGTCCCATAGGTATGCTCCCCGCGCGTGGTCGATGAAACGTGGTGTGCCACCGACGCTCTGAAAGGCACGGACCGGGCTGTTGACGCCTCCTGGGATCAGGGTGCGTGCTCTGGCGAAGAGTTGTTCTGAATGCGTTGTTTGCATTTTTCCTTTTTTCCTTTCTCTGGTGCTTTTCTTTAGTCGCTGGCGGTGGTGGCCAGGACGTTCAGGGTGGTGGTCAGGCGGTCGGCGGCGGCGGAGCCGGAGCGGAGCGCTTCGCGCACTGATACGCCCTGGCGGTAGTTGCCGGCCAGGAAAAATCCCTCCAGTTGGTTTTCTAGTCGGGCCATATGCTCCTGCAATTGGGTGTGGCCGAGTTCGTATTGTGGGAGCGAGTGGCTGAGATAGATGTGTTTGATAAAGGTTGGGCGGCCTGTTATGCCGAGCAGGGTTCCCAGATCGCGCAGAGTGACTGCCAGGAGTTCGTCGGGGGGTTGCTGCGCCTGTTCTGGTTGGCAGGCACCGCCGATGAAGGTGGTGAGCAGCACCTCGCCTGTGGGGGCGCGGTTGGGATAGATGGTGGACGAAAAAAGCGTCCCCAGGATGGTTGTCTTTTCCACTGCTGGGATCAGGATGCCCAGTCCATCGAGTGAGTGTGCGACCTGGGAGCGGCGAAAGCCGAGCGCCAGGATTGAGAGCGGTGGGTAAGAGACGGTACGCAAGCCCGTGAGATCGATGGGCGTGACGGTGATGATCTCCGGGAGTTTGTAGAGTGGAGTAGTGACAATGACCGCGTCAAAGAACTGCTCTGTGTGTGTGGTGCTGCCCGTTGTGACGAGCCATCCGTGGGAGGCTTGTCTGAGTTGTACGACGGGTGTGTTGAGGTGGATATTGGACTGAAGGCGCGTAGAGAGCGCGTCGGTGAGCGTCTGCAATCCTTCCTGGAAGGAGAACGTCTTGCGGGAAGACGTGCCAGAGGGAGGTTGCTGACGTTTGCGTGCGCGGGCCATAGCCATAAATCCGCGGGTGATCGAGCCGTAGTGTTGTTCGGCCTGATACAGGCTGGCGAAGGCGTGGCGAGCCGAGAGGCGTGTGGGATCGCCGGCCAGGACGCTGGTGATAAAGGGACTGACGACGTACTGGAAAAACTCGCGTCCCAGGCGGCGGCTGGCGAACGCTGCGACGCTTTCCTCCTGCTGGGGGTCGCCTGGTTTGATAAACGGTTCGCGGAGCAGGCGTAGTTTGCCAGCAAACGAAAAGAGTGACGAGCTAAGGAAAGGAGCGACCGACATAGGGACGGGCATGGCTTTCCCGTGGCGCTGAATATAGAGTTTTTTGGACGCTGGGCTGGCCTCGGTCCGCAGCGGGGTCAGGTGTAGATCCTCGATCAGCGCGGCCGTCGTGGCGTCGATGCCTTCTATAGAGGAAGGGCCATACTCTACCAAGTATCCCTGGTTGCGCTCGCTGTGGATCATGCCGCCTGGGCGGTTGGTTGCCTCAAAAAGGGTGACTTGCACGCCTTGTTGAACCAGGCGGTGGGCGGCGCTCAGGCCACTGATGCCAGCGCCGATGACTGCGACAGAAACCATGCTACAGCTCCTTTCTTGCGCTCTGCTGTGCGATAGACGGAGTGGCTTAGAGCCACTCGCGTGGATGTTTAAGCACCTCGATGGTTGCGGCTTCGGGAGATCCCGGAGCTGGTTGTTGATCGTATTCCCAGGCGGCGGTCAGTGGGAGGGACATCAGAATACTTTCTGTGCGCCCGCCTGTGCGCAGTCCAAAGGTTGTGCCACGATCGTAGACCAGATTGAACTCGACGTAGCGTCCACGGCGGAGTTGTTGCCACGCCTTTTGTTGTGGGTTGAATGCTAGCGAAGTGCGTTTCTCTACAAGGGGGATATACGATGGGACGAAAGCCTCGGCGCAACTGGTCAGGAAGGCGAGATAGAATTCCTTATTGCGCTCATTCAGGTGGTCGAAGAAGATGCCACCTACCCCACGTCTTTCCCCGCGGTGGGGTATATAAAAGTAATCGTCACAAATCTTTTTAAAAAGAGGGTAAAAAGTTGGATCATGTTGATCACAGGCACCTTTCAATTGTGCATGAAAGTGTTGTGCGTCCTCCTCGATCAGGTAGGAGGGTGTGAGGTCTGAGCCGCCGCCGAACCACCAGGAGCCGGGTTGGCTGCCGTCGTTGAGTTCAAAGTAGCGGTAGTTGGCGTGTGCGGTGGGAGCCAGCGGGTTATGCGGGTGGATAACCACGCTGACGCCAGTGGCATAAAAGGTGACCGGGTCGGTGGAAGAATACTCGCCGCCCAATTTAAGGCTGCGCTGTGCTTCGCTGGAGAGCGTGCCAGTGACGGTAGAGATATTCACGCCGGCCTTTTCGAAAACATTGCCGTTCTGTAAGATGCGGCTGATGCCGCCGCCGCCCTCGGCGCGGGTCCAGCGATCTTCGTGGAAGTGCTGGCCATCCAGTTGTTCGACCGCTGAACTGATCGTATCCTGGATAGTGCGGACCATCTGTTCCATGCGTGTACGCATCGTTTCGACTTGCAGCATTCTCTTTCCCCTTTTAATCAGTGATCAGCTTTGTTGCAGGCTATACTCGTGAACAAAATCGATAAGACGTTCGACGTTGCTGAGCGGTGTTTGCGGTAAGATGCCGTGTCCGAGATTGAAAATGTAGCCCTGGTGACCGCGGGCCTGGTCGAGGATAGCGCGGGCCTGCTGGCGTAGATCTTCCCAGGGATAGAAGAGAGCGACGGGATCGAGATTGCCCTGGAGAGCTACAGAGTCACCCAGGATCTCCCAGGCGGTCTCTAGCTGGATGCGCCAGTCGACGCCGATGACATCTCCGCCGGCCTGTTTGATCTGATTGAGCATTCCGCTGGTTCCGGTGCCGAAGTGGATGATGGGAACGCCGCTCTGGCTAGCGATCTCGATGGCTCGTTGACTGTAGGGCAGGACGTACTGTTGGTAGTCGGCGGGGCTGAGGCAGCCGGCCCAGCTATCGAAGAGTTGCAGGGCTTGAGCGCCGGCACGGGCCTGAGCCAGCAGATAGTGGCCGACGACGGTGCTCAGTCTGGTCATGAGGTGAGACCAGGCGACCGGTTCGCTGACCATAAAGCTTTTGGTGATGACGTAGTTATGGCTGCCGCCGCCTTCGATGGCATAGGAGGCGAGAGTAAAGGGAGCGCCGCTGAAGCCGATCAGAGGGATGCCGCTGCTGGCCAATTCGCGTCGGGTGAGCGCGATCGCATCGAGGGTAAACCAGAGGCTCTCCTCGGGTGCGGGTGTGCGTAGCGCGTCGACATCGGCCGGGGTGCGGATCGGATTATGGATGATGGGTCCTTCGCCTTTGCCGAAGCTCAGTTGCAGGCCCATACTTTCCAGGGGGGGCAAGATATCGGCGAAGATGATTGCGGCGTCGAGATTGAACGCTTTGATGGGCTGCATTGTCACCTCGCAGGCCAGTTCGGGCGTTTTGATAAGCTCAAGAATGCCGTATTTTTCGCGTAGCGCCCGATACTCGGCCATATAGCGTCCGGCCTGACGCATCAGCCAGATGGGGGTGGTATCGACTTCGCGCTGGAGACAGGCTGCCAGGAAGCGGTTATTACTTGTCTGAGCAGATTGTTCCATCAATGTTACACGTGGGGTATCCATGAAGCATATTCTCCTTGCGTTACTTTTCTAGCCAACAGACAGCATCTTTTGCAAAATAGGTCAGGATGGTATCGGCCCCGGCTCGTTTAATGCTGAGCAGACTTTCCAGTGCCGACCGTTCGAGGTCGAGCCAGCCGTTATTTGCGGCTGCGTGGAGCATAGCGTACTCGCCGCTGACCTGGTAGGCGGCCAGGGGCAGGGAGTAGGTCTGGCGGAGTGTGCTGAGAATGTCGAGATAGGGCAGGGCGGGTTTGACCATCAGGATGTCAGCGCCTTCGGCGACATCGAGGGCGGCCTCTTTTAAAGCCTCGCGCCGATTAGCGGGGTCCATCTGGTAGGTGCTGCGGTCGCCAAACTGTGGGGTACTGTCGGCCGCGTCGCGGAAGGGACCGTAGAAGGCGCTGGAATATTTGACGGCGTAGCTCATGACCGGTATGTGCTGAAAATGAGCCTCGTCGAGTGCGTGGCGAATTGCGCTGACCATGCCGTCGATCATGCCCGAGGGTGCGATGATATCGGCTCCGGCCTGGGCGTGGGTGACGGCGGCTTTGCCGAGCAGTTCCAGGGTAGGTTCGTTGAGCAGATAGCCTGCGGGCAGGTACGGGTTAAAGTGTTGGTCGCCGGCCTGGTTGATAATCCCGCAGTGGCCGTGGTCGGTATATTCGCAGAAGCACATATCTGAGATGACCAGCAGGTTGGGAGCTGCTTCTTTGATGGCGTGAATGGCCTTCATCAGGATACCATCCTGAGAAAAGTTCTCGCTGCCCACGGCGTCTTTCGTTGCAGGGATGCCGAAGAGAATGACCGCTGGAATACCCATTGCCGCGATCTCGCGGGCTTCGCGGGCTGCGAGGTCGGGCGACCATTGATACTGGCCGGGCATTGAACGGATGGGACGTTGGATGTCCAGACCGTTGCGGATAAAGAGCGGATAAATGAAATCGTGAGGTGTCAGCCGGGTCTCGCGGACCATGCTGCGGATAGCTGCCGTCGTGCGCAAGCGGCGCGGACGAGCTGCTGGAAAGTTTGCTCGATCGGTCATGAGTTATCTATCCTTTCTCTGTGAGGCTTTACCCTCTTCAGCTTGCTCCTGGATTTGGAAATACGTTGCCAGGCCGGCGACCAGTCCTTCCAGCGTATGTTCGGCGGGTGAAACGTCGACGGAAAATCCGCGCTCCTGTAAGGCCTGGGCGGTGACCGGGCCAATGCAGGCCAGGCAGACATCGGCCAGCAGTGCGGGATTGCCGCCTTCGGCCTCAAGGCGTGCCAGGCAGTGAGTGACGGTCGAAGCACTAGTGAACGTGATCGCGTCGACCTGCTGGCGGGCCAGCAGGTCTGGGAGCGTGACGCCGCCACTGCCCTGGACGGTGCGATAGGCCGGAAGAGAGCAGACGAGTGCGCCCAGTCGGGTGAGTTCTTGTGCCAGAACGGGTCGGGCGATATCGGCCTGAAGCAGCAGAATGCGTGCTGACTGGCGGTGTTTGAAGGTCGCGGCCAGAGCCTCGGCCACATAGGTTTCCGGGACCGTCTGGACCGTCAGGCCGAGCTGGTTAGTGACAGCTGCGGCCGTGGCGGGTCCGACGCAGGCGACCTTGAGATAGGCCAGCCGTTGGGTTGGGATCGCGAGCGCCTGGAGGCGTTGCACAAGAACGGGAACCGCGTTGGCGCTGGTCAGGACCAGCCAGTCGAATTCGCGGGTAGCGGCAGCCTGTAGACCGGCGTCCAACCAGGAGAGCTTTTCCGGTGGGGCGATAGCGATACAGGGATAGAGGAGCGGCTGTGCTCCATGTTGGTACAGCAGTGTACCAAGCTCGTCGGCCTGCTGAGAGGCTCTGGTGATAACCACCTTTTTGCCGTTCATCGTACCAGCTCCAGAATATCGGCTGCGCCCTGTTGTAAAGCGACCTGAGCCAGGTCAGTTCCGATGTGCGTGGCGCTCAATTGATCGAGGTGTGGGACCCCGGTGAGCAGCATGGATGCTTTCGCATCGATCTGTTTTGCCCCGTCGAGCGAGCTGACGCGGCCAGCCAGGCAGAGTACCTCGCGCGTGATCTGTGCGTAGGCTCCGATCGGCACAGCGCATCCGCCGCCCAGAGCGGTGAGAAAGGCGCGTTCCGCCGTGACCGCCAGGAAGGTATCCGTGTGGTTCAGGGGGGCGAGCAGCTCCAGCCAGGCGAATTCGGAGCGGCACTGGATGCCGAGCGCACCCTGTGCGGGGGCTGGGAGCATCTGCTCCAGAGGGATCGGTTGAGCTTTGATATCTTGAATATCCAGGCGTTGTAGACCAGCCTGGGCCAGGAGGATCGCGTCGTATGGGCCATCCTCAGCCAGCGCTTTGCGAATGCGTGTATCGATGTTTCCGCGTGTATCGATGATGCGCAGATCGGGGCGCAGATTGAGGAGTTGTGCCTTGCGGCGCAGACTGCTGGTGCCGACCACTGCTTGCTGTGGGAGTGTTTCCAGTGTATAGCCGTAGCGACTGACAAGCACATCGGCGGCGCTGGCGCGTACGGGGACGGCCCCGACCGTCAGGCCAGGGGGCGACTCGGTAGGCAGATCTTTGAGACTATGGACCGCGATATCGATCGAGCGATTTTGCAGTGCGGCCTCCAGTTCGGCGGTAAAGACCCCTTTGCCGCCGATGGATGGCAGGGGGGTATCCAGAATGCGATCGCCGGAGGTCTGGAACACCGTGATATCCAGATCCAGATCCGTGTGGGTTGTCTGGAGCAAGTGCTGGATATAGTTTGTTTGCCAGCGGGCCAGCAGCGAGCCGCGTGTACCGAAGCTAGCGCGTGTAATTGGTTTGAGCATGGTCAAAGCCTTTTCGAGTTGATTTAGAGATTGGAGCAGGGGCAATCCATCTGCTCTGTTTCGGCTAAAGAGATATCCAGGGCGAAAAGGTCCTGGATGGCATGAATATAGAGACGACTTTCACCGGAGGCTGCGTGGGCTTTTAGGCGTTCGGTTGGTTCGTGAAGCATCTTATTAACAATGCGATGTGCCATGCGCTCAACGGCTTTCTGGCTCTGTTGACTGAGGCCATCCATGCGGTTGAGGGCGAGTTTGACTTCTGCGTCGGCCAGGGCAGAGACTTTCTCGCGGAAGCCAGTCAGGACGGGAACCACCTGGCGGCTATGCAGCCAGGTCAGGAAGCTAGTGACCTCTTCTTGTACTATAGCTTCGACCTGAGGGATAGCGGCCTGGCGTTGATGAAGGTTCATATCCAGCACCGACTGGAGGTGATCGATATCATAGAGACTGACCCCATCCAGCGTAGAGATAGTGATGTCCACATCGCGTGGCACAGCCAGGTCAACGACAACCAGGGGTTGGCCGCTGCGGCGTGTCATTGCGTTGCGTACATCGTCATACAAGAGAATGGGGAGCGGAGAGCTGGTAGTGGAGAGCACAACATCGACCTCATTAAGCGTGTCGGTGAGGGCTGACCAGGGAAGAGCACGACCGCAGGTACGGGCGACCAGATCTTCGGCGCGTGCCAGGGTGCGATTAATGCAGGTGATATGCAAGGCCTCATGCATAGCCAGAGCTTTGGCTGCCAGTTCGGCGGTTTCGCCGGCTCCGATCAGCAGTATTCTCGCGGAGCGGAGGTCGGGTGTTTGTTTTTGTACCAGTTGGATGGCCGCGTGACTGACAGAGGTCGTATGGCGGCTGATCTCGGTTTCGGTATGGGCGCGTTTCCCGACGTGGAGAGCCGATGAAAAAAGGTGAGAGAGAATAGTGCCGCAGGTATGGGCTTCGCGAGCGCTGGTATAGGCAGCGTTGACCTGGCCCATAATTTGTGGTTCGCCAAGGATCATCGAATCCAGGCCGGCTGTCACCTGCATCAAATGTTCGGACACGGGGTGGCCGGCAACCAGATAAAGATGTTCGTGTAGTTCTTCACGGGTGATCGCCCCTTTCTGTGCAAGAAATGTTTCGATAGTTTCCCAGCCCCGGCTGGCATTGCCGACAATGGCGTAGACCTCCAGGCGATTGCACGTCGAGAGGATGGCGCACTCACAGACTGGTCCACGCTGAAGCGGATCGTTATAGTGCGTGTCCGCGGGCAGCAGGTGTTGCTCATACAACTCAGTCAGGATTGCCGGCAGGTCTGCCGTCGCGAACGAGAGATGTTCGCGAATATCGACTGGCGCTGTACGGTGGTTAAAGCCTATAAGGATGAGAGCCATTTGAACCGATCTCCTTTTTTAGAGGGGGCAGGCTTTATTTGCAAAAATAAAGCTCAATGCTCTACGTATCCCACTTTATAAGTGTGATATTCACCAGTGCATATGAGCGTCTGAACATATACAATGATACTCTGGTAGGATAGAGAAATGAACATCATGGGTAAGCATTCTATTCGACATTGTCATCATGTTTCCCCTTTATTCAAACGAAAAGACACTTTTTTGCCTGAGGCAGTCAGAGATTGCCATATCCTATGATAGGACCAACTCACCTAAAATGAATATTTTCATTTTTTCTCTATTCAAGTAAGAAACTATTGACAAAACGTATCTCTATCATGTACTATGAGCCATAGAAACTCATAGAGTAATGGAGAACGCTGTGACTCACCTCAATGCCATTGACCAGAAGACTGTCGAGCTTATTCAATCTTCGGGACCATCGGAAGAATTGATACATCTCGTAGCGGAGACCTTTCAAGCCTTGGCCGATAATACGCGTTTAAAGATTCTCTATGCGCTCGTGAAAAGCGAAGTCTGTGTGAGAGATTTAGCTATTCTGGTTGGAGTTTCCGAATCGGCTATCTCCCATCAACTGCGTCTACTGCGTGATCGACGCCTGGTAATCCAGCGGCGTGAAGGCAATGTCATCTATTATTCCTTGAACGACGGGCATCTGGCGGTGTTGTTTCGCGAAGCCGAATACCACGCTGACCATGTTCATCAGGGAATAAGCGATCATCCCTATACATAGGGATAGAAGCGGGTTCGGCCTTTTTTTTGTCCTGATATATGAGCGTCTGAACAGATACACAGGATGATAATCCTTGCCGAAAGTGTGCTTCTATCCTGGGGGGAGATTGCACCCTGCTAGAAGAAGGGTCTGTCTCCATAAAATGCAGAAAAACTGCATGCAGTAAAAGGCGACGTGGATAAAGGAGAGCATGCTGGATGTACGGTCTGGTGAAAGTCAGTACAAGCAGTCTGCTCTCCGTGTTGGGAGGAAAGTAACTAAGAGATGGCGGACTGGATATTGGGTTGTTTGGTAAAGGCTGAGTTTTCTTTAAAGCCAGAGAACACAAGATCTTTCAGGTTGGGAGGAGGTGGTAGATACTGTGAAGCCTTGAGCATCGCCTCAATATAGTCATAGATCGCCTGTATCTGTGGTGTGGTATCGAGTGAATGCAGCCAGATATCCTGTCCATACATATGGAGAAGGACGACATTGCGCAGCGAGCAAGGTCCGAGGCAGGCAGTAAAGGTAAGGTGGACCTTATTGCGAAGTCGTCGTTGTTCCCATTCGTTATGGTACAGATCTGTTAAGACTGGGGCGAAGTCGCGCGTTGTATCGCCACAGCAGCAGCCCAGAGCGCAGACAAAGAGTTGGCCGTGCTGGGGTACGACATTTACGCGGCTGCCGTCAGCCAGTTTCACATAGTTTTTGGCCACGAAGACCTCCTGTATTGAGAGATGGATGGAATGGTTGAGGGGTACGTCCTTACACGCTCAGTGGAGCTTCGATCGTCGTAATCTCCTGGTCGCCCAGTGTATCGTAGCGTCTGAACTTGTAGATAATGGTTGAGATAATCCAACTTGCGACAAACAGGCCAATGATCAGGAAGCCGATGGTGCCGAAGTCAAGATTTGACACACTGTCCCAGAGCCAGCCGTGCAGATTTAACTGATTGGCGACGATGCTCAGCACCTCGATTGTCCCGATGACGACCGCGATGAAGACCGAGATGAGTGTGATATTCATATTGTAGTACAGTTTACGTACAGGTTTTACGAAGGCCCAGCCATAAGCGCCGAGCATAAGGATGCTATCGGTTGCATCGATCAGGGTCATGCCGGCGGTAAAGAGCAGCGGGAAAAGCATACTCAGATAGATCGGCAGGCCTTTAGAGACCGATGAGGCGGAGATAGCCAGGATGGCGATCTCGGTAGCCGTTTCAAAACCCAGGCCAAACAGGATGCCAATCGGATACATATGCCAGCTACTGGTCGTGATTTTGAAGAGGGGACGGAAGAAGCGTGACAGGAAGCCGCGCTGGTTTAAAACCTCATTGAGTGTCTGTTCGCTATATTTTTCGCCGCGCTGCATCTTACGAAACGTGCGGAAAATATCGATGAGGACGATCCCATTGAGGAGAGCGATCACATAGAGGAAAAGTGCCGAGACGCCAGTCCCGACTGCGCCAGCCACGCTCTGGAGCTGGAGATCGACCTTCAGGATAGAGGCAGCGATTGCTACGACTGCGCCTAAAATCATCACGATAGTTGAGTGTCCCAGGCCAAAGAAAAAGCCGACTGCCACCGGGCGTTTTCCTTCTTGCATCAGCTTACGAGTCACATTGTCGATGGCGGAGATGTGGTCTGCGTCGACGGCGTGGCGTAGGCCGAAGGTATAGGCCAGGGCTGCGGTCCCGAACAGCGCCGGGTAAGGTGTAAACCCTAGCAGGACGGCTATCCAGACCACGACGTTCAAGGCAATCAGGATGGTATAGATGCCGATTACCTTGCCGCGTACATCGTTGGAGCTGTCGTTGAAGACGCGTTTGAGTGCTCCGACGCTAAAGTTGCTGCTCATGAAATCCTCCATATCTGTTAAAGGAAGACGCTAAAACACTGAAACATGGTACGGGATAATCATGCCAGTATATGCGGTCGAAACAGAACAACATTTCCAATCATTTTTCTCGCCTTTTTCGCCATTTCGCGTTTTAGCCCGATATGCTACTCATGATTTGATTATAGACGGGGAGAGATGATGAAGATGTCGAATGAAAGAATTGCTGATGGTGTTCTGCTCAGGGTTGAGTTCAGGCATACTATAAAGTGGACAGAACGAAAAGCAGGAGGAATGTAGAGGGCTGGAGTGTTTCCCTAATGTTTTTTATTGCAGGAGGGTGAATATGCAGATTGGTATTGGTTTGCCCGCGACGGTTCCCGGTGTGCAGGGACAATTTATCCTGGACTGGGCAGTGAGGGCGGAGGAGCGGCAGTTTTCCAGCCTTGGAGTCGTCGATCGGCTTGTCTATCCTGGTTTTGAACCCCTGATTACATTGGCGGCTGTCGCAGGTGCGACCCGGCGTATTCGTTTGATGACTACCTTACTTGTCGCGCCTTTGCGCAATGCGGGTCTTTTTGCCAAGCAGGCGAGTAGTCTGGATGCGCTTTCGGGTGGTCGTTTAACGTTAGGGATGGGTGTGGGGGGACGTGAGGACGATTTTGCCGCTGCGCCGGCTCCGTTCCACAATCGAGGTCGCCGGTTTGAGGAGCAGCTCACCGTGATGAGTAGCATCTGGCGAGGTCTGGGGAACGGGTTGCTGAGCGATGGCGAGGAGCAGATAGGGCCGCCGCCGGTCCAGGTGGGGGGACCCGAGGTGTTGATTGGTGGTAATACGCCAGTGGCCTTGCAGAGAGTGGGGCGTTGGGGGAATGGGGTGATGCTTGGGGGGCGACCCGAGCAGATGCGTACCTTTTACACGATTGCTGCGACGGCCTGGAGCGAAGCGGGCAGGGAGGGAAGCCCGCGTCTGGTTGGTGGGATGTATTACGCGCTGGGGGAAGATGCAGGATTGAAAGCTGCGCCCTATCTGCGACGTTTTTATGCCTTTGCTGGTCCAATGGCTGAAGTGATTGCCACTCGGCTGGCGAATACGCCTCAACTGGTAAAAGACGCGATTCGCGCCTACGAGGATGTTGGAGTGGATGAACTGATCCTCTGGCCGTGTATTGCTGACTTCAACCAGATCGAACATCTGGCTGAACTCGTCTACTAAGGTGCAAAGAGTCAGGGGAGTAGCGATGTAGCTACTCCCCTGACTCTTTGTGTGTTGGAAGTGGGGTCAGATTTGGGTCAAGAGCGTCCTGCGTGAGATCGCCTCTGGAGGCACCTCGCAGCGAGAGCGTGGCTGAACGCTCAGGTCAAAGCAACCTGGGCCTGTTGCTCCGGGGTCAATTGTTTCCTGGCGATGTTGGCTTCACGCAGATCGCTGTCACGAAAGACCGTCCCTTGCAGAGAGACTCCTGTCAGGTTGGCTCCCTTGAAACAGACATGGCTCAGTTCCGCTTGATCGAAGATTGCGCCAGTGAGATCGGCACCTGTAAAATCGATATGACTCAGTTTCGCACCGAGAAAGTTGCACTTATGGAGTGTGGCATTGGTGAAATTGATCTCCTGAAAGTCGACAAAATGCAATTTTGGGTCAGACTGAACAGGTCGGAGCGACATTGGTATGTCCACATTTCCACTGAGTATATTGCTCTTGCCAAAGTGAGCGAGAGTGTTGCCCAGTGGCGTCGAGGTATGTGCCTGATGGACTGGATTGGTGTATTTTGCAAAGTTTCCCTATGCAAGGATATATTGATGCGATGAACCGGGTTGGGGATCGGTTGTGCCTCAACGTCTATGTAAGTGGAGAAGAATGAGAAATATACCAAAATATTCCTAAAGAGGTGACAAAATGGATATAGGCGCGTGGATTGCAGTGATTATCGTCGTTTTATTTCTGCTCTTTTTGCTCTTTCTGCCCAGGTTAACAGGCTCT
>DAOTTJ010000065.1:0-3725 GCA_034437695.1 Ktedonobacteraceae bacterium
TATTCAGGAAGACCACCATCGCCGGGACTTCCACCTGCTGCGCCAGCAGGATATGCTCGCGCGTCTGCGGCATCGGACCATCCGGCGCACTCACCACCAGGATCGCTCCGTCCATCTGTGCTGCGCCGGTAATCATGTTCTTAATATAGTCGGCGTGTCCAGGACAGTCCACGTGGGCGTAGTGCCGCTTCGCTGTCTCGTACTCCACATGAGCGATCGCGATCGTGATGCCGCGCTCGCGCTCTTCTGGCGCTTTGTCGATCTGGTCAAACGCCATATACTTGTTGTCTTTCGACAACGTCGCCATCACCTTCGTAATCGCCGCTGTCAGCGTCGTCTTGCCGTGGTCAATATGCCCAATCGTTCCGACATTCACATGCGGTTTTGTTCGCTCAAACTTCTTCTTTGCCATGAGTGCAAATGGCTCCTTCTCAAAAAATGCAGAATACTACTTATGAACCTGTGGTCAGATCAGCAAAGACACCTCTAGACATGCAGCAGCCATCCCCTGAGAGGGATCGCCCGCAAGGTGCGTTATAAGACACAATGCTGGGAGATAATTCAGGAGAAGGCGGCGGCTTGTAGCATCTGGTACTGCAACAAACTTCGCAAAGTCCTACGGCTGTAGTGTGGGCAGTGGGACGATCAAGCTGAAGGTATATTACAGTGCTACCCTGGGGTGGCCCGCGCTGAAGCGGGCCTACCGGGATAGTTGAACAAGGAGCCCGTGATGGGAATTGAACCCATGACCCCAGTCTTACCAAGACTGTGCGCTACCGCTGCGCCACACGGGCATGTTTTGGGTGGGCAGTGAGGGATTCGAACCCCCGAAGGCAAGCCAACTGATTTACAGTCAGTTCCATTTGACCGCTCTGGAAACTGCCCAGGAAAAACTCTCGCACTACTCATCAGTAGCTTGAGAATCCTTTACCTGCCTAACTACTCGCCGCCTGGAATATCATGTGTATGTCTTCCAACCGATCGATGGGATCATTATAGCGAACCATTTGTACTCTGTCAAGCACTTTTTTTGGATCTTTCTTCAGGGTTTCTCAAAAGCCGTCAGAAGTAGGGATACCGGGTAGTACAAAAGAAGCTCGACCAGTAGGGGTGCAAGGGGTGCAACCCCTTGACTCAGGGCTGTTGCAAAGTCGCCCTGCGGCGGCGGGCAAAAGAGGGAAAAGAGGTTTTTGCGAGGACACCTCCATTTGCGCGGACTTTAGCAGAGGGACACCCTCTGCACTCCTGTTTTGCCTCCGGCAAAACAGGCAAAACAATATAAAAAAATGTATTGGGGACACCCCAAACCCCGGTTAAGGGCAGCAGCCCTTAACCATCCCGCTACGTCCGCGCGTATGGAGGACACCTCGCGCTCCGGCAGGGATGCTGCGCCCTGCACCCTCGCCTTGCCGTTTGACAGAGCACCAAGGAGAGAAAAGACCATTGAAACAACCAATTTAGCTAAAAGTATTGCGTCCGGTTGAATTTACTGGTATAATCACCAGAGATTGAATTAATCAAGCATACATCCTCACACATTACCGGTCTCGATGTGTAGTTCGACATTTGACTTTTGTTCGGCACGGAGAGGTTTCTTATGGCGACGAATTATGACTTTAGCCGTTCTTCTTTGCTTATTGAGCAGCACCAGCGTGAAATGGATCTGATAGCAACCGCCCTGCAAGAGGAAAGCCAAGATGAATCAGAAGAACGACTGAGTTTCGTTGAACGAACGTGGTCTCTGACCTGCGCCTGTTTTCAGGGTCAGGGACAACTAGAGTCCAGTGATACTCCGACGTTTGTCTCGGTGGCCGCTGTTCGTCCATAATCAGTAAAGAAGATTGTAGACAACATGCCGCATCCACCTGAACTTCCAGCGGAGGCGCTCGCCTATCAAACGCCAGTGCAATTTGGTATGTTGTACTGGGTTAATTTCGGTTATCCTTCGCTCCCGGCAGGGATGGAGGAGAAACGTATTCTCGATTGGCATCCCGCGCTTGTCGTTTCATCCGACCCTTTTTGCCGCCACGCCGGAGCTGTGAATGTCGTTGCTCTAACTTCGTATCGCGGCAAGCTTCGCCCCTATCACCATATTCTGTTAAAACGTGACTATCCTCTGCTCGACACCGATAGTCTGGTGAAAACGGAGTTGACGTATGCTGTTTTACGCAGCCTCCTGGCAGACCAGTATGCTATTTGTAAGCTGGCTGAACAGGATCTCCGTTCTATCATGGGCAAGATCTCTAATAGCCTGGGTATTACGATGTTCTATTCGCTCCACTAATGGTAGGTCCAGGCAATGAGTGAGACCAATGGTACTCAAACCAATCAGGAGCTTTTCCGACAGTTACCGGCGCTAGACGCCTTGCTGCTCTCCGCTGGTGGTCAGGAGTTGCTCCTGACCTATACCCGTCCCCTGGTGGTCCACGCGCTCCGCGCCAGTCTGGACGAGGCTCGCGCTGGCATACGCGCAGGTGTGCCGTGTCCTTCTGCGGCTGCGCTTCTGGTCACAGCGAGCAGTGTGCTCGCTCGCGAACAACTGCCTCATCTTCAGCCGGTGATCAACGCGACCGGGGTAATTATCAACACTAACCTGGGTCGCGCCCCGCTCAGTCAGGAGGCACTGGCGGCGGTGAGTCGCGTGGCCAGCGGCTATTCTAATCTGGAATACGATTTGAGTGTGGGCGAACGTGGTTCGCGCCATACGCACGTGGTCGCGCTGCTGCGTGAGTTGACCGGCGCTGAGGACGCGCTGGTGACTAATAATAATGCGGCGGCGGTTCTGCTAGCGCTGAGTACGCTGGCAACTGGACGCGAGGTGGTCATCTCGCGCGGTCAACTGGTGGAGATCGGTGGTGGTTTTCGGGTGCCTGATGTGATGCTTCAGAGCAATTGCCGTCTGGTTGAGGTAGGAACTACCAATCGCACGCGCCTGGCCGACTACGAGTTGGCGCTCAGCGAGCAGACGGCGCTGTTACTAGCAGTCCACCCGAGCAATTTCCAGATTACAGGTTTTACCGAGTCGACCCCGCTGGCCGAGCTGGCGGCGCTGGCCCATCGATACAACCTTCTCCTCGTGGAGGACCAGGGGAGCGGGTGTTTGCTGGCGAGCGAGCAGTACCACCTGACGCACGAGCCGAGGCCCCAGGAGAGTCTGGCGGCGGGGGCAGACCTGGTCTGCTTTTCGGGGGATAAGCTGCTCGGTGGACCCCAGGCGGGCATTCTGGTGGGCAAGGCCGAGATCATTCGTCGCCTGGCCAGGCATCCTTTGATGCGGGCGTTGCGCATCGATAAGATGACGCTGGCAGCCCTTGAAGCGACTCTGCGCCACTACCAGCGCGGCGAGGCTACGACGCACATCCCGGTCTGGCGTATGATCTCGATGTCGGAGGTCCAATTGGCCCGGCGAGCGCAAAGTTGGGTCGAGTCACTGCACACCCAGGGAGTCGCGGCGCGTGTCCAACGTGGAGTCTCGACCATCGGGGGCGGCTCATTGCCGGGCGAAACGCTGCCCACAAGTCTGCTGGCCCTCGACCAGACGCACCTACCGTGCTCGCTCGTCACCCTTAGTCAGCGCCTGCGTCTGCGCCCCCAACCCATAGTCACGCGCATCCACCACGACTCACTCCTGCTCGATCCACGTACTGTCCTGGAGGAGCACGATCAGATGCTGCTCGCGAGCCTGCTGGTTGAGATATATTAACATTTGCTCCCCTTCATTAGTA
>DAOTTJ010000066.1:0-8137 GCA_034437695.1 Ktedonobacteraceae bacterium
TTTGTGTACCTCTCAGGCATTATGCCTAAGATCGCTCTCCTCTCTCTTCTCATGCTACGCAAGGCACAACAATACCGTACGTTCCTGCAATAGACTTTTTTGCTCTTCTTTCTCCCTACCACCCCAAAAATGGAGTAAAAAGTGAAGCAAGGCGTTTGTCAGGCGCATGGAATGCTCCTGACAAACGCCTTGCTTCACCTGCGGCGACTGACCACAGTTCGACAGACTTGCAAATCGCCTACAATCAAAACTAAAAATCAAACTCCTCTTTGCCTATATACTTTGTATGTGTTGTGATATATTACATATCTCTGATCAATTTATTTGTACTCCTTCTAAAGTGTAGCACGAATCAGGAGGTCGAAGCCCAGATCACCATGCTGCTCGAACTTCTCTAAAAGTCTCGCTGCCTGCTTATTCTCGATAACATCGAAACGCTCCTGCAAACCTCCAACCTGGAGGGCCAGTGGCTGCTAGGATTTGAAGGCTATGGCCGCTTGATTAAACGCATCGGCGAAACTCAGCATCAGAGCTGTCTGATACTGACCAGCCGCGAACGACCGCGCGAGATCTCACACGAAACTGGACGCGATATCCGCCTGTTGTCTTTAACAGACTTAGAACTCTCTGACTGCAAAACTATGCTGCGCAACGCCGCTATCTCTGGCACCGATGAGGCTCTCGTCGCTCTCTATTCTGGCAATCCACTCTCGCTGCAAATTATCTCTGTGGCAGTGAAGGAGTCATTCGACGGCGATATCGTCCACTTCCTGAAAGAAGGGACATCTATATTTGGCAATGTCTATGATTTGCTGGATAAGCAGTTTCTCCGGCTCGCATCTTCCGAAAAAGAGGTCCTCTACCGACTGGCCATTGAACGCGAACCTGTCTCAATGGATACTCTCATGACCAGTAGTATCCAGACTTCTTTCAAAGGCGATCTGCTCACTACTCTCAATACGCTCTTCCGCCGCAATCTCATCGAGAGCCGCACTACGAGTAAATTCACACTTCAGCCCGTGATTATGGAATATATCGTCGGCGAGATCATCAAAAAGGTCTGTCAGGAGATCGAACTTGAGAAACTTCAGTTCCTTTTGCACTACGCTCTGATCCACGCTCAGGCACGAGATTACATCCGAGAAAGCCAGATCCAGCTTATCTTTAAACCTATCGCCGACCAGCTCTTGAAGACGAGTGAACTGGAGCAGGTCGCAGAACGGCTGCTCAAAATGCTCGCTGATCTGCGCGAAAGACGTTCGCATAAGTTTAATTATATGGCCGGCAATCTCTTGAATCTCCTGGTATAGATGAATTGTGACCTGCGCGGCCTGGACTTCTCTGCACTGCATATTCGCCAGGCGTATCTGGCCGGGCAGTCCCTGCCCGCAATCAATTTTTCGCGAACGTACTTCAAAGACTGCGCTTTTACCGCTACCTTCGGCAATATTCTCTCGCTCGCCTTTAGTCCCGATGGAACCTTTCTGGCTACAGGCGCAGCTAACTGCGAAATACGCGTCTGGAAGGTCGGCGAAAGCACGACGCTCCTCGCCTGCAAGGGTCACGCCCATTGGATCTGGACCGTGGCCTATAGTCCCGATGGCCAACTGATCGCCAGTGGCAGCGAGGATCAAACGGTCTGCCTCTGGAACGCTGAAACTGGCGACCGCCTGCACGTGCTCAGTGGACACACTGACCCGCGTACGCTCGGTCGCCTTCAGTCCCGATGGTCGCCTCCTGGCCAGCGCAAGCTACGACCACACTGTCTCGCTCTGGAGTGTCGCAAGCGGCCAGTTACTCTACTCCCTGCACGGACACACTGACCACCTGCGAGCGGTTACTTTTAGTCCCGATGGCAGTCTACTGGCTAGCTGCGGCTACGATAAGTCTATCCGCCTCTGGCACCTGCCAACCCACACCTGTCTCAAAATATTCTCGGACCACACCGATTGGGTCAGATCCGTCGCCTTTAACTCTCATGGGAGTATCCTGACCAGTGCAAGCCGCGACGGCACTATTCGCTGCTGGGATATCCAGCAGGGCGATAATGTATGCACGATGCCCAACGAACGTCCCTACGAAAAGATGGATATTACCGGCGTTAAAGGCCTGACAGAAGCACAAAAACTACGCTTAAAGCTCTGGGAGCCTTAACACACGAACAAAAGCCCAACAGCGCGGACCAGCCATGTGAGCCACCAAACTCACTCTATCCTCTGAGCTGCTCCATCACCCTCTCCGGCTCCAGGGTCAGCGCAGGCAGGTCAGCACACGCCGCGACAAATGCCCGAAAGAGTCGCTCGCACTCTACTGTATTTGCATACATCTCTTCGGGATGACTCTGCATGGCCACGACAAAGCGCCTGCCTGGCACTTCGAGCATTTCAGCGATCCCATCGGGCGCACGCCCTGTGATACGTACACCAGCCCCCAGTTGCTTGATGGCCTGGTGATGAAGACTATTGACCGCCACCTGCTGAACCTCCATAATCTTCTCCATCTGGCTCCCCTCTTCGATAGTTACCAGGTGGCTCGCCTCTGTGCGATCCCGGTCGGGACAGTGCTCCAACGCCCCCGGATACTGACTGGCAATGTCCTGGTACAAACTTCCACCCAGCACGACATTCAACAATTGCATACCTCGACAGGAACCAAGTATCGGCATATCCTCCTGTAACGCCCAGTTGGCCATAGCTATCTCAAGCTCATCCAACTCAGGATCACATTGACCAAGTGCCTCATGCCTCTCTTCCCCGTAAAGCGAAGGTTGTAAGTCAAAGCCACCAGAGAAGAGGATACCGTCAAGACGCGAGATAAGCCCTTCTAGCGTCTGGTAATCTTTCAATAAGGGAATAAGTATCGGCAATCCACCAGCATTCTCTACTGCATGGATATAGGTACGATTATTCCCATACATTGGGCGCTTTGACCCTTCTCTATAAACAGCTCGGCAGGGAATTCCTATCACAGGATGCATCGCAATTACTCCTTACAATTGAATAATCATTACAATTCGATAGTTCCGGTACAATCGCTACTGTGCTTGCTATACAGTGAGATACGCGGCAGGCCTGGATAAACATCCCACACATCTACTCGCCAACATTCCGAGAAAATAAAAAAACGGAACGCTCTGATGCGCCCCGCTTGAAATCCTCAACCCACACCGTTTACCCTTGCCTACCTCAAGCTAATGCCGCAGTCAGGAAAAATATTTGCTCTATCCCAACCAGTAACGGCCAATAGTTGACGGCGTGTAAACGATCTCTCACCTGCAATCTACATTCGTGTATAACATTCAGTCTGCCTTTATACTACACGCCATTGTCAAGCAATGTAATACTTTTGTCCCGAAAGAGCTATAACAAAGCTTCGCCTCTGACCCTTACCTCGCTCTTCATCTATCGGTAAATCCAGCCATCCCTACCCGTTACCAAACAAAAGCTGCCACCACGCCTGCCAGAAATTTGTTGTTGCCTCGTGCGGTACACCCGCCGCGTTCGCTGACTGCGTCGGACTAGAGACTCCGATCGTCACAATCACGTGTTCACCAGGACGCGCATAGCCCAATTGCTGACGCGACTCGCTCTCGATCACGTATGGGTCTTGATAGTGCTTCGCCTGCTGTGCCAATCGATCGTGCTGGTCGCTCAATTGCTGCGTCTGCTGCTGCGCACTCTGCAACGCTTGCGCAAGCTGGTGGTTAGACACGGTCTGCACCAGCGTCCCCAGCAAAAATGCCAGGCAAACCAGCCCCGTCACCCAGACAACTGTCTGCATAAACAGCGAGGAACGCCGCGCTCGCAATCTGCCCGCCGTCTCTTCCATGCCCACCGCAGATGTGACATACGAGGTCTTTCCCTCCATACGCCCCGCCCTCGGCGGTCTCGATCCTGGATCTGGCACCGGCTCTCCCTTTCTCTGCACAAATAGAGTCTGCGTATCCTTCTCTTTCGCCAACCCCTCTCCCTTCCTCACAACGTAAAACCACCCCGCTATTTGTTGCAACGCTTCACATACACAATTGGTATCAATCTTGCCTCTACCAGGCCACTAATCGATGCACAAGCAATAAGCAGCACATCAGATCAAAACCCAACAAAAAGAGACTCGCCTTCAGACAGATAGCCGCTATACGCTGCCTCGGCTCCCACCAACGATGACCCACCCGCGCGGACAGGCGCACCCTCCCTATGACACTCGTATCGCGCTCCCATACCCCTCCATTTAAGCCTCCACTCCGCGCCAGACGCTCAACCTGAAGGCTCACATGCCAGATACGCTCGCTGATCGCTTCTTCAAATAAACTGTGTACTTCCTCTTCATACTCAGGAGAAAGACCAGGTATCGCCCGTACAGTCATCAAGGGTATCGTGGCATACTCCTGCCCATCCAGCAACTCTTGAGACGATAAACACCGCAGGTCTAACCGCGTCTCTGCCGAAGGTTCCGTCGCGCAATTTCCCATTTTTCTGTTCCCTCCTGATTATCTATTCTTTCCTTCCTCAACAATACCGGAAGCACACAGTACTTGCATGGGTCATTTGACTTATTCCTGGCTACCCTGCCTATCTACCTCAATCAATTCAGCCACCCCACTATACTGGACTCACAAATACTATTCTTTCTTCATCAAAGGAGCCTGCTCAATGCCACCGCTTGCCACTTGCCCGGCTACCTCAATCCTGCATCGCGATCCAGCCGTTTACTTGGAAAACATCTGGACAAATAACTTTGGAGATGTTTCACGGGTGAATACCATCGAAATCGCCTATTGCTATCCCTGGAAACGCCGCCTCGGCCTGATTCGCCTCTCAGCAGACAATCAGACCTCGTTCATTGGCCTCAATTCCCTCCTTCAACACGCCGATGTTCCCAACTCTATCCTGGTCGTGACTATCGCTCACGAACTCGCACACTATACCCACGGCTTCGGCTCCCCACTCACCCGTCGCTTCGCCCATCCACACGCTAACGATGTAGTTCTACACGAACTCGCACAGCGCGGCCTGGGCGCACTACTCCAACTGAGTGACGAATGGATTGACAGAAACTGGTTTTCGTTCTATGATAGAGAACGTGAAACTGGGTGGGCCGGCATTGCCTCGACACGCCGTCAACGGAGATCTCAACTCGATATACAGCAATCATAGGTATATACTACACAGGGTTTCTATCCAACAGGGTTGCTAGAGGCTTACCCCCTCTGACCGGAATGTGAGGTGTCATCTCTTCTTTCAGGATAGGCGGGCAGGAAAGAAAAACTTTCGTAAACCCCCAAATCACTTGACTTTAGAACCGCTCTTATGGTATAGTGGTCCTAGCTCCTAAGGTGCATACCACGCTATACAAAGTATCCCGCCGGTTCCCAAATAACGTTGTTCTATACACGAATGGTTGTGGTGTAGTAGGTTGTCTTAGGTTCTCAGGCCAATGCCTCTTTCACCCATCGATCAAGCACTTTTGTGCATCCACCTTTCCCAGGGTGTTTTTGTAGAGAAACAACTGTGCATACTTTTTTCCCACTTACTTCAGGTTCATCAGAGAAAGGAGAAAGGGCGTGTTACCTCTCAAGGCACTGCCTCGCCCTAGAACATCGTGAATATCGCCGAACTAGAAACGAAAACAATCTCAGAGTTACGCGACATCGCTCGCGACCTCGAACTCTCCGGCTACACTACCCTCAAAAAACAGGATCTCGTCTTCCGCCTTCTCCAGGCCCACACTGAGCAGCAAGGAAACATTTTCAGCGCCGGAGTCCTGGAAATCGTCGAGGACGGGTTTGGCTTTCTACGCCAGGAACGCTTCCTACCCGGCAATATGGATGTCTACGTCTCTCAATCCCAGATCCGCCGCTTCGGACTGCGTACAGGCGACATGGTCTCTGGACAGGTCCGACCTCCAAAGGATAATGAAAAGTACTACGGCCTCCTCCGCGTTGAAGCTATCAATGGTGTCGATCCTGAAGTCGCTAAACGTCGCCCCCACTTTGATGTCCTGACCCCCATCTTCCCCCGCGAGATGTTCAATATGGAAACCAGCGGCCACAATATCTCTGGTCGCATCATCAATCTGGTTGCTCCCGTCGGACGTGGTCAACGCGGCCTGATCGTCTCTCCACCTAAAGCCGGTAAAACTATGCTCCTCAAGTCGATCGCTAACTCAATCACTGAAAACTATAACGATGTACACCTGATGATTGCTCTGATTGGCGAACGTCCTGAAGAAGTCACTGACATGAAACGCTCAGTACGCGCCGAGGTGATCAGCTCAACCTTTGACGAACCGACCGAAGCCCATACTCGCGTGGCGGAAATGGTGCTCGAACGCGCCAAACGCCTGGTCGAAGGTGGACGCGATGTGGTCGTGCTGCTCGACAGTATCACTCGTCTGAGCCGTGCCTATAACCTCGCCGTGCAACCCAGCGGTCGTACACTCTCCGGTGGTCTTGACCCCAGCGCTCTCTTCCCCCCCAAACGCTTCTTTGGCGCTGCACGTAAAATCGAAGAAGGCGGCAGCCTGACAATCATTGCCACCGCTCTGGTGGATACTGGTAGCCGTATGGACGATGTGATCTACGAGGAATTTAAAGGTACCGGCAACATGGAACTGGTCTTGAACCGCAAACTGGCCGAACGCCGCGTCTTCCCCGCCATCGATATCTCACTCTCCAGCACTCGCCGTGAAGAACTCCTGCTCGACGACAAAACTCTGCGAGCCGTGGTGGTTATGCGCCGCATGTTCTCCACTCTGGCAGATCAGCGCGGGATGGAAGCTATGGAGGCTCTCTTGCAACAAATGTCTAAAACTGGCAACAATCTCGAATTTCTGGCCACTCTCAATAAGTCTTTCTAACAAGCATTCGTATGGATATTGGAGAGGATGCTTGCCACACGCGCTGGCCAGCGTGTACATCGTTCTTCATTGAAGATATTCCTGACCGCTCTTCTGGCTTTCAGAAAGCAAGCGTCTCTTCACTCCAGTAGCTCTTGTATGCACCAGAGGATCTTCTGTGTCCACAACAGTCAGCATGCTAGATAAGTAATTCTATTAACGACCCCTGGCAACCCACATCCAGTGGTCAGACTCCCGTCCCAATGCTCATTCAAAATGAATATCCTATTGCTTACCTACAGGAATAAAAACGGCAAAACGCGGACTTAGGCAGGATTGCCTTAACCGGGGCATAAGGCGTTTTACACAGGTAGGTTTTTCGCTGAACACTTCGCAAGGCCTTCCTGCACCTTCTTCTCTGTAGTGTGGGGCAAGCTTGCCCAACCACCAGGAAAAAACAAAAAAACCTACCCGTGTAAAGCTTGGAGTGTCCCCATAAACATTTTCTTTCGTTTTGCCTGTTTTGCCAGAGCCAAAACAGGAGTGCAGAAGGCCACCCTCTGCTAAAGTCCGCGCGAATGGAGGTACCCTCACACAAACTTCTTTTTACTCATTTGCCCGCTGCCGCAGGTGACGAGCAAATGAAGAGAAACCGAGCACTGGTGGCAGAGTGAGTTATAGAAGCCTAATCAACCACCCTATGTTTGCGGTGAACTCTACGGTCCCTGAGCTTCTCCCAAATATCGTGCAGCATTTGTATTTCATGAGAACTTAAACCAATACCGTCCTTTAAAATAACTTCATCTGTCACATTTAAGATAGCCTCTACACTATCTTTGCGCAAAAGTTTGTCTAAATCATCAAGATCGAGATTCTGCGAACCTATTAAAGGGAGAGGTAGTTTCTCGACCTCACTTGGCTCAAATGTAAGGACACCTCCCCCATAACTTCGACCCGTGACTTCTGCAAAGGCAAAAGTGACTGCATTCATAAACGCTGCCGTAAGCATCTTCTTGTTGGTATTGTTTAAGAAACGAACTCTATGAATTGTATCTGTACACGTAGCATCAGCTTCGTTGAGCACAATTTTAGGATAACCATGCACTTGACGAAGCATAAAGGCCTCGGGCTTCCACAGCGAAGGAACTATATACCAGGGGTGACGAATGCTGCATTTATAGCCTTTATTAAAGTTTTGCTCCTCTCCCTTTAAAACATATGCTTTTAAGGTCTCGGGGAGGAGATCAAATCTTACGCCCGGTGCTTTTAGCAAAAAATCTGGCACCTGATTGTTTACGTTTGT
>DAOTTJ010000067.1:0-17089 GCA_034437695.1 Ktedonobacteraceae bacterium
AGCGAGAAAGAGCAGAGAATCTCTGTTGTCGGTAAAAGAGCTATAAGTTCTTCGCGGGTGGTTATACAGGTGACTTCTGAGCCGGCCGCTTCACTCAATAGCTGCTGTGATGCAGGAGTAAAGCGATAGGTGCTCACCACTTTGTGACTGGTAGACACAGTTCACAGATCTCCTTAATATTATCAAGAGTCGAAAAAGAAAGTTTATGCTTTCTTTCGATAGTTGTAGTCTATCTGAAATTGTATTGTGTTGCAAGTAGGTTGGTGATTTGCTTAGGGCTATTCAAAAGTCCACTCTGCCGCCTACGGCGGTGGGTAATCAGAGAAAAAGGGTTTTTTCGGGGACATCCCTATTACCTGTTCCCCAGACAGGGTGCTGGCAGGGGACGGCCGTCCCCTGCATCCCTGCTTTTGACGACTTTTGAATGGGGGGCCACCCCGAGAATGAAATTTCGCTTGAGCAGGAGTGTCAGTTAGCCGCCAGCGCGTTTGGTTTTATAGCCTAGCGAGGTCAGGCGGGCAATAATCTTGTCACAGTGATCGCCCTGGATCTCGATCACGCCTTCTTTGAGTGTGCCGCCGGAGCCGCAGAGCTTTTTCAGTTGTTGAGTGAGCGTGGCCAGTTCGCTGTCGCTGCCTGTCACGCCATTGATGACAGTGACTGTTTTTCCGCCGCGTTGCTTACGGTCGCGCATGACGCGTACAATGCCGTCGTTTTTGCGCATTGGCTGTGCAGGTTGGCCGCATTGACAGTGTGTATAGGGCTGGTCGCAGGTTGGACAGGTGACGACACGTCCGCTGTCAGTTGAGTAGACCAATCGATCCGGCATCGGGTGCTCCTCTCATTGCTGATGCTTGTGTAGCTATTGTATCACAGATAGATCTTCCCGTGGTTGGCGCTTCTGGCGGGTCCCTGCTTTGCCCACGGAAGGCCGTTGGTAACCAGCAGGCGGCTTGCGGCGTTTAGAGCATACGCGTGCATAACCTGTTCGTCAAGCTGTTGCTGTTGTTGAATGGTCTGTGCGATCTTGTTGCTGCGTTGTCGTCTGGTCTGTTCAAGGAGTGCAAGGAAGGCGGGGGCGGAGTTGGGAGCGGGGATCAGCAGGTTTTCCCCCCCGTAATTGAGCGAGAGATCTGCGTTAGCCTGCAAGAGGTGAGTGATTGCCAGGCGCACTGCGGGATCGATGGAGGGCGCGAAGGTGAGTTGCCCGCGTTTGAGCAGGCTGGCAATGGTATAAGATGGAGGGCCGTGGAGCGTGAGGTCGCCGTGTGCAATCAGCGTGTTGAGTGGGATGGTAGGTAATGTGCTGGTAGTGACCAGCGTATTGAGGTCGATCTGGTGATGGGGATTTTTGCCAAACAGTTTTTCGTGTTGATACAGCTCTTGAAAAGCCTGGAAGGTTTGTTGGGTTAGAGTGCTCAAACTTTGCTCAAGTCTGGTCGACCAGGGGGGAATAGGAAGACGCAGGATCTCTTTGAAGTTGGCGTGGGCATTAGTTGAGAAGAGGTTAAACAAGAAATTGTAGAGCGAGCTGGTGAGGAGTCCAAAGACGGCGCAGGCCAGGGTGGTGTGAACGGGGTCGTGGGTGTAGAGGACAAGCACGGTTTCGTCGGCCACTACGGGGTGAGCGGCGCTGCGCCGGGTGAAGGTGCCGCGGATCGGACGCTGCATCTCCAGGCCTGAGATCTCTTTGAGCAAGAGGACGGTTTCGCTGTGGGGCAGGTTGGCGATGCGCTGAACATTTTTTTGCACCCAGAGAGTATTTTTGTAGTATTCGATCGTTGGAGGCAGGATGCGAGTGGGGTCAATGTAGGTAGTGGCCGACCAGTCTCCCCAATCGTTGATGTGCGCCCCTTTGGTCAGTGGCAGGGTGCCGGGTGTCGGATGTGAGGTGCGGAGTGCTTTGGTCCAGGTGGAACGTACATCGCCTTTAGCGGTGTGCAGCTTGCCAGCGATTAGCTCTGAGAGATTGTGCTGAGTGTGGGTGCGAATAAAATCCCAGAGGGTATAGACTGCGGGATCGGTATGAACCAGCCAGGGTCTGCTCCAGGAGTTGCTGGCTGGATAGCTGGCGAGCACTTTTGCGCGAGGGAGAGGGGTACTCTGCTGTTGGGCGGCTTGAACCGAGAAGCCCCCGCGGACCTCGATCGTCGCGTCTTTGTGAGCTGGCTGGTGGTCGATACAGATCACGCAGATGCCCTGTAGGACGCCGGGGAAGAGGACCGTGCGAGCATAGAAACGTGTAATCGAGCGCAGGTTCCAGATCTGGTCCTGCTGAAATTTTTCGCGGGTGCGCCGGGTCGATTCGTCGCCTAACAGGTTGAGTGGGCAGATAAAGCAGATATGCCCGCCGGGCGCGACGTAGTACGCGGCCAGACGCAAGAAGAGCAGATAGAAGTTTTCGTCGCCTTTGACGACCTCGCGATAAAAGGGGTACTCGGCGTAGCTTTTTGCCCCGCGTACGACGCCGCGATTGACGTAGGGTGGATTGCAGAGGATATAGGTAAAGGTCTGTGGTTGGGTTTTGAGCGTGGCGGCAGCGTCGGACGTGTGGAGCTGCTCAGGGCTGTTCGGTGAACTCTCCGTCATATAGCCATGCTCTAAGATAGAAGCGGGCAGTTCCAGACTGTTGGTGTGGTAGATAGCGAAGTGTGAAGTGTCGGTATCCTCGTTGGCTTGCCAGAGGAGCGCGAGGTCGTCGAGGGTTTGCACGAAGAGATTGAGTTCGGCCAGGTAGCAGGAGAAGGGATTGATCTCCAGTCCGACCAGCCGGGTGCGGGTCTGTGCGATAAAGATACGGGCGCGAGCGAGCGGAGTGGAGTTGGCCAGTGTTGATTGGAGAGCGTGGCGTAGACGGCGTGCCGCGTGGACCAGGAAGCTGCCGGAGCCGCAGGAGGGGTCGAGAAAGTGTGAACCGATGATTGTGTGTGAGGTATAGCCAGCGCGGTCGAGCATAAAGTCGACAAGCGCTGGTGAGGTCAGGAAATACCCTTTCTGGTTGCGTGCGACGCGCTCGATAAAGGCCTCGTAGGTAAAGCCGAGTAGATCGTTGCTGACATCGTGGAAGTCGTACTGGTGAAGGTGTTGTAAAACCAGGGTGAGCAGCGCGTCGTCTGGTTGGAACCAGTTGAAAACCGACTGTTGAAAGAAGTGCTTTTCAAAGCTCAGGATGGAGTGGTAGAGCTGGGGTATTATGGGAGGTGAAGGCGTCTGTGCGGGCGAATTGAAGGGGGCCAGCCAGTGCTGATAGTCGGCGATTGCGAGCGCGGGTGGGAGCAGTTTTTTGTCGGCTAACAGATGAGCCAGGAGCAGGCGTGTGAAGCAGACATAGCTTACCTGTTCAGCAAACGCCCGTTGCTGCTGCATTGCGAAGATTTTGGATTGGTCTGCTGGCGTAGCCTCGTACTGGAGTGAGCGCTCTGTCCAGGCGTGATACGCCTGTTGGATCGCGTTGTCGGGGGTAGTGAGCGCGACTTGCAGTTGCGCCAGTGCAACTGCAAGCATCTGGTCAAGGACCGAGCGAATATCGGCGATAAAAGTGTGCAGAGATTGCGCATCCGCGAGTAGCCTTCTTGCTCTCATCGACACACGCAATCTCCTTGCTACACTATCGCTCTGAACGTTCGAGAGGGGCAAGTCGTTTAGACCGTGGCTGGCTCCTCCAGTTTCGGAAAGATCGGCGATGGCTTTGGCAGGGTCAGGCCGCTGGCGACTGCTGTGTTGCTCCAATGAGCTTTACTGATATCCCCACTGAAGCCCAGCAGCTCGTGGAGCTGTTGTGAAGAGAAGGGCAGGTAGGGACAGAACAGCACGCGCAGACCGCTGAGCACCTGAAGCATGACATAGATAGTTGTGCCAGCGCTGGCACGGTCGACCTTGATCTGCTTCCAGGGAGCCTGATCGTCCAGGTAGCGGTTGGCGGCGCGGGCGACGGCCATTGCTGCATTGATGCCATCCTTAAAGTGGCAGTCAGAGATAAGCCGACCGACCGTCGTGAAGCCGCGCTCCAGTTCGTCGAGCATCGCGAGGTCCGCCGGGCGCAGTTCGATTGGTTCCGGGACCACCCCGTCGAATTTGCTTTGCAGGAAAGTCAGAGTGCGGTGGACCACATTGCCATAGTTTGCGACCAGCTCGTCGTTATTGCGCCGGATCAACTCCTCGTACGTGAAGTTAGTATCGCGGCCCTCAGGAGCGGTGACCGACAGGTAGTAGCGCAGCGTATCGGCGCTATACTGATCGAGCACATCGCGGGTCCAGATCACATTGCCGCGACTGCTGGAGGCTTTTTGTCCGCTCATTGTCATAAACTCGTTGGCGGGTACATCGTAGGGCAGATTGCGATTGCCGTAGCCGAGCAGCATTGCGGGCCAGATGATCGTATGGAACGGAATGTTATCCTTGCCAATAAAGTAGTATGGTTTGACGGCGGGAGTAGTCTGACCTGGTTCCCACCACGTTTTCCAGGCCTCGGGCGTCCCCTGGCGCTGTGCCCACTCGACGCTGGCCGAGAAGTAGCCGATCACCGCGTCGAACCAGACATAGATGCGTTTACTCTCATAGCCAGGCAGGGGGATTGGCACTCCCCAATCGAGATCGCGTGTGATTGCGCGTGCTCGCAGACCTTCTTTCAGCCAGTTTGTGGCAAAGGTCAGCGTATTAGTGCGCCAGAACGCTTTATCGGTTGAGAGCCAGTCCAGGAGTGGCTGCTGTAGTTTGGGCAGATCGAGAAAAAAGTGCTCGGTCTGGCGAATCTCCAAGGTGCTATCTTTGCTGCCGCACAGCTTGCAGCGTGGATTGATCAGATCGACGGGATCGAGCGTGCGTCCGCAGTTGTCGCACTGATCGCCGCGAGCCGAAGGATAAGAGCAGTGCGGGCAAGTACCTTCGACATAGCGATCGGGCAGAAAGCGGCGGTCGGTCGGGCAGTAGGGCGATTCCATAATATCTTTAAAGATATAGCCATTCTCATAGAGTTTGAGAAAGAAATCCTGCGTCTGTCGATAGTGATTTTCCGTTCCAGTCTCGGTATAGAGGTCCCAGGACATGCCGAGGCTCTGCCAGACCGCGCAGATCTGCTGGTGGTAGCGAGCGACAAACTCGCGTGGCGAGATGCCCTCGCGTTCAGAGTCTACCAGGATAGGCGTTCCATGTTCGTCGCTGCCCGAGACCATCAATACCTGGTTGCCTGCCATACGATGGTAGCGAGCGAATGTATCGGCGGGCATATACGCACCCACAATCTGGCCGACGTGCGTTGAGCTTTTTGCATAAGGCCAGGCCACACAGACAAGAATATGTTCATTCATTTAAAGCTGATCTCCCTCGCAAATGGATCGATGGATAAGAGTAACAGGACAGAGGAAATCTTCGCCCGTTTTATATACAAATCTACCAGTTATGGCAGGTTTCTGTAGAGTATCGAGTAACCAGGGCCTATTATAGCATATCGTGACAAGCCAGCCGACTGAACAGGCGCAGACCGCGCAGGCTGTGCTTTATTCAGAAGTGGGTAGTAGTCACATGCCGATGTAGCGGGTATAGAGCGAGCGAGCCAGTCTTTCGTCGTCTGTTCCCTTAATGATTGCGCGAGCGTCCGGGAAAACGGTCAGCTCGTAGGTATCGACGGAGAAGCGCAGGAGAAACTCATTGTAGGCCACCTGGCCGGCTGGACCGAGGCGTGTGGCCAGCGCACTCAGATCGAGTCGCGTGCCGCGTTGACCGCCGCGCACCTGGACGGCATCGCGTCCACACAGACTCGTGCTGTGTGTTGTCGCGCTGGCATTATCCAGAAATTCGTACGTGTGTTGTCCACAGGTGGGACAGAGAGGGTCGCGCGGCAGCGCCAGGCGTTCGCTGGTATTCTCCCACGCGTCTATCCAGAGCATCTCGGTGCTGACTTTCTCGCTCTTGAGCAGGATCTTTAGCGCCTCGGTGGTGGCGAAGCCAGTCATAATCGCGACGATGCCATTGAGTACCCCGGCGGTATCACAGGTCGGCGTTGTGCCAGGACCGGGCATTTCCGGGAAGACACAGCGCAGACAGGGTGTCTGACCGGGCAGGATATTCATAGTTACCCCATAGGAAGCGACCACCCCACTGTAGATCCAGGGACGCTGGTGTTTGATGCAGGCGTCGTTCAACAGATAGCGTGTCTCAAAATTATCCGTGGCGTCGAGCAGGAGGTCGGCTTCTTTAACCAGGGCCTCGATGCTCTCAAAATTGATGTCCTCGACCCGCGCTTGCAGGTCGGTTTCGCTATTGACTCGCTGTAAGCGTTGTACCGCTGCCGCAGCTTTGGGGAGATGGTGCGCGATATCGTCCTCATCGAAGAGGATCTGGCGTTGTAAATTATTTAGCTCGATATAATCGCGGTCCGCGATGACTAAATGTCCCACGCCGGCCCGGCAGAGGTTATTTGCCAGAGCAGTTCCGAGTGCACCACAGCCAATGATGGCTACTTTAGCGTGTTTTAATTGCTCCTGGCCGTCTTTACCGATAGGATGGAAGAGAGTTTGCCGGGAATAGCGATCAGATATGGTCATTTTGCAGCTCCTGCCAGCATGTATGGATGGGTTTGTCCAGTCGTGCGATCTATTGTTATTTTAGCACACTCTAAAGGTACTGACCGA
The DNA here is from genome assembly GCA_034437695.1 of Ktedonobacteraceae bacterium. Taxonomy (GTDB): domain Bacteria; phylum Chloroflexota; class Ktedonobacteria; order Ktedonobacterales; family Ktedonobacteraceae; genus Paraktedonobacter. The sequence goes on from DAOTTJ010000067.1 coordinate 6,630, forward strand.
CCTGGTGCGGAGAATACCAGGAGTTTCCAGTTCTGGGGACAATGCTTACCTGGCTTAGCCCAAACTCTTACTTATTTTGGCGGGGGAGATCTCAGTATGCTACAATGCAGGTGGAGCCAGTTCTTTTTTTTAGACGCCCGTATATCGTACGTTTCAATTGAAGTGGCAGGGACACGATGAAAAAAGTATTGGTAATCGATGACAATCCAACAATTGTTGAACTTATTAAATATGCCGTAAGCCTCAAGGGAGCATACCAGGTTATCGTAGCTTATGACGGTGCTCAAGGGCTGGAGCAGATCTACGCCGAAGGGCCAGATTGCGTGATTATCGACGTGAAGATGCCGCGTATGGATGGATACCAGCTTGTACGTTGTCTGCGAGGTGATGTGAGAACCAGTGAGATACCGTTGATCATCCTCAGCGCTTTGACGCGCACGGAAGATCGTATGACCGGAATGCTTTCTGGGGTTGATGAATACCTGACCAAGCCATTTAAACCGGGTGCATTAAATGCGGCAATTGAACGCGTTTTACAGGTGACTCCCGCTGAACGCCAGCGGCGAATGGATTTTCTGGTCCAGACCCAGGCCGAGCGAGAATAGCCAGGTGACTCCTGAGGCCGGGTCTGGCGAGAGCATCTATAGTGGACATCGCTGTACATGCAGATATACCGATGCCATCTATTTTATTCTGTGCTTTTTAAGTAACCTGGTATGAGAGCATTGATGCTGCCAGGAGCACTGGTGAAGCTATACGTGTCCCAACAAAAATTGCGTAAATTATACATTTTACTCGTGGACAGTGATCTCTATGTTCACAAGAGGGTCCAGCAGGTGCTGGATGAAACCTTCAGCATACATTTTGCTTGCTCGGCTGAAGAGGCGTGGCGTTCTATAGAAGACAAGGTTCCCGATATAGTGCTCTGTGAGATCGAGCTTGCCGGCGTGAGCGGCCTGGACCTTTGTCGTCAGATTCGCAGCTCTGCGACGTTGCACGATTTGCCTATCATGCTTCTGACAACGCTTTCGACATTGCAGGATAAGATTGCTGGTTTTGACGCGGGGGCCGATGATTACCTAGTCAAGCCCTTTGATGGGCCGCACCTGGTGGCGCGGCTTCGCTTGCTCTCGCGTATCAAGCAGATGGAGCGCCAGGAGCCGCCATATATATGAGGTGTAAATCCCACTCCAATCTCCTATAAAGGGATCAAATCAAGCCAACGCTTGATTTGATCCCTTTCTTATTAAGAAGAGTAAGCGGGAAAGGAGCGCAGCAGAGTATTTGGTGTGGATGGGAGTGGGCTAGTGGCCGAGCGAGTTGGCCAGTTCTTCGCTGGTGGTAACGGGGGCCAGGCAGGTAAAGTTGTGACAGATATAGGCACAGGGTTGTCCATTTTTCAGTGGTCGGTCGGCCAGCAGTGGGATCGTTTGCAGGGCGGACGTTGACTCAGGGGAGGCGCAGGCGAGGACGCTGGTGGGCAGATAGCGTCCGTTGACGATAGCCAGCAGCGTGCGCGTCTCGGCCTGTGCGGGATCGCCGACTATGGCGATTTCGCGTGCCGAAGAGAGTGCGAAGTCGAGAGCGCCGAGGAGATGGCCAAAGGATTGAGGGTGCTTGACCATGATCTCGCTGAGCGCGTTCAGATAGTCGCTGGCTTGCTGGCGATAGCCCTCCTCGCCGGTCCAGGCTGCCAGGCGCAGGAGCACGTCCGCCGCCACGCTATTGCCAGCGGGAGTGGCGTTATCCATAATATCTTTGGGGCGATTGAGCAGAAGCTCGTGGTCTATGCCGGTGTCGAAAAAGCCGCTATTCTCCTGATCGGAGAAAAGTTCGATAGCTGAGTCGACTAGTTGGCGGGCTGCGCTAAACCAGCGTGGATCGAGGTCTGCTTCGTAGAGAGCGAGTAGTCCATCGGCCAGGAAGAAGTAGTCTTCCAGATAGCCATTCAGGTGTGCATAGCCGTCTTTGCTGGTGCGCAGGAGGCGTCCGTCGTGTTGAAGTTCGCTCAGGAGAAACTCGGCGTTGCGCCGTGCGACCTGGAGATAGGTAGGATTTTGGATATGGCGGGCGGCTTCGGCGAAGCTGCGCAGCATCAGACCGTTCCAGGCGGTTAGAATCTTTTCGTCGCGGGCGGGTTTGACGCGTTGCTCGCGAGCGGCGAAGAGGATCGCGCGTCCGTGCTGGAGGGCTTCTGTCAAGTCTTTTTCACTAACCGAGGCAGCGCTGGCGACAGTTGCCAGATCGTGAGTCACGCGCAGAATATTTTTGCCCTCGAAGTTGCCGCGCTCGCTGACATCGTAGTAGTGCATAAAGAGCCGCGCGTCTGCCGGTGTGAGCAGTTGCTCGATCTCGCGGGGAGTCCAGAGAAAGAACTTGCCCTCCTCGTCCTCGCTATCGGCGTCCTGCGTCGAATAGAAGCCGCCAGTCGGCGAAGTCATCTCGCGGGCCACATAGTCGAGCGTCTGCGTTGTGATATGCAGATAGAAGGGGTTGCCAGTCACCAGATAGGTGTGGAGGTAGAGACGGCTGAGCAGCGCATTATCGTAGAGCATTTTTTCAAAGTGGGGTGCCAGCCATTCGGCGTCGACCGAATAGCGGTGGAAGCCGCCGCCGAGTTGATCGTAGATACCGCCATTGGCCATACATTGAAGCGAAGTCTCGACGATCTCCAGTTCCGAGTGGGCGAGTTCTGTTTGCAATTCGCCGCGCTGCTTGTGCAGGTGTATGCGCAAGAGAAACTCCAGAGACATCGTATTGGGAAACTTGGGTGCCCCGCCAAAGCCGCCGTGAGAGGCGTCAAAGTCGCCTGCCAGCTCGCGCCCAGCTATCGCCAGTAGCTCCAGTTGATCGGTATTGAGATCGGGCGTAGCCTTGAGCGAGCGCAGAGGGGTGCCGCTGTTCTGGCGTAGGTAAGCGGCGATCCCGTCGGCCTGTTCCTCGATTGCGGCGCGTTGATTGGTATAGAGATCATTCATTGTCAGTAGGATGCGCTGAAAGCCGGGCATCGTCTGGCTGCCATAGCGGCGATCCTGGGGAGGAAAGTAGGTTCCACCATAAAAGGGTCGGCCGTCGGGCATCAGAAAAACGGTCATCGGCCAGCCGCCCTGGCGTGTGAGAGCCTGAACGGCCTGCATATAGATGCCGTCGATATCCGGGCGCTCCTCGCGGTCCACCTTGATAGAGATAAAATAGGTATTCATTGTTTCGGCGATTTCAGCGTTTTCAAACGACTCACGTTCCATCACATGACACCAGTGACAGGCAGAGTAGCCTACGCTCAACAGGATCGGCTTGTCCTCAGTTTGAGCCTTTTGCCGCGCCTCCTCTCCCCAGGGGTACCAATCGACCGGGTTGTGGGCGTGTTGCAAGAGATAAGGACTGGTTTCGTTGATCAGGCGGTTCGTATGTGCGTAGTGTGTATTTTTATCGGGTAGCTCTGCCATAATATGCTTCTTTCCATGTGTGTACATTCGCTATGAGTGTTCGGCCTCTGGCATTGTACACCATAGAGAGAGACAATGAAAATTGCCACATATCCCTTGACTTTCACTTTTTTTTGATTACAATATGACCAGATAAATAAATATAGTCATGAACGTATATGACTAAACGGTCAGAAGAAGGGAGCTAGAGTCTGTGGGCGAGCGGAGCAGTGGAGTAGGGAGTGGGGGAGCAGCGCTCAAGCGCGAGGAGCGGCAGCAGCGTATTCTGGATGCGGCGGGGTCCCTCATTCAGAAGTGGGGATACGCCAAGACGACGTTAGCGGACATTGCGCACGAGGCCAGGGTAGCCAGAGGCACTATTTACCAGTACTGGAAGACGCGCGAAGAATTGCTGCTGGCCTTGCTCATGCGTGAGGAGGCGCAGGTCGCGCTTGAGATCGAACGGCGTACTGCGGCCGACCCCGAGGGGATGACTCTGCCTGCGATCATCAAGCATTCGATGCTGGCTACGCTGAAAAATCCACTGCTCAGAGCTGTAGTCTTGCACGATACAGAATTATTAGGTGATCTGGCGATGCGTGAGTACAGTCAGGCGGCCAACCGTGCACATCTACAGAGGTATATGGCTCTGCTGGACTTCTTGCGTCAGCGGGGCTTGATTCGCAGCGATATCGAGCTATCCAGGCAGGCGCTGATGGTTGTCGCTGTCGCCTGGGGTTTTATCCTTGTCGATCCGTTTTTACCAGACGAGTTTACGTTTTCCGATGAAGAGACTGTCGAGACCATGAGCGTTGCGCTCACGCGGCTATTAGCACCCGATCGCCCGCCCAGCGTAGAGGAACGGAGCGCGGGCAGGCAGGCGTGCAAAGTCTTTATCCATCAGGTTGTAGAAATGGCCAATCAGGAGCGCGTGTAACCGCTTATCGCTGAGCGACAGTGTATGGAGGAATAAGAGATGGCAGGACTGATTCAGACCGTTGGACTGACCAAGAGTTATGGGAAGAGTCGGGGGATTGTGGATGTCACCTTCGAGGTGCAGGAAGGCGAAGTCTTTGGTTTTCTGGGTCCCAATGGTGCGGGTAAAACGACCACAATGCGTACACTGATGGGATTGTTGCGTCCTGGTGGTGGGAGTGCTACGATCGGGGGATTTGATTGCTGGAAACAGCCGGTTGAGGTGAAGAAGCTGGTTGGGTATCTGCCCGGTGAATTTACCTTTGACGTGAACATGCGTGGTGGACAGATTATCGAGTATCTTGCGAACTTGCGTGGGGGAGTAGACCAGGCGTATGTGCGCAACCTTATCGAGCGTCTGGGCTTTGATCCAGGCAAGCGCTTTCGCGAATATTCGCGCGGCAATAAGCAGAAGCTGGGACTAGTGCAGGCGTTTATGCATCGTCCGCGCCTGTTAATCCTGGATGAACCGACCAGTGGACTTGATCCGCTCAACCAGCAGGAGTTTTACAGGTTGGTGAGCGAAGTTCATGCGCAGGGTTGCACAATTTTTCTCTCCTCGCATATTCTGCCAGAAGTTGAGCATACCTGTGATCGGGTAGCGATCATTCGTGAGGGTCGACTGGTCAAGATTGGGCAGGTCCACGAGTTGAAAGACATTCAGCAGTATGACGTTGAGATCAGCTTTGCTGGTCCGGCTCAGGAGGCGTGGTTTGCCGGTATTGCCGGGATAATCAAGGTAACTCGTGGCGCTAACGAGCACGTTTTGCACCTGGCGGTCCAGGGCGACCTCAAGGAGGTCATCAAAGCGGCGGCTCAGTATGAAGCGCTCAGCATTGTTACGCATGAGCCAACGCTGGAAGAGGTCTTTTTGCGCTACTATGAGCCTGAGCAGCCGACCGCGTCAGTGCCTTCATGAGCTGAACTGAACGAGAAGGTTATTGCACACTGGTCGTGTGGATTCTGTCAGGAGCGTAAAGGAAGGCTAGTCAGACTCGCCAGAGAGGTGCTGCTGCGCCAACTGAGCGCTTCTGGCTAGGCCGTGCCATCGCGCGGAATTTGCACGATCTCTGCGTGCTGCATCTCGTGTGCTGAGGGCATGTTTTGCAGAAAGATCTGCTGCGAAGGAGTGGGGAGTGCGATCCCATTGGCGATCAGGCGTTGTCTGATCGCGATGAGCACCTTATCCTGAAGATGAAGCGTATCGGCGTGACGGTGTGAGAGCGTCCACCAGAAGACGCGAATGCCGATCCCGGCGTCGGAGAGAGCCACGACCAGCGCCTCTGGACGAGGCTCTCTGAGGATACCCTCGACGGAGGAGAGGGCGGAGACCATCAAGGTTTTAACTTCATCTATATCATTTTCGTAGCTGACTGCCAGTTCGTACTCCAGGCGGCGTTTCTCAAAGGCCGTATTGACGATGACCGAATTGACGAAGAGATCAGTATTTGGGATAACGATGCGGCGGCCGTCGTAGGTCTTGATAGTTGTGGCACGCATCTCAATATCTTCAACTGTCCCCTCGAATTGTTGGACCACGATCTGGTCGCCGATTTTGAAAGGTGAAGTTAGCAGGATGAGCAGGCCGGCCAGGAAGTTCTGGAAGAGATCGTGGAAAGCAAAGCCGATGGCCACGCTTCCAATGCCCAGGAGTTGGATCAGATCGCCGGGTTGAAAAGAGGGAAAGACCACAGTCAATGCGATCAGAAAGCCAGCAACAATGACTGCGCCCTGGGCGAGTCTACCCAGGATAAGTCCCAGATTTTTTGTGCGTTTGCGTTGCTCCGTCAAGCGAGCGACGAAGTAGCGTGTGCGTCTGGCGACGACATAAAAGATCACGCAGATCAGAAGCGCCAGCACAAAGTCTGGAAGTCCGGCGAGAAGCCCATTTAACATATTGGTTAGCGTAACCAGCACCCGCGAAAAGTTCATGCTCACTCCTTACTAAAGAGAAGGTGAAGGGTCGGATAGTTGTCGATCGATCGATCGACAACTATTGCCTGCCTCAAGCATATTCTACAGTCGTTGATGCATTTTCGCAATCACCGCATCCGCTACCTGTGAAGTGCCAACTGCCGTTGAGTCGTCGGAGCGTGGTTTGAGATCGTAGGTGACAGATTTGCCCTCGGCGATGACCGCAGTCAGGGCATTTTCCAGGCAGAGCGCCGCCTGGCGTTCGCCGAGGTAGCGCAGGAGCATGACCCCTGAGAACATCATTGCCATCGGGTTCACCTTATTCTGGCCCGCGTACTTGGGAGCGCTCCCGTGTACTGGTTCAAAGACGGCACAGGTACTGCCGATATTTGCGCCGGGAGCCACGCCGAGACCGCCGATAAGCCCGGCTGAGAGATCGGAGATGATGTCGCCGTAGAGGTTGGGCAGGACTAAAACGTCGTATATTTCAGGTTTTTGCACCAGTTGCATGCACATGTTATCGACTATACGGTCTTCAAATTGGAGATCGGGGTATTCTTTAGCGACCTCGTGGGCGATTTGCAGAAAGAGACCATCGGAGAATTTCATAATATTGGCTTTATGGACGGCGGTCACTTTGCGGCGGCCATTCGTTCGCGCATAATCAAAAGCAAATTTTACGATGCGGCGGCTAGCGGCAGCCGAGATATATTTAATACTGAGTGCTGAGTCAGGGTCCAGGTGTTGACCGGTAGTGCGGGCAATCGTCTCTAGAATGTCGGCGTGTTCGGGTGTGCCGCGCTGAAATTCCACCCCGGCATAGAGGTCTTCCGTATTTTCACGCACGATAACCATATCGATATGTTCATAGCGTGAACGCAATCCTTGATATGTCTTGGCTGGCCGTACATTGGCATAGAGGTCGAGCTTTTTGCGTAGCGCGACGTTAGCGCTGCGCACGCCTTTGCCGGAAGGAGTAGTGATCGGACCTTTCAGGCCGACCCCTGTGCGCTTAATCGACTCGATTACCTCATCAGGTAGAATGGTCCCATGCTTCTCTAGCGTTTCTGCGCCTGCTAGCTGCACATCCCAGGTAAATTCCACCCCGGTAGCTTCAAGTACGCGCCGGGTCGCTTCTGTAATTTCAGGTCCCGTCCCATCGCCAGCAATGAGCGTAACAGCGTGCGACATGCAATCCTCCAAGCAGCTAGAATTATTCCTTGTGAATAAGGCTGAATGTGCTCCTGATTATAACACACGGGCGGAATTGACGCCGATCACATGCGTCGTGGCTGAATAGAGTTTAAAGTCGAAAATAGCTTGTGGCCAGTGCGCCCGTTTCTCTTGCGTTCAGGAAGAACGACTATCGTTTAAGCAGTTGCGATTAACACTAAATCTAATCAACTGCCTGCATCAAATCATAATAGCATACATTGATAAAATAGAATACATCTCTTTTGCAACAAACAGAAGGTAGGTAAATGCCATATATGCGCGAAGAATCCGTGATATATGTAGTGTATCGCATTGGGGGGAGGCCAGGGAGGACATTGCGGCTCGGGTTCCCAGGATTGGAACCCGAACCGCGCTGAAAAGCTATTCCTGGACTGGTTGCGGGCGGACTGCCGCTTTTTTGGCGGTAGTGGTGGTTTTCTTGGTGGGAGCGGTGCTCTTGCGTGTGGTCGTTGGGCTTTTTGTTGTGGTGCGGGTTGGTTTCGTTTTGGTAGGTGTCGCGGTAGAAGCGCGGACACGGGTGGGCGCAGCTTTCCTGGCAGCGGGTTTTTTCGGTGTCGCTTCGGCGGTAGAATTGTCTACCTCGACCGTCGCGGTAGCGGCAGTTTTTGTGCGCGAGGCGGCTTTGTGCGTAGTGGCGGTCTCGCCTTCCTGGTGAGGTTTCTCCTCGTTGGTGCGCTGTGGGACGATGATTTCCTGGTAGCAGACGGGGTCCTGGCCTGGTTTGGGTACGACCATCAGGCCGCCGCACTTGGGACAGGGTTCGGCGATAGGTTTTTCCCAGATGGCGAAATTGCATGTTGGGTAGTTGAGGCATCCGTAGAAGATGCGTTTTTTCTGGCGTGTCTTGCGTTCCACGAGATCGCCGTTACAGTTGGGACAATGAGCGCCAGTTTTGGTCACCACCGAGCGGCGATAGCGGCATTCTGGAAAACCGGAGCAAGAGATAAAGCGTCCAAAGCGTCCGGTTCGAATGACCAGGTTGCGTCCACAATCGGGGCAGACCTCGTCCATCTCCTCGACAGGTTTTTGCACGCGGTTCATCTCGGCTTCGGCCTTTTCCATTGTGGCTTTAAAATCGCCATAGAAGGTACGCAGAAATTCTGTCCAGGATTGGCGACCCTCTTCGACGGCGTCGAGCTTGCGCTCCATCTCGGCGGTAAAACTGGTGTCAACGATATCTGGGAAGTGCTTATTCATCACCTCGTTGACCGTCTCGCCGAGCCATGTTGCGACGAAGCGTCGCTGTTCCTGGTCGACATAGCCGCGATCCTGGATTGTGCTGATAATACTGACGTACGTGCTGGGGCGTCCGACGCCCTGCTCTTCGAGTTCTTTGATCAGACTGGCCTCGGTGTAGCGTGGAGGGGGCTGTGTGAAGTGTTGCTCGGGTTTCAGCGTGTGGAGATCGAGTACCTCGTTTGCTTTCAGGATAGGTAGAGTGCGCTCATCTTCCTCGCGTGGCCAGACGGCGTAGAAGCCAGGAAACTTGAGGTGGGAGCCGGTCGCGCGAAAGACATACTGAGCGGCCACAATATCCACGCGCACCGTATCGAAGACCGCTGGCGTCATAAAGCTGGCCACAAAGCGTCGCCAGATCAAGTTATAGAGCTTAAACTGGTCGGCAGAGAGGTGTGCTTTCGTGATATACGGCGTCAACGTCACATCGGTTGGACGGATGGCCTCGTGAGCATCCTAGGTAGTGGCTTTGGCTTTGCCGATGCGGCCTGGGCCAACGTAGGGCTGACCGTGTTCGGCGGCGATATACTCTTTGACCTTGCCCTGCGCCTCTTCAGAGATGCGCGTCGAGTCGGTACGCATATAAGTGATCAGACCCTGGTGGCCGCGCTCACCCAGTTCGATTCCTTCATAAAGTTGCTGGGCCAGGCTCATGGTCTTTTTAGGCTTGAAATGGAGGCGTATCGAGGCATCCTGTTGCAGGGTACTGGTAGTATACGGCAGGTACGGTTGACGGCGTTGTTCCTTCTCCTCGACTTTTAAAACGCTATAGGTTGCGCCCTTGAGGTCGGCCAGAATCGTATCGGCCTCGGCTTGCGATGAAATCTTGATGCGGTTCTTGCTCCCGGTACGTTTGGTGTTGCTGCTGGCCGCATTTGCCTGTACGCCTGCGGCTTCGCTCTCCGCTGTCTCACTTGTCTCCTCGCCTGGATGCGCGTTCTCCTCGCTGTTTAGCAGAGCAATATCGTTGAGTCGTGTAATCAGCGTGGCCTCAAAACGTTCAGCCGCCTTGTGCTGGCTGAGCAGTGCGCTGATGCTCCAGTATTCTTCGGGAACGAAGACACGGATCTCTGTCTCGCGGTCGCAGATCAAGCGGAGCGCGACCGACTGGACGCGGCCTGCGCTTGTCCCTGACTGAATGCGTCGCCACAGCAGCGGACTGATCTTATATCCTACCAGGCGGTCCAACACACGCCGGGCCTGCTGTGCGTTAAACAGGTCTTCGTTGATTTCGCGAGGCTTTTTAATCGCCTGCTGAACTGCTCCTTTAGTGATCTCGTTGAAAACGGCGCGGTGTGGATTTTGTAGACCTAACGTTTCTTTTAGAGACCAGGCAATGAATTCTCCCTCGCGGTCGGGGTCGGGAGCCAGATAGACTTCATCAGCCCGGCGCGAAGCTGCTCTGAGTTCGTCAATCAGCTTATCTTTTTTCTCAATGATTTCGTACTGCGGAGCAAAATCTTTGCGTGTATTGACACCGAGACCTTTTTTGGGCAGATCGATAATATGGCCCATAGAGGCGCGAACTTCAAAGTCGCGACCTAAAAATTTTTCAATGGTTTTGGCCTTTGCGGGTGATTCTACTATCACAAGTTTTTTTGCCATTATACCTATACCTGATCTCTAATTAATAAGGCACGGGCATATTGTCAACAATACTCCGCACCAACCGAA
>DAOTTJ010000068.1:0-10708 GCA_034437695.1 Ktedonobacteraceae bacterium
TGGGCGTGACCGTCTATAATCATCGATTTGCTCCTTCCCCTGATCAGGGGATATGACCGTCATATGCTGCGCAACACGTTCACGCAGTTCTTGCAAGAGCTGAATGCGCTCATCCAGTTCCGCGAGCTTTTGCTGATACCGTTCGATGGCACCTGCGCAAAGCGGCGCACCCTGTTCTGTTTGCACGAAACAAGGAGCGAGCAGTTGAATGTCTGTGAGCGAGAACCCCAGATGCAACAGTTGGCGAATGCGCTGCACCTGCTCAACGGCTTCTTGAGGATAGCTCCGATAGCCATTTTCCTGCCGCAGCGCATGCAGCACGCCCATCTGTTCATAGTAGTGAAGCGAACGGATGCTTGCCCCAGTGCGTTTCGCAAGTTCTCCAACATGCATAACTGTTTCTCCTTCTGGACGAATCATACACCCTAACATTAATGTCAGAGTCAAGAGGTTTCTGATCGAATCTTACCATTTCTGACGGACTTGCCAGGGAGAGAAGGTATGGGTTGTGAATTGCTGGACACCAGAACGATTAGCGATCCTCTTTACGACCTTTGACCAGGTCCAGATCGAGATGGGGTGCTAAATTTCTATCTGATTCTGACAAGAAGAGTGGCCCGCGAGCCCGACTCAAATGGCGGCGTTCTTGCAGGTAGGTAGCGTAGAGTGTGCCTGTATCTATTGAGTAAGGTACCATGCGTTCCATCATATTTTTGGTCGTTTCCGCTTTCACACGAATTTGGCGGCGTGATGGGTCAATATCACTAGTGGAAAGCGCACACAGCTCTTCGCGACGAAGTCCTGCATCGTAAGCAAAGGCAAGCATCACTCTGTTTCGCAATCCTTCCTCCTTCGTCGCTTCTAGCACAGCGAGCCACTGCTGCTCGTTCGGAATCCAGGGAAGTTTGCAGTAGCGTAGAATGAGTCCTCTCTCACAAGCACCGCCAAAGCTCTTTCCTTGTGTGTAGCGGCCCCTTCCAACAGGGTTATCTAAACGGACACCCTCTTCGATGAGATAGTCGTACCACAAACGAATGGCCGTTAAACGTTGTTGCAGGGTTGCATTGGCTAACCCAAAGCCAGCATCGAGACGCGAATATTGGCTCCGCGCGGATTGGGGCGGGAAGTCATATCACGGACATAGAAAGAGAGAACCTCTCTCGTAGCAGTCTCAACCTCAGCCTCCTGGCGCTGGCAGAAGGCAAGGTAATCATTGCGAAGTCCGGGAATACGGCGGGCATACCAGCGATCTTTGGCAAACTCCTCTTCAATCACTGCTGGAAGCGCGAGAGCTCCCGTCCCATCAACTCCTGTGAAGTGGAGCGGTTCCATCGCTATTTTCCTCCCAGAGGTGAGCTGAGGCACACCTGTTCCTGCGTTTGCTCCCATGCAGTCCGAAGAGTTGAGAGCGAAGGATGCACGTAGGTTTGATACATTTGCTGAAAGGAAGCATGGCACGCTCGTTCTTGAAGATATTCTGGCTGCCATCCTAATTCGGCAAGTTTCGTGAGCATCGAATGATGCAAGACATGCGGGGTCACGTCCAAATCCGTTTTTTGCCGTAATCTTCGAAAGAGCGAATTAACATCGGCGTAGGTCAGCGCTTGGCCTGTGTGCTGGCCGTAGAGTTTAATGAAGAGATCGTTCGTTTCTACTTCTGCCGTGTGTGCTCGCCCGACGTACGCAACAATCTCATCTATCAAATCGGAAGAGACATCGATGGTCCGAGGCGCAGGAAGGGTTTTAATTTCTGCCCCATTCGGAAGTTCTCCACGGTCACGAACATGGATACGATTCTCTGCCACATCAACATCTTCCACAAACAGCGAGAGCGCCTCTCCTATGCGCATAGCTGTCTCGTACAAGAGCCGTACCAGGAGTCTATCTCGCTCGTTCGCACAGGCGTTGAGCAAGTCAGCAACCTGATCCTTCGTGATGGTCTTGGGGCGTTGCCGCTTTGCTTCTTTTTGTTTGAGAATATTTTTTGTGACAGGTGATCCCTTCGTGAGATGATAAAGAAATCCCTTGTATCGTCTGGCACGAGTTGGCAAGGATGTAGTGATTTTCTCCTGCACATTGGTCGAGACCTCTTCCATCCTCCAATGGTAATCGTAAAAGCCTCTGATCACCGTCAGGGCATGATTGAGGGTGCGATTGAATCTGGCTTGTTCTACTGGATGTACAGGAAATACCTTGAGGGAGCCAGGGGGTGAGGGGGCGACTCAACAGATCATCGAGAAAGAGCGTGCGGAGAGCGTTCACAGGCACCTCCGTCAACGCCGCTAAAAAACGCGAGAGTGCTGAACGGGAGGGCAACTGGTCTCGCTCAAACAGGGCCATGAATGGGACTGCAAACAGTTGGAGACGTTGGTAGAACACCGCCAGGGTGCGTTCCCCGCTGATCGCATAGCCGAAGAGCACCGCCAGAAAATCGATCACCTCGTAGCGGCCAAATCGGTTCCGTACAAAACGCACCTGCTCGTTGAGCTTGTTGAGAATACCATGCTTCTGAAGATAGCTACTGACCATCACGATTTCCCCAAACCAAGCTGGGGTTAAGGGGTTGGACTCTGAAGTCGCCTGGATTTTCACCGACGTGTCGGCGATACTAGTCATACTTGGACCTCCTTCCTGAGAACTGTTGTGTTCGTTCTCTTCAAGGAATCACATTTCTCCGTCGGTCAGCTACCGGTCACACCGCGTTGCGCATCGCGTGGGAATATCGTATCCCCACAGCCCCTATCAATACTGAAAGTGTAACATATAAACAGCCTATTGTCAACAATGTTGACAATAGGCACCTGTTCAGACTCGACCTGAGGAGTTCGGCTGAGTGAGGAGAGCGAGGCATGCGAAGAAAGGATTGAGTCCTTGAGCCATCCAGGGGTCACTAGATTAGCCGGGGCAAAACTCACTCTAAGGCTTCTTCATGCGATATACACCTGTATTTGCGTAAATAAAGAGGAGGGGACCAATTTTCATAGAAATTTGCCACTAAAGTAGTTTCATTTCTCTATAAAAACCTGAACTGTTCAGAAAAAACAAACCTGGGAGTGATGTCTGCGTTATGCTGTGAATCGTTCTGAGGGCTGGGGTGAGCAAGCCGTAAACCGAATTTGTACCCCCTTGAACTCTAGGATTCTTTGTTTAGGAGAGATGGGTACGCTAGGGTGGCTTGAACAGAACGCTTCTCCGTCAGGCTCTCAATTTCCAGCTTCTGACAGTTTGTTTGACGGCTACTTATACGATTTATACAGAGAGGGTCCCTTGAGCAAGCCTCTCACGAAGGTTGGCCAGCAGTAGCGCTAATCTAGTGACCTTACCATTTGGAAGACCGCCACGCGCTGCTTCCCATCTTCCTCTCCTTGCTCGACCTGCGCTCAAGGTGTTGGCGAAATAGAGTGATAAGTGTCCCTATTGTCAATAACATTGACAATCCAACTATTTCTAAGTATGATTAATAAGGTTAATGGTGATTTGCCATTCTTGAAAGTGTTCTTGTTTAGACTAGATAAACTCAGCTATCCTCTGGGTTGCAGAGGATAGCTTGATGGGATACTGTTGCTGTAATAACAAAACCCAGGAGCAGGATCCCAGCGAACCTTAACACATTGATCGAGTTTCGTCACGAGGTCTACCAAAGCTTCAAGCAAGCCAAAGACGCGCTGTTCAACCTGGCAGATGCATTAGCTAACGGAGATCGCGCCCAATCGTTGCCGGAATTGTCGTTGTCGCCATCCTTTGAGCGGACATAGGCCAGCGTCTATAAAGCGTTGAAAGATGGGATCATCGATACCCAAGCGCTGCAAAAGGCATTCATCGCGCATATGCCACCAAGTCTCTTGAGAGCGTTGATCGCGGTGGATAGCACGAACCAGCGAGGATTGTAGCGTGCAATACGTGCATAATTTGCCAGAAAGCGCGAAACCGGTGACGTATGGGTGGCGTTGCCGGAGAAACCGAGCGGCGGCACCCACGTACTCTCTCAACGTCGCGTTGCAACCTCGACTACCGTTGTGCAGATGGCCGCCGAGCAGTTGTCGGCCCTGGCGCTTTGCTTGCCCAAAGAGACGACCGCGTTGCTGGATCGGGGCTATGACTCGACGTGGTTGTGGTGCAAATTGAGTCAATTGCCTCTCCAGGGGAGCTTGGTCCGTTTGAAAAGCAACCGCTGCTTTTATCGGCCCGCGCCTCCCCCAACAGGCAAACGTGGAGTGCCTCGCAAACGGGGGACAAGCTGCAACCGAATGATCCGGCTTCCCAGTTTGATCCCGGCGGAGAGGCTAAGACGCTTGATCCTGCTGGCAAGCTCGTACGGGTCCGCATCTAGCGACAGATGAGGCTGAGGGATGCGGACTGGTTGGCGCTAACAAGTATGAAGCAAAATGTAAATCTTAGAATGAAACAAAACTGCCTTAACCTTGGTGAAAGCACTTCGTTCGTAGTAGTTTTGCCCTTTGTTTCATATTCAGAAAAAGAAGAGCCATGATCAAAGAAGCTCATCTTTCACCAGAAGTGAGATAAACTCATGAAACTGGTGGATTCTGGCAGAATCTTGGCAATTAGCTAGCGGCAAAGCGGGCAACACCAGACAAATTTTTGCAATCAATAGTTCTTACTTGAAGAACCTTCTCTATAGGCTCATTCAGGTGATCTCATGCCTTGTTCATATATCTCTGCTCTCTGCTGAGCAAGAGATGACTGATTTCAGGGAAGAAGAAGAGAAGGCCTATCTTCAAGTCCCAGAGGCACAATGCTCGTGTCTGATAATACAAGGAGGATAAACATGATGTTTCGTCATCGTAAGATGCAACTCTTCTGTGTGCTCAGTGTACTCCTCACCGTCATAGCGCTTAGCGTTATCCAGGGAGTATACACCCCAACAGCACATGCAGCGACGAACCAGTTCCACGGGGTGAACTGGGCCAACCCGAACGACAACTTCATTACCGGTGACCTGGTCCCGGTTGGTCTCTCAACATCGGATAGTTACTCGACCACATATACGAAGGCGACCGCAATCCTGAAGGGGTTCCAGGGCCTGGGTGCCAACACGGTGCGGCTGCCGTTCAACGCGGCGACTGTATCGGACCCGTGGTGGGGTAGCTACACGGCGGCCTGGGACGCAGCTGCAGCGCTGGGCATGAATGTGGTCGTCGCGCCGTGGCTCCAGAACGGGGTCATCGGCAACACCACATCCTTCTACAATATGTGGAATGTGGTGATTAACAAGTATAGCGGAAACAGCCACTTCTACTTCGACATCATGAACGAGCCGTGGGGCTACAGCGCCTCCGACGAGGACAACGTCGCAGCAGCCTGGGTCGCAAACTACTCCAGCCTTTCCAAGAGCCATATTCTGGTTCCTGGTGCTTACTCGGACCAGAACTTGTGTACGGTGGGTGCTGACTCCCGCCTGAACGGCACGCTGCTGTCGATCCACGATTACACTCTGGGCGGAGAGACCCACCCTACTGAGGCTGGCTGGATCACATCTATCAACAATAACATCTGCGGGTACGCCAGTCGGGCGGTGTTCACGGAGTTTGGTGTGCCGATGAACACTGGCGTGAATTACGACGGCCCCAAGGACGGCACCAACGATGTCTCGTACCTCTATGCGATCACAGACAACGCGCGCAGCCTGGGTATAGGCACGATCATCTGGGTGGGCGTCAAGCAAGCCACTCAGACGTCAGGCCCTGGCCCCTGTGAGAATGCTTCCTGCGCGATCACATCGCTACAAGGGAGTGGTACGAACCTCTCGCTGAGCATCAACAACCAGTCTGGCGTTGACCGGCTCCAGTACGGCTGGGGTCAGACCAACAACGCTGGCGGCGGAAGTGGCGGTACTGGTGGTACGACTGCGGTCCTGCGGGGTACAGGCTCTAACCGATGCCTGGACGTGCCTGGGCAGGCCACTGCCAATGGCACACTGCTGGACATCTGGGACTGCAACGGCGGCAGCAACCAGCAATGGACAGCTCTCTCCAATGGCGAGTTGCAGGTGTACGGCAACAAGTGCCTCGACGTGCCAGGGGGTGCCACAGCGGCGGGCACGAAGGTGGAGATCTGGGACTGCAACGGTGGCAACAATCAGCAGTGGACCCTCAACTCCAACGGCACCGTCGTCGGAGTTGGGTCTGGCCTCTGCCTCGACGTGGTCAGCGCTGGCACCGCTAACGGCACCGCAGTGGACATCTGGACCTGCAACGGTGGCAGCAACCAGCAGTGGACCCGGCAATAGTCCTCTCATCCAGGAGGAGAAGCCGGTCACGCAGGGAGCGACGGTGATCGAGTAGCCCTCGGATAGTGGTACCAATCAGCAATGGAGCCCTGGTCTAGATTTCCTAAAAGAATGCGCGATGGAGGCGGACCTGCCTCCATCGCGCAGGGCAAAAGCATCCCATATGCCAGAGACACGGATGAACACTGGCAATGAAGAAGAGAGAACGCTCTTCATACTCAAAGGCACAGTGATGGTGCCTGATCTACAAGGAGGATTAACAAATGCTTTGGAAACGCACGATGCGATTCGCCTGTCTGTTGAGTGCCTTGCTCACGGTAGCCGCGCTTGTCGCGCTGCTTGGTGCAACACAGGCAAGCAACATACCTACTGCCCACGCGGCGAGCAACACCAGCCAGTTCAAAGGGGTGAACTGGGCGGACCCACGGGATAACTACGCCAATGATCCGGTGGTACCATCCGGCCTATCAACGTCGGATAGCTATGCCACCACCTACGCGAAAGCCAGCGCGATCATCAGCGGCTTCGCGAACAATCTGGGCGCAAATACGGTGAGATTGCCGATCAATCCCTACAGTGTGAATGGCTCCTTCTGGGGTTCGTACACTGGCGCGATTGACGCCGCTACCGCCAAAGGTTTCAAGGTGATCCTGGGATACTGGGAGGGCACCGGCTCCGAAAAGGACGGTCTGATTGACAACACGACGAGTTTCTGGGCGATGTGGCAGACCGTCACAAGCAAGTATGCCAACAACAGCTTGGTCTACTTCGAGCCGATGAATGAGCCATACAGCTACAGTCTGAGCGCCTGGACGAACATCCTTGTCCAGTGGATCAACACCTACCCATCGATCCCCAAGAACCGCATCATTTCGAGCGGTACCGGCTGGAACGACAACGTCACTGGTGTCTGTGCAGATAGCCGTCTCACGGGCACGTACCTCTCGCTGCACGACTATGGGTTCAACAATACGAGCCAGACAAGCGTTTCAGGGTGGGAGAACGACATTACCAGCCGTATCGGGTCCAATTGCTTCTCGCGCACGATCATCGACGAGTGGGGTGCTCCGATGACAACAAGTCTCAACTACGACGGCGCGGTCAACGGTAGCCCATATATCGCCTTCGTTCAGGCTATGGCAAACGTGACCTCGCAGTACAGCATGGGTTCAGTGTACCGGCCTGGCCTGCGCAATGGAGATACCTACAGCATGGAGTCGCTGAACGGTAGCGGAACCAACCTCTACCTCACCAACAACAATGCCTCAGGTGTAGACCAGCTCAAGAAATCATATGGTACGACCTCTGGCGGTAGTACCGCTGGCGTCCTGCGTGGTTCGGGATCGAACCGCTGCCTTGATGTGCCAGGGGCAGCTACTGCCAACGGCACGCTGATGGACATCTGGGACTGCAACGGCGGTAGCAACCAGCAGTGGACCTTGCTCTCTAACGGTGAGCTACAGGTGTACGGCAACAAGTGCCTCGACGTGCCAGGGGGTGCCACAGCGGCGGGCACGAAGGTAGAGATCTGGGACTGCAACGGTGGCAACAATCAGCAGTGGACCCTCAACTCCAACGGCACCGTCGTCGGAGTTGGGTCTGGCCTCTGCCTCGACGTGGTCAGCGCTGGCACCGCCAACGGCACCGCAGTGGACATCTGGACCTGCAACGGTGGCAGCAACCAGCAGTGGACTCGCAGCTAACCCCTTAATCCAACGGCGAAAGCTAGTCACAGAGCGGGTGCCGCGAACGCGGTACCCGCTCTGTCATGTATATAGTGGAATGAATCTCTGGAATTTACTGCAATTATGGGGACTACGGCGAAACGTGTGAATTCCAAAATTTTGCGGCTCTTCCGCGCTTTTGATGAAGAACGGATGTTTGTTGACAGGGAGAGAGGAATACGGTAGCATGGGAAGCAGATTGAAGGATCGGCCATCTGTAGCCAAGAACCGTCAAAAACCTCCAAAAATCCACTTCATGACCGCCCTCTCTCGATTCATCAACATTGCGGAAGATCCCAGTGAGATCATCACAGTTGAGAGAGGCAAGCCCGACTTCGACGGCCAGGTGGTAAATAGGCCGAAGGTTCGGACAAATCAGCCCCAATGATCGGAAATCGGGATCAAGGTTCGGACAAGCCATGAACAACCTCGCTTGTATCGCTCTAGAAGCCGAAGGTTCGAGGCAGCGGATGGAAATCTGTTCTGCATCTTCTCCACTGAGAAATACTTTGTTTTCGTGGAATGAGGAAGACAAGTGGAAGTCGTGTCGAACCTTCGCACCAAATAATTTGGGCTGAAGGTTCGGACAAGAGGCCCTCGACCCAGCATTTGCGTCCGAACTTTCAGCCTATTTACCAACTCGGCGTGGTCACCCGCATCACCCTGGATATACAGCCAGCCT
Organism: Ktedonobacteraceae bacterium; assembly: GCA_034437695.1. Classification (GTDB taxonomy): domain Bacteria; phylum Chloroflexota; class Ktedonobacteria; order Ktedonobacterales; family Ktedonobacteraceae; genus Paraktedonobacter. Next base: position 8,654 of record DAOTTJ010000068.1, read on the forward strand.
ACGAGATGAAACAGCAGGTGTTTGAGGGACTCAACTGAAAGGCGCTCTTCGACCACTTCGATGAGATTACTTCGTGCGGCTACAGCGTCAGCATCTTTACCCGCTGGGGCCAGATGAACGATCAGGTCTGGGTCAAGAGTTGGATGGATGAACCTGATCGGGTGGGGAGTGACCTCTTAGGCGCGATTGCCGCAACGGTTGATCGGCACCCGATCGTTAGGCTCGATCCAACCCCTTGTACCCCGCAATTGGGGCGGCCTGGTCTCTGGTCCAACCGCTTACCCCATTTCCGCCTGGACGACACGCCCAGCAGCGGCCAGGAAATCCAGTCGGAGTATCTCATCCCCAGGCGACACGCCCTCATGGCGCAAGAAACTCTGCGCTCCCTCGCAGAGAAGATACGACTCCTCTTGCTGGTGAGCGAGATTCGCCGGGTAGTTGCAGATCGGCTGTGGATGAGCATGAACTACGAAGAAGACTGCGTGGGCATCCACTTCACCTGGAAACGTGAGCCAGACGCGGTCCGGGAGATAGTCATCCAGATCGAGGACGCCCTAGCCCCGTTCGAGGCCCGCCCGCATTGGGGCAAGGTCTTCCATGCGGATGCAGCAGTCATCGCTCCGCTCTACCCACGCCATGCCGACTTTGTCTGTCTTGTTGAGCGGCTCGACCCACGCGGCGCGTTTCGCAACGCCTGGTTCAAGGCCCGCGTGCTTGGCGACCAGGAAAGAAGGACCACAAGCGGCCTGTGAAGAGGAGTATGACGCGCAAAAAGAGCCTTCAAAGCGGGAATAACACCATTAGAATCAACTTGCATACAGATAGAGTTCCCCAGGCTGCAAGAGATGGCAGCGCTGAAACGGGGTCAGACAATCGAGTTCATCAAACAACAGGCCAGGGCGGACACGATTGCTGGCGAAGAGATCATTATGCATACCGATCAGGACACGGGGCGCGAGACGTTGGGCTAACTGCACAGCTTCATTGGGCTAGAGATTACCGATGAAGTCCTGTTCTTCGCGGAAGTAGTCGCGTCCATTGATCGGGAGAAGCGCGAGATCCAGAGGCACACCAGTCAGAGTTGCGAGCAATTCGGGGATTACCAGCGTATCGCCCGCGTGATAGAGGGTCACTCCATTGCACTGGATAAGATATCCCATCCAGCGGGCGTGTTGCTGGCCATCAACCTCATAGTGATAATGCGCGGCAGGCACCGCTGTATAGGTAAGATCGTCGGTTTCGACTTGCTGGCCTATGCCGGGCACGCGAATCCGCTGAGGATCGATGCCTGCCTTCAGGGCGACCTCCCTGCCCTGAAGTGAAGTGACGAGGATCGCCCGAGTTGAAGCGCTGAAAAGCGGCACCAGCGTCTCTGGATCGGTGTGGTCCTCGTGCTAGTGGGTAGTGAATACCCACTGCACATTTGTGAGATCTGCTGGATCGAGCGGAGGTGGAAAGCGTCTGGTCGGACCACCCTGACAGGCAATGGCATCAGACAGATAGGGGTCAATGCATCCAATAGTTGATCCTCCCTTGAACATAAAGCCTGCCTGTCCCAATGACCAGAGGGTAAGCTGACCTGGAGGAACAACAAGATGATTGATCTGATGCACAAGCGTGCTGTTTGCTCTTAACATGGACCTTCCTTCTGATTTGACACGGATTATGCTTGGCCTTTGGCCGGAGCCTGGCGATACTGCCAGTCTTCGGCGAAGAGATTAAAAAAGACATCCTGGGGTGGATGTTCGGCAATAAAAGCTTCGTTGAGTTTAATTCCCAGGCCAGGACCGGTGGGCAGTGGGAAACATCCGTCAGTCGCATCTACTTCTGGTAATCCCTCTGCTGCTCCCTTGACCCATGCATCGGCGAAGTCATTGAAGTGCTCCAGGATCTTGAAGTTGGGCGTACAGGCCGCCAGATGGAGCGCGGCTGCGGTTGAGACGGGTCCACCTACGTTGTGCGGAGCAATGAGCATGTAATAGGCGTCAGCCCAGGCAGCCAGCTTTTTCGTCGCCAGAATGCCACCATAGTGGGTGATATCCGGCTGAATAATAT
>DAOTTJ010000069.1:0-5442 GCA_034437695.1 Ktedonobacteraceae bacterium
TACCAACGAGTTGATTACCGGACAACTGGTCGGTTTGCTGGCGCTTCTGCGCGATCTGTACATTCTCGATGCGGAGCAATACGAGGAATTTGCTGCTTATCTGCAACGTGCGCTGCTTGCGCAGCATATCGAGCTGGCCAGCCGTTGGGATCTGCGGTAGTCAGGATGAAGCGAGCGGCTCTATAGAGGATGAGTGAGTGTTGCATCCGCCACGCGGATGCAACACTGATTGCTTCGCGGGTCAGACAGAGTAAGCTGACCTATGTTTGTGGATGAGTTTTGCAGATCTGAAGAAACTCGCTGCGGAGCGTGGGGTCCTCTGTATACACGCCGCGCCAGGCCGTTGTGCGTGTCATGGGGTTGGCGTCGCGCACGCCGCGCATTGCCACGCAGAGATGGTGTGCTTCCAGATAGACGCACGCGCCCTGTGGAGCGAGCAGCGTTTCGAGCGTACTGACTATCTGCTCGCCCAGGCGTTCCTGGACAGAGAAGCGGCGGGCGAAGAGACGTACGATGCGTGTCAATTTAGAGATGCCGAGCAGGGCGGTATCGGGGATATAGCCGACGTAGGCCTGTCCGAAGAAGGGCAGACCGTGGTGTTCGCAGAGTGCATAAAAAGGGATGGGACCTTCGACAACCTGGCCGAGCCGGGGGGGTATTTTTCCACGGTATTCGCTGGCAAAGATCGTCACCAGTTTGGGATCGCCGTCATACCCTGCCGTCGCCTCATGCAATGCCTGGAGAAAACGTCTGGGCGTTTCTGAAGTTGAAGGCGTTGCGAGATCCATGCCAAAGGCAGTAAAGATTTCCGCGATATAGCCTTCGAAGCGCTGGATCTGTTCTGACGAGAGTTCGCGCTGTTGTAACTCAAGCATGCGATCTAATTCTACACAGGATTTTTCCTGGTCATAGTTGTTTTCTTGCAAAAGTGGATTACCTCTTCTTTAAAAGATTCCCTCTATTAATCATAACGAGTGAATATCTGGCGAAAACTACATACATTTTCATTATCCTTCCATATAAACTGCGAAAGTGGCAACTCTATTCCAGGACACGGATTGTCGACGGAAAAGAAACATGTTTGAGGTCTGTGCCGTGATTAGAGAGGAATGGGGGTTGGTGCTGGTGTCGCGTACAGAAGAATGGGCATAGGATATAATGAATCATGAGTATACAGAAGAAAGTCGCATTGATTACAGGAGCAGGGCGCGGCATTGGGCGGGCGACTGCACTGCGTTTTGCCGGTGAGGGCGCACGCGTGGTTATTTTCAGTCGTACGCAGGCCACGGGAGAGGCGACTGCGGCGCAGATTCGCGAGGAGGGGGGCGAAGCCCTGGCTGTGTGCGGAGATGTAGGCATTGAAGAGAATGTACAGATGCTCTTTCAACGGGCGATCGAGACCTATGGTCGCGTCGATATAGTGGTGAATTGTGCCGGGATAGTTGTGGTCAAGCCATTTCAGGAGATGGAGACGGAGACCTGGGACAGCATTCTGGGGGTAAACCTGCGCGGCACCTTTCTGTGTTGTCGGCAGGCATTTCGCTACATGGCGGCTCAGGGTGGTGGAGTTATCCTGAATATCTCGTCGCTCTCGGGGGTCAAGGGTGTGGAGAAATTTCCTGGTTTGAGTGCTTATAATGTTTCAAAGGCCGGGGTTGCTGCACTGAGCGAGATTCTGGCAGTTGAAGGGAAGCCGCTCAATATTCGTGTCGCGACGGTCAGTCCGGGCGCGGTAGATACAGAGATGTTGCGCCAGGCTGCGCCTCATCTTAAAGCGGGGATGTCGCCTGAAGAGATGGCTGAGATTTTGCTTTTCCTGGCTGATGAGAGCGGGCGGGTATTGAGTGGAACCAACCTGGAGATATTTAGTAACGCCTGAGAGACAGCATTGCCTGTACGATGCGTTTGAAGGGGAAAATATGATCTATCTGACACGTAGTGAGACGTTCAGCGCGGCCCATCGGTTGTGGAATGCTGAATTGACCGATGACGAGAATTACGCCATCTACGATAAATGTGCGCAGCCCAATGGGCATGGACATAACTATACGTTAGAGGTGACGATTTACGGTATGCCCGATCCGCGTACGGGCATGGTGCTCAATCTAGTGGATTTGAAAGAGGCGATGAGCGAGGGAGTGCTCAAGTGGGTCGACCACAAGCACCTCAACCACGATGTACCCTGGTTGACGGGGATTATTCCGACGACTGAGATGCTGGTTTTCAGGTTTTGGGAGCGGCTCATGCCTTTGCTGCCCGAGGGGGTACTCTATGAAGTGCGCCTCTATGAGACCGAGAAGAACAGTGCGGCGTATCGCGGAGAGCGGCCTGCATGAGAATTGCCCTGGTTGCGCCGCTGGTTTCAATCATCGCTCAGCCTTATCTGGGGGGATCGCAGGCGGTCCTGGCCGACCTGGCGTATGGTTTGCAGCAGCGGGGTCATCAAGTGACGGTGTTTGCTCGCGCCGGTTCGCGGTTGACGGGCGTACACACAGAATATATCGAGGTGCCTGAGCAGGTGCGCCCGGCAGACTTTGCAGATCAGAGCGGTGCAGCGGCTCCTGATGCCGCCTTCTTTGTCCAGGCGCATCTGTTCCTCGCGCTTTTTCTCCAACTCCAGCAGCGCAGCAGTGAATTTGATGTCGTCCACGTCCACGCCTTTGATTGGCCAGCATATACCTTTAGCTCGTTGCTCAAAGCTATCCCCGTTCTGCATACCCTGCACCTGCCAGCCCTGAATTCGTCGATCAACCAGGCGCTTCAGACGCTGCATCAAGCGGGTCATGCGCTGACCCTGAGTACGGTTTCGCAGAGCTGTGCGCGGTCCTATGCTGAATTCACGCCGATCGATTATGTGATCTACAACGGGCTTGATCTGGCGGCTATCCCCTTTCAGGCCGCAGTATCTGCGGATGCGCCGTTGCTCTACGTGGGCAGGATTGCGCCGGAGAAGGGAGTAGAGGCCGCGATAGATATCGCAGAAAAGGCCGGGGGGGAACTTGTGCTGGTGGGGAGTATTTATGATCAAGAATATTATGAGCAAAGGATTGTGCCGCGGGTTGCGGGGTCAGGCGGGAGTGTGAGCTATCTGGGGCAGATGGAGCGCGAGCGGGTGTGGGAGCTGATGGGCAAGGCTCAAGCGTTGCTCTGTCCGATCGCCTGGGAAGAAGCGTTTGGTCTGACGACAGCCGAGGCGCTGGCCGCAGGCACGCCGGTCATCGCCTTCAGACGTGGTGCGATGGAAGAGATTGTACGACAGGGCGAGACTGGTTTTCTGGTTGAGCCGGGGGATTGTGAGCAGGCGGCGGCGTGTGTGCAGCAGCTTGCGGCCATTTCACGCGCCGCCTGTCGGGCCAGCATCGAGAAGAAGTTTCCCATTGCAGGTATGCTGACCGCCTACGAGCGCGTGTATAGTGACCTCCATAGTGCTCTGTCACGCTTCGATTGACGAGCGGGGGATGCAAGAGGTGCAACCTCTTAACTGGGGTCTGGGGCTGTGTCCCAGCCTTTCTCTCCCCTTCGTGTCGCCAGCGGCGACACGAGAAATGAGTTGTGACAGAGCGCTAGGGGTGGGACCATACGTCGAGCATTCCATAGCCCTGAGGTGAGGTCTGGGTTGGCAGCTCTTACGTGTTGCCGTCGGCTCTGGCCACTGGAACCCAATCGGAGAGACCTTCAACGGCGTGCTGGCCGAGAAACATGTTGAGTTGAGCGCCGTGCTCCTGTACGTGGCGCATATTGTACAGGCATAGCTCTAAAAAGCTCCGCGGCTTTCCCCCGGTCCAGGGAAACGTGACCTGTCGGTGCGCTTGCTCGTCTGACAGACCAATAAGCGTTGTCCGGCACTTCTTGCGCAGATCCAGCAGATAAGTGTGTAGCTCATCCTGAGTATAGACGCGTTCAGGAAAGAACCCTTCCGGGTCGAGTTCATGGCCTGTGAAGGGTGGAGAGGGCGCGAAGCCCTCCTCTGAACCTGTCAGATACAGATCGAGCCAGAAGAGTGTATGATAGGTGAGATACCAGAAGGTAGTGGCTTCTGGTGGCACAGGCTGGTCTGAGTGGTCGCTCCAGAGGCGTCCAGTCCAATGTGTGCTGGGACAGGCGAGCAGGGCGTTCTCAAGCATATCGATAGTTGCGCCGAACTGCTGCCAGAGGGCGTTCTTCCATAGTGGGTCCATCTCTACACCTCCAGGTGTTATGCTTCTACTCTTTTTACGTCTTTATCAGCTTCTTCTCCCGCGTCCCCAAAAGGTGGCGCAGGGGTCACTCACTGCTATTCAACAAATTGAATCTCGCTGGCCGGTTGGACCCGCACTCTGTGCTCGCCTGCCCAGAAGCCATTGAGCGTCTCGTTATAAAACGCAATAATCTGTTCAGCCGACCAGGTTTCGCTATCCTCGGTGGTATGGGCATCGCTGACCAGCAACACGTCGTAGCCCTGAGCAACCGCCCTGCGGGTGGTTGTATCGATACAATACTGGGTCTGACCCCCGGTGATGACCAGGCGTTTGATCCCACGCGCTGCCAGCTCTGCCTGCAAATGTGTCGCATGAAACGCATCGGGTGCCTCTTTCTGGATGACTGGCTCGCCCTCATGTGGTGTAACTTCCGGGAGAATCTGCCACAGTGGCATCCCTGGCTCCATCCCGCTCTTTTCGTTGTGTTGTACATAAAGAACTGGTGTCCCGCTGCTGCGAGCACGCTCAAGCAACTGCTGAATGTTCGCCAGTACCTCGTCGCGGTGGTAGGCCTCTCCTACGACTCCGACCTGGACATCGATCACGACCAACGCTGTATCCTTACTCATCTTCAGACTCCTTGTATATCTCAAACATTCGTTCAACTCCCCTCAGTATAACAGGGAAAGCGGCAAGAATACGCCCTCATTGTGCTGGATCTCACGCTTCGATCAGACAGAAAGCTTCTCTGCCTGGCTTGCTGGGTCGGTCCAGGCGATGAAAGGAAAGACATATATTTATGTGCATCGGTTTTGTATCCACTTTGCTCGATGACACGTGTATAAGGTACAAAGCAATAAACTTTCAAGCACCATAAAGGAGATAAAAAATGTCATTAGCTGCATTAGTTCTGGCGGATGCCTTAAACCCAGGTGGAATTATTGCCTGGATCGTCATTGGATTGCTGGCCGGCTGGCTGGCTGGTATCATCATGCCTGGTCATGGTTTCGGCCTGATCGGCGACCTGGTTGTGGGCCTCGTCGGCGCATTCCTGGGTGGTCTGATCGTTTCGCTGGTGTCACCTGGTACGACCTTCGGTTTCTGGGGAAGTCTGGTGATTGCCCTGATCGGAGCCTGTGTTCTGGTGGCTATCCTGCACGCTGTCACACGCAACCGCGACGTACGGGTGTAAGTAATCAACACCTGACGTTCCCTTAGCATCAAAGATGCCCTGAGTACACATACCTGTGTACTCAGGGCATCT
>DAOTTJ010000070.1:0-9691 GCA_034437695.1 Ktedonobacteraceae bacterium
CAAAGCCCACACGGATATCGGCTCAATCAATACCACGTTGCCCCTTCCTCAGCAACGTACCCGTCTGCGCGGTCTGGGTGGTCCTGGTCCGGCTTATCCCCTCCTGAAACTGAAAACCGATCTGGGTTCAATAACTCTTAACAATCGGTAAATATCGTTAGTTTGTTGGCGAATATTTGCAGATCCATTGACATATACTCCCCTCCTCGTGTAAAATATTACTATTACGTTGCTTAAAAACGCCATATGAAAAGTAAATATTGCTAAAGTAGCTAAAGGAGTGACAAATGCTTGCCGTTCTACGCCAGCGCAACTTCTTCGTGTTATGGGTTGGCCAGGTCATCTCGCTGATCGGTGACTGGATGCTTTTTATGACCTTGCCGTTCTATATCTATGCATTGACCGGCTCTACTCTGGCCACGGGGATTATGTTTATTGTCCAGACTATTCCACGCTTCTGCTTAGGTTCGCTGGCTGGCGTCTTTGTCGATCGCTGGAATCGCAAATACACCATGCTGGTGACGGATCTGCTGCAATGTAGCCTGCTTTTGCCGCTTCTACTGGTACATTCAGCCGGGTTGATCTGGATAGTCTATTGCTTCGCTTTGATTGAAAATACTGTCTCACAATTCTTCATACCGGCCAAGACAGCGATCATTCCACAAATCGTCGATGAGACTCATCTGTTGGCGGCTAACTCGCTCAATGCGAGCAGCCAGGAATTGACCCGCCTGGTCGGACCGCTGCTGGGCGGCCTTTTGTTTGCGCTGGCTGGCATCAAGATAGTGATTATTGCTGACGCGGCCTCTTTCTTGCTTTCAGCCCTCATGATCAGCCTGATTGTGCTCACAGTCGACGCGACCAGGAGCCGTCCCTCGATACCAGAACAGACAATCAGTGCTCAGGCCAGTCTACGCAAAGTCGGGCGCGAGTGGCTGGAGGGTCTGAAGCTGATACGCCAGGAAAACCTGGTTGCGGCCATCTTTGCAGTCATCGCGGTAGCCATGATTGGCGAAGGAATTATTGAAGTCATCATGGTCAGCTACGTCTCAAAAGTGCTGCACGGGAGCGCGTTAATCCTGGGCTGGCTGATGTCGGCCCAGGCCATCGGCGGCATTATCGGCTCACTGCTCATCGTCCGCCTGAGCAAGCTCTTTTCACCGGCCCGCCTGATCCCAATCTGTGGACTCGTCTTTAGCGGCATGTTGTTTACTATGGCGTTTCTGCCTTTTTTCGTTGTCACGCTGGCCTTGATCATGGTCGCAGGCATGGCGGTGATTGGCTTTTTTGTCTCGCAGATCACGCTTCTGCAAAGTGGGGTGAACAACGAGTACCAGGGGCGAGTCTTTGGAGCTTTTAACACGATCCAGGCGGTCGCGATGCTCGTCGGCATGGCACTGGCCAGCGGCCTGAGCGATCGCTTCGGCCCGGTCACAATGCTGGTCGTCGATGCAAGCTGTAATCTTTTAAGCGCTCTTTTAGCATTCTGGCTGATCCGCCCTCTCCTGCGGCACACACCACCAATCAACTATCAACCCGAGACCTCAGCAGTGACTGCGGCTGCGAACGCGACCCAGGAGCGCGTGACCATTTAAACTAACTGGCAGCAATTGCCGCTGCGAGTTTAGCATCGACCCCTGCCAGCCTGCCGACCAGGATGCGGCTCTGCTCCTGGTCGGTTTGGCTTCGTTGACAAGACGCCCGATCTCGACCGAGAACTCTACGCTAGCTCGACAACCTGACGCATACGAGCGCTCTCCTGCGCAGCCTCGATCACGCGCAATACGTCAAGCGACTCGTAGGGATCAACCGGCGGCGGACCACCCAGAACTAGCGCTACACGCAGAAATGCGTAAAACTGTTCATAGGCACCAGGCAACATCTCAACCTTGCCATCAATATGCATCCCACTTACCTCTGTGGAAAGCTGTCCCCATTTCTCACGCGGCTCCCGACCCCAACCAGGATCACCAGGCCGCTGACCAGCCCGCAGCGCGTCCTCCTGCGGGTCCAACCCCCACGTCTCATAGCTACCACGCAGACCACTGACGCGCAAGCGTGGTCCCGCAATGGGAGCGACCGAACTCATCCACAGATGAGCACGCACCCCGCTGGCAAAACGCAGCGCGACAAATGTATCATCGTCGACCTGGACGCCGGCTCGCCTGCGTTCAACCTCGGCATAGACGTTGATTGGCTTGCCAAAAAGCACTAGCGCCTGGTCGATCAGGTGACTCCCCAGATCATAGAGCAGACCCCCCGCATCCTCGGGTTCACCTAGTTCGCGCCACGCACCGTGCCTGGGCATGGGCCGGTAACGCTCAAAACGCGACTCAAAACGCGTAATTGCCCCCAGGAGGTCCAGATTAGCCTCCAACAGCGAACGTACCGTGCGAAAATCACTATCCCAACGGCGATTCTGAAATACCGTCACCAGGCGACCAGTCTTCTTGCTGGTATCCAGCAAACGTTCTGCGTCGGCCACCTTCGCCGCCATAGGTTTATCAATCACCACCGGTAGACCAGCGTGCAACGCGGCAATGCCCAACTGCACATGCAGACGATTAGGCGTGGCTACCACAGCAAGGTCGTAACGCGAGGCATCACGCCAGAGTTCCTCAACCGCCGCATACAGCTTGACTTTAGGAAAATCGCGCAAGGCCTGCATACGCCTCTGCGGATCACTGGTGACAATCGCCGCCACCGTCATCCCCGCCGTAGCAGCAACCAGCGGCGCATGAAAAACAGCACCCGCCAGACCATAACCGATAATCGCCACACGCAGTGGCTGCTCGTTCTTCAGACTCTCATTCGCCAGATACATAATAGCTACCTCTATTCCGCATTAAAATACATAGACGGGATGGAATATATCGATCATTTCACCCGGAGAGACCAGGGTAAGTAGAAGCTGTAACAAGATCACTATAGCATACTATCTTCGTCCGTTCCACTCTCAGAGCCAGGGCTGATCCCATAGGCGCGAACGTAGGCGAGATGGTTAAGGGCAGCAGCCCTTAACCGGGACTTGGGGTGTCCCCAACAAACTTTTTCTTTTGTTTTGCATGTTTTGCCTCTGGCAAAACATGCAAAACAGGAGTGCAGAGAGCCTCTCTCTGCTAAAGTTCGCGCGAATAGGGCTAGTCCCTTCTAAAGACGCTGTCGGCGAATACTACCCTTTATCGAAGACACTTTTTTATCGCGTAAACCCTACCCCTCAATCTAGAAATAGGTCGAAGCAAGCTGCTGTCATTCGCCAGCAGCTTGCTTCGACCTATTTTTTCCCCTCAAGCCTGATTTTATGGATTCAGTTAAAGTAATTGTAAGGTAGAGCGCAGCCTACCAACGAGCGCGGCGACCAGAACTCTGCACCTGATAGCAATCAGCACAGTAGACAGGTCGATCGCCCTTAGGCAGAAAAGGCACCTGAGCCTGGTTGCCGCAGTTAGCACAGGTGACGCTATACATCTGACGTGGCTCGCGTTCGCGCCCACCACCAGCGAAGCCACGCCCACCACTGCGCCCACCACCGTTCTGCTTACGTATCGCCCGACACGACGGACAACGCGTTGGCGCATTGGTCAGACCGCGACCTGCAAAAAACTCCTGCTCACCTGCTGTAAAAGTAAACTCTTGACTACAATCACGACAATATAAAACTTGGTCAACAAAAGTCATAGGTTTCTTCTCTTTCCCAGGGCAAACGCCCGGATATATTTTTCGTGTATTGCGCGGTCCGCAAGAGATTTCCCACTCCTAACATCGCTGCACCATACAACATTAGCCCATTATAGCATATTTTCTCAAAAAATCTATAATCGAAAGTGACTATCTTTAAATATACACAGAATTGAATATAGTCTTTTCTATGTTACTATTCGCCTCTTTTTCTGCTTTTTATCCATAAAATCACTTAAATGTCCCATAGACATAAAATATGCCCCAATCAATAAATGGGTCAGAGCGGTATTGGACAGATGCCCAATACCGCTCTGACCCATTTAGAAAAAAGGGGCCAAACTATTAGATGGAGATGCGCCCAGCAGGATTCGAACCTGCGACAGCCCACTTAGAAGGTGGGTGCTCTATCCTCTGAGCTATGAGCGCACAGACCAGGAGCGCATTTCGAGACCGCGCCTGCGCCTCTATCATAGCAGTTTTTCTTGCGCTTCGTCAAGCAGAAATGTGGCAGTAGATGGGAATGATTTTGCTCGGGCAAGACAGCTTTGAGTAGAAGAAAACTCGCTGGACGAGCATGCTTCTCTTGACAGGCCGCACCAAAAACCATATAATAAGATAAATCCGAGTTAGCAACTAAGAATTAACAGATAAAGTACCCGGACCGATCCGCTAAGCCCGGTGAGATAGCCCGCTACCCGTTTCTCTTCTCATTCAGTTGAGAGGAAAGATTGGTAGGAGCGCGTGGAAGACAAGCACTGACCCTCCGGTCTTTGCCTTCTGTTTTGCGCAAATTGAAGCCAGAAAATGGAGTGTATTGCATGAGTCAGGTTTTTAATCAGGAGCAGGAGTACAGTGCCGGCTTCCATGTAGCTGAAAACTACGCGTTTAAGTCCGAGAGAGGACTGAGCCGCAAAACGGTCGAACAGATCTCTGAGATGAAGGGCGAGCCAGACTGGATGCGTAAGTTCCGTCTGAAAAGCTTTGATCTCTTCGAGAAGCGCCCAATGCCAACCTGGGGTGCCGATCTGTCGGGCATCGATTTTAATAACATTTTCTACTATATTAAGCCGGTGCGCGAACAGGGCAAGAACTGGAATGATATCCCCAGTGAGATCAAAGATACTTTTGATCGTCTGGGCATTCCCCAGGCCGAGCAGAAATACCTGGCAGGCGTGACCGCACAGTACGAGAGTGAAGCCGTCTACCATAAGGTGCGCGAGGACCTTGAGAAGCTGGGCGTCATTTTTACTGATATGGACACGGCCCTGCGTCTCTACCCCGATCTGATTAGAGAGCACTTCGGGACGATTATTCCTCCGTCCGACAATAAGTTTGCTTCGCTGAATAGCGCGGTATGGAGCGGCGGCAGCTTCGTCTATGTGCCTGAAAATGTGCGCGTGGAGATCCCGCTGCAAGCCTACTTCCGCATCAACGCCCAGAATATGGGCCAGTTCGAGCGCACGCTGATTATCGCCGCTCCTGGCTCGTATGTCCACTATGTCGAGGGTTGTACCGCACCGACATATACCGACGATAGTCTGCACAGTGCAGTCGTCGAAATCAAGGTGCAGGAAGGCGCACGCGTGCGCTACACGACGATCCAGAACTGGTCGAAGAACGTCTACAACCTGGTGACCAAGCGGGCCGCAGCCTACCACGATGCAACTATGGAATGGGTAGACGGCAATCTCGGCTCCAAGATCACTATGAAATATCCAGCGGTCCTCCTGATGGAACCAGGCGCTCGCGGTGATGTGCTTTCCGTTGCCTTCGCAAGCAATGGGATGCACCAGGATGCCGGGGCAAAGATCACCCACCTTGCACCACATACGACCTCACAGATCCTCTCGAAGTCGATCTCGAAGGGGACCGGGCGAGCCTCGTATCGCGGTCTGGTGCGTATCAATCCCGACGCCCATCACACTAAGTCCAGTGTACGCTGCGATGCACTCCTGCTGGACGATAAGGCTCGCACAGATACGTATCCGACTATCCGCGTCGAAAACAATCAGACAGAAATCGGCCACGAGGCGACCGTCTCCAAGGTGGGTGAGGACCAGCTCTTCTACCTGATGAGCCGCGGCCTCGACGAGTCCGAAGCTTACTCCCTGATTGTGAACGGCTTTATCGAGCCAATCACTAAAGAGCTACCTATGGAGTATGCGGTTGAACTCAACCGCCTGATTCAACTTGAGATGTCGGGCAGCGTAGGTTAGACGTTTATAGTTTACACAACTGACCAGGCAAGCCAGGTGCATATCATAAGATATCAGCCTGGCTTGCCTGTTTGATCCGACCTGCTAAAGCGCTGACTAACGGTGAGCGAAGCTGGCTAGATCGCAACTCAAGATCGCCAGAGAACGTACATACATACAGAGGAAACAAAGTTAGAGGTAGGATCGCGTTGGCTCAATGTCTGAATCCACGCGCCAATGGCACACATGAAAATCCACCACAGGCTGTCACATGTCGAAGCTGCGATTTTCTGGTCCAGGGAGCGCGTATCGGAAACTATGAAGTAGTGGACTTTATCGGTACCGGCAGCTATGGTCATGTCTACCAGGTGCGCGAGCCAGCTCCACTCAGTCGCGTTCTGGCTTTAAAGGTTTTACGGGTAGAGCAGGTTTCAGAAAAGACACGCGACAGTTTTTTCGACGAAGCAAGGCGCATTGCCAATCTCCAACATCCAAATATCTTGCCCGTCTATAACTTTGGTCAACTGGTCGACGGACGCCCCTATCTGATCATGGAGTACGCGCCGCGCACAATCCTCGATCTCTTTCTCAAGCCAGATGGCACCCGCCGCCTGGCCTTCGCCGAGGAACTCCTTCCCTATGTGCAGCAAGCGTCTTCGGCGCTCTTTTATATCCACGAGAACGGTCTGATCCATCAGGATATCAAGCCCGCCAATCTCTTGATTGGCCGCAATGGCCAGGTCTTGCTGTCGGACTTTGGCGCGACCTTCTACCTGGGCATGCAGACTCACGCGTCCCTGGGCGAGGTCACAGGCACAGCTGCCTATATGCCTCCCGAACAGTGGCAGGGCAATCCCCGCCGCCATTCCGATCAATACGCGCTGGCTATCTGCTTCTACGAGCTACTGGCTGGCCGCGCCCCTTTTGTCCACCGCATGATGGAGCAGATGTGGAACGCCCACCTCAAAGAAATCCCACCTCCACCGCAACAATGGAACCAGCGCATCTCACCCGAGGTCGGCGCTGTTTTGCTGCGAGCAATGGCGAAAAACTACCAGCAACGCTACAGTACGGTAATCGAGTTTGCCGAACGCTACAAGGAAGCCTTGAACATAGCTCTGCAACGCTATACCTGTCAACGATGCAAACACCAGAACCGCACTGGCGCTCAGCGCTGTAGCAATTGCGGCGCTTCTTCGGATGAGCGGCTATGCTCCTTCTGCGATACACCCATGCGCTTTGGACAGCGCTGTTGCCCCGTCTGCGGTCGCCTGACTACCCCTTCCATCCTGGTCCCACACAGTCCAGTCGCAGGTATAAGCGTACGCCAGGGTCGTTATCTCATTAAACACGTATTGCGCGATAACGAGGGGACTAATGTATTGACCGCGCTGGCCCAGGATACGCAGCGCCACGATGAGCGCGTGCTACTCAAACGCTGGGAATGCACTGAACTACCACTGCTACGACGAGCGCGTGAACTGGTCTATTACGAGCAGGCCAGCCAGGCGATTGCCCACTTAAAACACCCGCTGGTCCCACACGTTCAGGACCGTTTTGTTGAGGGCCGCCACTACTATCTCGTTTCAAACTATATCCCAGGCGAGAGTCTCGAAGAACGTTTACAGAGACAGCTCAAGCCGCTGCCCGAACGCGAAGTGGTCGGATATATGCACACGCTGCTCAATGTGCTGGTAGCTCTGGAGCAGACTCATCCTCCTGTACGCCACTACGATATCTCGCCCGCCAATATTATTATCGAACTGAAACGCGAACGCGCCATGCTGACCGGCTTTCAGATCGCTCCACCGCCACCCGATAAACAGGATAAGCTCGGGATGCACCGCACGACACAGAAAATCGCCATTTCACCGTATCTACCAGTGAGAGACGCACCCTTTGACCAGCGCACGTGCATTTATATGCTCGCCGCCAGCATGCACCACGCGCTGACTAATAATCCGCCGCCGCACTACCCGGCCTTTCCACCCGTACGCGTGCTCAATCCTAATGTCTCGCTCGAACTCGAACGCATCCTTAGTCTCGCCCTGATGGAAGATCCAGCCTCGCGCTACCAGAGCTATAGCGAGATCCAGCGCGACCTTAAAAAACTGCTCTAGCTGCCAAAAACTACTATGTGGGCAGAAAAGACGCTGCATGCACTCGTCGACTGCCCACACTTCAAGTCACTCAATAGCCTATTGGCGCTGCTCTACCGGCAGATAGTGTACGTCTTTCGGACCAATATACTCGGCACGCGGACGAATCAGACGGTTATTATCGTACTGCTCCAGCACGTGTGAGGTCCAACCAGTCACCCGACTACAGGCAAAAAGCGGCGTATCGAGGTCGATCGAGATGCCCATCATATAGTAGACTGAGGCCGAATAGAAATCGACGTTGGCGTTTAAGCCTTTGTTCTCTTTGATGTAGGCCTCGATCAGACGCGACATCTCGTACCAGCGCGAGTCACCCGTACGCTCGCCTAACTCTTTGGACATCGTGCGCAGGTGCGTGGCGCGTGGATCTTCTGTTTTATACACACGATGACCAAAACCCATAATACGTTCTTTACGCTCCAATGCGGCCTGAATGTACGTTTCGGTATTATCTACTTCGCCGATCCGCAAGAGCATACGCATCACCTGCTCATTGGCCCCACCGTGCAGCGGACCCGAGAGCGCTCCAATCGCCGAGGTGATCGCTGCGTAGATCCCGGCCAGCGTGCCAGCGGTTACACGGGCGGCAAAAGTGGAAGCGTTTAACTCGTGATCGGCATGCAAGGTCAAGACCACATCCAGCATTTTTGCAATCACCGGGTCGGGCATCTCACCGCGCAACATATACAGAAAATTTGTGGCGTGACTGCCATCGGTCAACGGTGCAACCGGTTCCTTCCCATTGCGCAGACGATCCCACGTCGCGACGATAGTCGGCATCACAGCGGTTAACTCAAGCGCACGGCGACGATTGGCGGTAGGAGATTTGTCCTCAGGAGTAAGATCGAAGAGTGCAAGGGCGGAAACGATGGTGCGCAGGACATCCATCGGCGTGGAGGTTGTGGGCAGCAAGCGCATAAATTCATTGACTGGACCAGGGAGCGTGCGCGAGGCCTGAAGCTGTGAGTTGACCTCGGCGAGTTGTGTCTGTGTGGGTAGGGTACCGTGCCAGAGAAGGTAAGCCGTTTCCTCAAAGGTCGCGTGGTCCGCAAGATCGTGAATATCAACACCAAAGTACGTCAGTTTTCCAAGTTTGCCGTCCAGATCGCAGATGTGCGAGTGCGCCGCAACGATGTCTTCAAGGCCATCAGTAGTGGTAGGCATAGAATTTCCTCCAAACAAGGATGTACGCTTCGTCGATGTACCGATAGTGCGGGTCGGCATCCGGCGGTGCTGGCGGGTGTCGCGGACCTGTCGCTTCCCCGGCGAAGCAAACAACTTTCTCCACAACAAAATGTATGCTGTCTTGTAAAGTATTATAGCCGCGCCAACGAATAAAGGTCAAGTTAACTAGCTAACGCCTTCAGAGCTATGCAAACGTCTTCAGAGAAGGGGAGAGATGTAACGGTGGCGCTCCTCGATAACCTTGCGCCATCGATCGCCCAAGTGGATGCCAGGCTTCTCAACCAGCGCATAATAGATCACACAAAACGGCACGATCACAAGCAACGCCCATACCCAATAGAGGGAATAATAGAGATATCTGTTCATTTATGACAGGGCCACTGGGTTCCAATCGAGAGGCTCTTGTCCTAACAAGGGACGGTCTGGCTTGCTAGGCCGCTTCTTCGCGTTCCTGAAGCGGTTTTCTTCATT
>DAOTTJ010000071.1:0-3882 GCA_034437695.1 Ktedonobacteraceae bacterium
CCAGTGCTTCGGCGTAGAGCACGTCGCGATAGGCGGGATTTTTGGTGCTGGTGCTGGCCCAGAGCGGACGTTGGACGTGTGCGCCGCTGTGTTTAAGCGTTTCGAAGCGTGGTGAGCCGAAGAGTTTTTTAAACTCCTGGTAGACGACGCGTGCATTGGCGATGGCGGCTTTCCCTTCCAGGGCCTTCAGGCTGGCGCTATCGCCGCCGGCTTTGATCTTATCCTCCAGCATCTTATCCACCAGAGTATCGACGCGGCTGACGAAGAAGCTGGCGACCGAGGCGATATGGCTGATATCCTTGCCTTCGGCATTGCGGTTTTCCAGCGCGGTCAGGTATGCTTCGACCACTGCTTTGTAGCTATCCAGCGCGAAGATCAGGGTGATATTGACATTGATGCCATCGGTCAGAGCGGCCTCGACTGCGGGGATGCCGGCTGGAGTGGCGGGGATCTTAATCATCAGATTGGGACGCTCGACCATTTTCCAGAAGCGGCGGGCCTCGCTCAAGGTCCCCTCGGTGTCGTGTGCCAGGTCGGGAGAAACCTCAAGGCTGACGTAGCCATCCAAACCATTAGTGCGGTCGTAGATCGGGCGGAGCAGGTCGGCGACCGTGCGGATATCCTGAATGACTACCGCCTCGTAGATCTCGCTGGTGTCCTTGCTCTCCTGGATTAGCTGTTTGAGTTGCTCATCGTAGGCATGGCCGCTGCTGATCGACTTCTCAAAGATAGTCGGGTTGGCGGTAACGCCGACCACGCCATCTTCGTCCAGCAGGCGTTTAAACTCGCCGGACGCGAGTTGCGCCCGATCGATATTATCGTACCAGACGCTCTGACCCTGTGTTTTCAACTGTAGTAACGGGTTGCTCATGATAAATCTCCTTTTGAGATTTTATTTTAGGTACGCAGTAGAAGAACCTCAATGCATCATTGAAGGTGGGAATAACAATTTTTTTTGTAGGATCGACAACGTTATGCATTGCTATCTCTATCTCCCACAATCATAACACCAAACCCACCCTTTCGCCAAATTCAACACGCTTTTACCCAGGCATATTTCATTCGCGGCGTGTCGCCCCACGATCGCAAGCCAGGGGCTTACGGAGCACGCAATGGCCCTGACTTTTGCCGGGATCAATAGTTGCCTTGCTTGCTTACCCTTCGCGGGCGCGTTTCTGGAGTTCGTAGAGTTTACTAATAGCTTCAATCGGTGTCAGTTCATCGACAGCCAGGTGTTTGAGATCCTCGATGACGGGGTGTTGTTCGGCTGAAAAAAGCGTCATCTGCATGGCGGTTGGGAGCGGCATTTCGCGCATAGTTTTGCGGCGTGTCAGTTCATCGCCTTTATGTTCGAGTTCGCTGAGGATCTCCTCGGCGCGGTGGATGACTGGTTTGGGGATGCCGGCCAGTTGGGCGACGTGGACGCCATAGCTTTTATCTGCGCCGCCTGGAATAATTTTGTGGAGAAAGACGACGCGTCCCTCCTCTTCGGTGACCGCCACATTCATGCTCTGAATGCGTGGCAGGGTTCTGGCGATCTCGACCAGTTCGTGATAGTGGGTAGCGAAGAGAGTACGAGCGCCGCAGCGTTTATTGTTGTGCAGGTATTCTACGATGGCGCGGGCGATTGCCAGACCGTCGTAGGTGCTAGTGCCGCGTCCGATCTCGTCGAGGATAATCAGACTGCGTGGTGTGGCGTGGTGCAGGATATTCGCAGTTTCAACCATCTCAACCATGAAGGTGCTCTGGCCGGTGGCCAGGTCGTCCTGTGCGCCGATGCGGGTAAAGATGCGATCGACCAGGCCGATCGTGGCCAGATCGGCGGGTACATAGCTGCCGATCTGGGCCATGAGGACGATCAGCGCCACCTGGCGCAGGTAGGTTGATTTGCCAGCCATATTGGGGCCGGTGATAATCAGGATTTGAGAGTGGGTATTGGCGAGTTCGACATCGTTAGGGATAAAAGGGACCTCGGTCTGGGCCTGTTCAATCACGGGGTGGCGGCCGGCACTGATGTGGATCGTGTCGTTTTCAGTCAGCGTTGGGCGGCAGTAGTTATAGCGTGCGGCCACTTCTGCCAGGCTGAGGTAGACATCGATCTCAGCCAGTGCGTGTGCGGTGGCCAGGACGCGTTCGGAGGTATCCTGAGCGAGGTTGCTGCGTACCTGGGCGAACAGTTCGCTTTCCAGTTTACCGATGCGTTCCTGGGCATTGAGGATCAGGGCCTCCTGCTCTTTGAGTTCGGGTGTAACGAAGCGTTCGCCGTTTGTCAGAGTCTGACGGCGGATAAAGTCGTTGGGGACGCGAGTGAGGTTAGAGTTTGAGACCTCGATAAAGTAGCCAAAGATCTTCGTATAGCCGACCTTTAAGGTTGAAATGCCTGTCCGGCGACGTTCGCGCTGTTCCATCGCGGCTATCCATTTCTGGCCGCCGCTAGCTGCGTCCTTAATCTGATCGAGTTCGGGATTATAGCCCGTGCGGATGACGCCGCCCTCGGTGGTAGTGAGTGGTGGCTCATCGACGATGGCAGCTTCGATGTGGGCGATAATATCATCGCTATTGGCGAGGCGTTGCATCAGTGTATGGAGGTGAGGCATCTGGTCCTGCGTGTCTAGTGAGAGGCTAGCGCGAACTTCGGCGGCGGCACGCAGACCGTTGGCCAGCGCTATCAAGTCGCGTGGTGTGGCGATGCGTTGGCGCACGCGATTGATCAGGCGTTCGATATCGCTGGTCTTTTTCAGGCCTGCGGCCAGGCGAGCTTGGATGAGCGTATCGTTCAGGAGTTCGCCGATGATCTCCTGGCGGCGTTGGAGCACCTGGATATCCAGCAGAGGCTGGCCGATCCAGCGTCGGATCAGGCGACCGCCCATAGGACTGCGTGTCTTATCGAGCACCCAGAGCAGGGAGCCTTTGACAGTACCGTTGCGACCGCTCTCAAACAGTTCGAGATTGCGTCTGGTGTGGGGATCGAGCGTCATATATTCGGTCACAAAGTAGGTTTCGAGCGAGGTGAGTTGGCGGAGCAGACCTTTCTGGGTATCTTGCAGGTAGGCCAG
This sequence comes from Ktedonobacteraceae bacterium, assembly GCA_034437695.1. Taxonomy (GTDB): domain Bacteria; phylum Chloroflexota; class Ktedonobacteria; order Ktedonobacterales; family Ktedonobacteraceae; genus Paraktedonobacter. Next base: position 3,057 of record DAOTTJ010000071.1, read on the forward strand.
GACTGCGCCTGCGGACCGTACGGCCAGGGGCAGGTGGGTGCAGCCGAAGCCCTCCAGCGAAGCCACATCGAAATGACTGAGCAGGCGGTGGCGGGCGTCGTCCTCGGTGAAGTAGCGGGCATCGTAGGGGGTGATATGGCTGGCCAGACCCTTGAGGGTATTGGCCAGAGGGGCAAAATCGTTTTCGTCGTCGTCGTCTAGTGCGGTTGGCTCGCTCTGTCCGGTTGGCTGGTTAGTGGGTTCATCGTGTCCGTGATGGAGTCTGGACGTAGCGAGAGCCTCTTCAAGATTGGCATTGGGGTTGCCATTGCTGCCCAGGCGTGTGACGCTTTTCTCGTTCATCACCGCAGCGAGCCAGCGGCGTTTGCGATTGCCGCGATAGCTATAGTCGGCCTCGACCAGAACCTCGGCTGGTCCGACGCGTGCGATCTCCTGTTGCAGCGCGAGATCTGGTTCGGGGGTACTGAACTGAGTGACCGCGAACTCGCCGGTTGTGATATCGACGTAAGCGATGCCGACCGCTTCGCGTCCAGTGACGACGGCGGCCAGAAAGTTGTTGCGTTTGGCGGCCAGCATCGTGGGATCGATCACCGTGCCTGGTGTAACTATGCGGACTACCTCGCGGTCGACTATACTTTTGGCGATAGTTGGCTCTGAGATTTGTTCGCAGACGGCTACGCGATAGCCTTTAGCGACGAGGCGAGCGACATAGGCATCGGCGGCGTGGTGTGGAATGCCAGCCATTGGAGCCTTCTCGCCGCGTCCAAAGTCGCGCCGGGTGAGAGCGAGTTCCAGTTCGCGGGCGATAATCTCGGCATCCTCATCG
>DAOTTJ010000072.1:0-9200 GCA_034437695.1 Ktedonobacteraceae bacterium
CAGAGCAGTCTGTTACGGATCACTTGTCTGCTTTACATACGAGCTTTATTGACGTGTTTGAAGAGATACTGAGTCTGAAGAACTGGGCTGATATACCTCAGGATTACACCTATTTATGGGAGCACCTTATCTGGCATATGTGCGGGGCAGGTCGTCAAGAGGCACTGATTGCCACATTGACCGATTTTTGGTACCTTACTCGTAAAGTACTTTACGTAGGCATCCAAGTTCTAGAGGCCGATTTGTTGTTGGTTCGTACGCATAAGATGAATAAAGACGGAACAGAAATAGCTTTGTTCTTTGAGTGGCTGCATCGAATAATCATACGAATTAGTCATTTGCTTCGTCAGGTCACAACTTCTGCCGAGATTGGTGGCATTTTCCTCAGTTATTTGGGAACTTCACCTTTTTTTGCGCGACGACAACCTCAGTTCTTGCAAGAACTATCTCGTCCATTTCTTACTGTTTGGCATCCTTTGCCGGATATCTCTTCCTCTGCATTGATTCGAACTTTGCCAGATCACGGAGATTGGGTAAGAAGCTGTGTGGTAAGTGTGGATGGTAGTCAGATTGTGTCGGCCTCTGATGATGGGACACTCAAAGTATGGGATGGCATCACAGGCATCGAGCGGTTTACCTTAGTCGGCCATAGAGGACCTGTCAACGGTTGTGCGGTGAGTGCAGATGGTAGAAGGGTCGTGTCGGCTTCAGAAGATGGGACACTCAGAGTATGGGATAGCATCACAGGTATTGCGCAGGTTACCTTAGTTGGCCATAGCGGGCCTGTCTACAACTGTGCGGTGAGTGCGAATGGCAGCCAGATCGTGTCGGCTTCAGAAGATGGGACACTCAAAGTATGGGATGGCACCACAGGTATCGCGTGGTCTACCTTAGTTGGCCATGCTAAACCTGTCTACGGCTGTGCGGTGAGTGCGGATGGCAGCCAGATTGTGTCGGCCTCTGCTGATCGTACACTCAAGATGTGGGATGGAGCAGTCAATAAAGAAAGTACCGCTTTATCGAGCTATAGCGGGCCTACCTACACATGTGCGGTGAGTGCGAATGGTAGCCAGATCGTGTCGGCCTCTGCTGATCGTACACTCAAGATATGGGATGGCACCACAGGTATTGAGCGCTTCACTTTATCGGGACATGCCAAACCTGTTAACGGTTGTGCGGTGAGTGCGGATGGTAGTCAGATCGCCTCTGTTTCCGGTGATGATACACTTAAGATATGGGTATGGGACGGGAGTACAGGAAGGGAACGTTTTTCCCAATCAGTTTATACGAGAACTAATGATAATGCCAAAGTACCTATTATTCCTATATGTGCAATGAGTGCAGATGGTCACCAGATTGTCTCCGCTTCTGGAGATAAAATACTCAACGTATGGGAATGGGATGGCCACACATGCATCAAGCGCTTCACTTTATCGGGACATAGTAATTGGGTGAGAGGATGTGCCGTGAGCGCAGATGGTCACCAGATTGTCTCTGTTTCTGATGACGGTGTGCTCAAGTTGTGGGATGGGAGCACAGGAGTGGAACGGTTTTCCCAGTCAGTTTATACGAGAACTAATGATAATGCCAAAGTACCTATTATTTCTACATGTGCAATGAGTGCGGATGGTCACCAGATCGTCTCTGCTTCAGAAGAGGGTACACTCAAAATGTGGAATTGGGATGGAATTACATTGTCTGAGCATTTTTCTTTATCAGGTCATACTCGTTGGGTGAATGCCTGTGCGATAAGTAGAGATGGTCGCCAAGTTGTGTCGGCTTCAGAAGATGGCACACTCAAGCTATGGGATAGCATCACAGGTGTGTGTCTGTTGACGTTTCCGGTGGATGGGGCGCTCACAGGTTGTGCATTTCATCCCGATGGTGAGCATATCGTCGCGTGTGGTGCTCAGGGTATATATTTCTTACAACTTGTGCAGTAATGTGTGTGAATGGTGCTAATATTGACGTTCCCTCCGGTAGGGAAGCGTTCAGGCAAAGGGTATTGCTGCTCATCCAACCCTCTATGACTCTGAATGAGATGACTCTCTGGACATCTCGCAGGAGAAGTTGCTCCTGTTTTTGGACAGTCTCAGACAGATAGAAAAACACCGACTCCTGGAAGAAATACTTTAGGGGAGGTGCATACGAAATCAGCGTGCCACGCTCGGTGCTCCCCCGGCAACTGGTTCGACCAGATGAGCAAGATGGCTGACGGCGACTGCGGTCTTTGAGAAACAGGATGTCTCCATATTTTATTTATTTATGATGCTGATACGAACAGACATGAGGAATATGTATGCACATCCAAATTTTAAACAATGTAAGAGAAGCTTCAGAGCTATCTCATCGATGACCCCTGAAGTGAATCGATAAGCGCTAATGAGGTAGTGACGAACACATCCTGGTTCAGGCCATTGATTCCGGTTCCGACTCATCGTGTGAGAACTATTAACTAAAGGAATACTGTTTGTTCTAGCATGGTCGGCGAATTTAGTCTGAAACCGGGAGGAGAGATATGATTACCATTGATGCTGAAAGGTCATCGGACTCGCCTTTTGTCGAACGGATCTGGCGTAGCCATAGTGAGGGTACGACTCCGTTTCTCTCCATTGCCGTGAGCCGTTGCGAGCTTGTGGTCACCAGGCTGCATGGCACGATCACGATGACTGTGCGAGGACCAGAGACCAGAGCCACGCCTCTTGGGGACAGCCCTGCCGATGGAGAATGGTTTGGCATTCTCTTGAAGTTGGGTACGTTTCTGCCGCATCTGCCTACCAGAAGTTTCATCGATACAGGGGTGACCCTCCCTGAAGCAACGAGTCACACCTTTTGGCTCTCTGGTTCTGCCTGGGAATTTCCTACCTATGACAATGCAGAGATCTTTGTGAACCGGCTAGTGCGTGCCGGGGTGCTGGCTTACGATCCCGTCATCGAGGCTGCCTTACAAGGGCAGATCAAAGACCTCACACCACGCTCCGTCCAGTATCACTTCTTGCAGGCAACCGGGATCACTCAGAACATGGCGCGACAAATCGAGCGTGTTCGCTATGCTACGCTCCTCTTACAACAAGGCCTCTCGATCCTCGACACTATGCTGGCGGCAGGGTATTACGATCAGCCGCATCTGACGAGATCGCTTCAGCGCTTTATTGGACACTCCCCTGCTGAACTCCTCCATTCTAGCCGACCAGAGCAGCTTTCGTTTTTGTACAAGACAACGCCTTATCCTTGAGGTATACTCTCCCCTGTGTCCTGGGAAAAAGCGTGAAGTGTAAGCAAACTGTGAGGATCTTGCTTACATCTGTTACGTCTTCATCTGCTTGACCAGTAAGGTGAGTTCTGCTAATGAAAGCCGAGCGTTATTGCTCGATACGGAGGGAAGCATGCGAAACATCGTAATATCAGAGTTTGTGTCGTTGGACAATGTCATGCAAGCGCCTGGTGGTGCAGAAGAAGATACCGAGGGCGGTTTCACCCACGGCGGGTGGACATGGCCGTTCTGGCACGATGACATTGGCACGCACTTCTTTGAAGAAATGAGCCAGAGTGACGCGCTGCTTCTGGGGCGCAAAACCTGGCAGATCCACGGCGGAGCATTTGAACCAATGCCAGACGGTGACGCTTTTGCCAATGTCCTGAACACTATGCCTAAGTACGTTGTTTCCACTACACTGACCACGGCCTCAGCCTGGCGCAACTCCACCTTGATTCACAGCAATGTGGTCGAGGAAATACGCACCTTGAAGGCACAGCCTGGCAAGAACATCGTCATCGATGGCAGCAGCGTGCTGGTTCATACCCTGGCCGAGCACGATCTGATTGACGAATATAGTCTGTTTGTTTACCCGGTGGTGCTCGGCAGTGGCAAGAAGCTTTTTCCTCAGGGGTTGCGTATGGGTCTGCGCCTTATCGCATCCAGGTCATTCCCATCGGGCGTGGTACTCATGCGCTACGCACGTGCCTGATGGGTCGCGCTCGAACGGCGTGTTCGACAAACGGCAAAAGATGATTTTCCATCTTTTGCCGTTTCGCACGTCTTTTATTCCTACGCGTGAAGAAAAAGAAATCCCCTTTGGGAACTTTAGAAGTGTGCTTTTAAGGCAAGCACGTGTTTAATAGTGCTCTGTCACGCAACCCCTTGACTGGGGCGTGACAGAGCACTAGTTCGTTCTATGGTATACTTTTGTCTGTTATTGAGAGACACTGAAGTGTGGTGAAAGCAAGAGAGAACAAGCCCTGGTCCTGGCAAAGGAGAAGAGCGCGATGCTATTGAAAACACAGGCAGCGACGGAAGTCGCCCGATTTTTAGCCAATCATCCAACATCTGAACAGATCATTGCCTTTCATCCGTCTGCTGAGGTTGCCGAGCGAGCCTATGAGCTTATCCATACCGAACGCGATGGCTCTTTGACAGAAGCTGAGCGTCAGGAACTTCAGGGCTATCTCGTCATTGAGTATCTGATGGAACTGGTCAAGCTGGAAGCACAGCAGCAGGCATCCTAGTCGATGCTCGGGAAAAGTTCTGTACGCGTCTCCAAGCTCGTGATGCGAGCGAGTTAAGCCCACACGCGTGCATGAGTATACATGGCTACAGTTGAATTTGTGTTAGCACCGGCTATAAGGGCAATATCGCCACTCGTAAAGCTCCTGTCATCAGTCGAATCAACTTCTTGTTGATTAGCGTAAAGCGCGATTATACCATTGTCAACAGCTACAACTAGAGTATTTGTCCCTGAGTTAGAAATAAAGGAGCTTTGTCCCTGAACCAAATTGGTAGCGTTCGTGCCGCTAGAATCTGGATATTTAATGATTTTGTACTGCTCGGACGCATTTGGGCAAAACTCTAGCAGGTATCCCTGACCATTAGATGGATTATACTCAATCATCATTCCGCCGCAATCTCCTTGAAGTGATATCATTTGCACCTCAAACACAAAGTTGCTAAAAATTTGTCCTTCATAGCAGATATAAGACTTATTTGTCGGCTGTTGACTCGCTTGGAAAGCATTATTGCTATACTGGCATTTTCCACCAAAGCTTGTATTGCTGCCTGTGTGGAATGCACCTGATGATCCCTGAAGTGAATCGATAAGAGCTAATGAGAATGATCCACATTCACGAATATATGAGGGGCAAGGGTTATCGGAGATCACCTGAGCAGTGGCAGCGGCCTGAGCAACGGCAGTGGCCTGAGTATCGGCAGTAGCCTGAGCAATGGCAGCGGCCTGAGCGTCAACAGTAGCCTGTATATTAGCGTTGATTTGATGCTGGTGGATTGCGATTCCTGAGATTATACTAGCAAGAGTTACTAGAACGAGTATTCCCAGTGTAATAAAGACTTTGGCAGAAGAGCGAGGTTTACCTGGTATGACAGGTTGAGGAGATAACGATGGTGGAACTTCTTCCTCTACTGGTGGTGTATACACAACGGATGCTGGAAATGGGATATCGCTAGCTGGTAGTGGTGTTGACGAGTCTGCACGGATAGTCAGCGGTGAACTGGCAGCATCTGAAAGCTTTTTCAGAACTAACGGGGTCGCGCTGGTTCTGGGTTGGCTGGCCTGTCGGAAAGCATTGGCAAAGGCCAGGATAGAAGCAAAGCGATCTTTTGATGATTTTTGCAGTGCCTGGAGAATGACCGTATCGAGATCAGATGGTATCGCAGCATTAAGAGTACTGGGAGGTAGAGGTCGCTGATCGAAGTGCTGACGCATTATCTGTTCCATACTACCCTTGAACGGATACTGTCTGGTCAGCAGCAGATAGGCCATGATGGCAAGCGCATACTGATCTGTCGCGGTCACGGGTTGTCCATTCCATTGTTCAGGAGCCATATAGGCGGCTGTGCCGCGAATATTCTGGCTAGCTGTAGTAGTAGCTGTAGCAATCTTCACAATGCCAAAATCTGAAAGCAGGATGTCAGGAAGTGCTTGATCGGAGCGATCACGCATTAAAAAATTCGCTGGTTTCACATCCTGATGAATCAAGTTATGAGAATGAGCATAGTGCAAAGCCTGGGCAGCTTGTTCTACGAAATGAACTGCCTCTTCTACGCTCAAGGGAGTAGTGGGGTCGCGCTTTTGCAACCAGTTTGCCAGAGAGCCTTCTGGGCGAAAAGGCATGACCATATAGGTGAGGATTGTATTGTCTATCCGTACTTCACTATAATCATACAAGGGCAAAATAAAGGGATGATCGAGTCTGGCAATTACCTGGATCTCGCGCTTGAAAAGCCTTTCAGCATCCTGGGCTGCTGCTTGATTGGGGTAAGGATCGACTTCTGCACGAATTGTTTTGATTGCTACCTGTCGAGCCAATCCCAGCCGCGTATCTTCTGCTAAATAAACCTCTCCCATTCCGCCGCCACCAATTCGCCGGATTAGACGGTAGGAACCAAGCTGCCCATTTGATAATGGAAACATACCTTCACCTCAGGTTACTGATTGCTCCAATAGTGTAAAAAATAGAATGAAGCATTTTATCTCTTGCTAGAATTTTAGCATATATATTTTGGAATGGAAATAGATATGCTAATCGAACACACCTTTGCTCTCCACCTGCGAAAGAAAAAGGAAAAACACTCTTCAGGTATGTCAGGACTGTTCAAAAGTCCGCTCTGCCGCCTACGGTGGTGGGCAAAAGAGGAAAAAGAGGTTTTTGCGAGGACACCTCGCGCTCCGGCAGGGGACTGCTGTCCCCTGCACCCCTGCTTCTGATGACTTTTGAATGGCCCTGTCAGGTATGTAAAGTATGCTTGTATCGGTATCGAAAATCGATTATACTAGCAAGAACTTGAGCAAGGTCAATCTTTGAAGGAGAGCGAGGAGGAGGAAAGAGATGGCTGACCACTCATCGACGCTTCCATTGTGCGAAGTGATTATCCTGGTGACCTCATTCGAGGCGTTTCGCGCCCGCGTTGCGTTGTTTGTCGGGACGGCGGGAGGCCTCAAGGATGTGCGGCATGGAGATGTAGTGGTTGCGACCAAGATCTACGCCTACGAGTCGGGCAAAGCGGGAGTGACGTTTGAGCCGCGCCCGGAAATGGGGCGGACAAGTTATGCCTTCGTGCAACGTGCCAACCAGGAGGCGCTGACGGACGATTGGCTGACGCGCCTGAGCGATAATCCCCGACCCGATCCTGTACCTCGTGTCCTGCTCGGTCCCCTGGCCGCAGGCAATGTGCTGCTGGTCTCGACGCATTCCGAACTGGCCGAGCGGCTTCGCGCCACCTATGGCGACACGCTGGCCGTCGAAATGGAGGGACACGGCTTTCTACAAGCCGTCGAGATTCACCCGAATGTGCACGGCATGGTCATCCGTGGCATCGCCAACCTGCTAGACGACAAAGAGACTGCCGATGCCGCCGGATGGCCGGCCATTGCTGCTCGCCATGCCGCAGCCTTCGCCTTCCAGGTCCTCGCACACTTCACGCTCCCAGGCGCAACTGATAGTAAGCCACCACGAATCTGGAATGTTCCCTTTGCACGCAATTCCTTCTTCACCGGACGCGACGAGTTGCTGGCGCAGGTGCGTACTCAACTCGACCAGACAAAGATGGCGGCCTTAGGACAGCCGCAGGCCATCAGTGGTCTCGGCGGCGTGGGCAAGACGCAACTGGCGGTCGAGTATGCGTATCGCTATCGGGAGGAGTACCAGGCGGTGTTGTGGGCGCGAGCGGAGAGTATCGAGAGCTTAAATGGATCGTATGCGGCGTTTGCCCAACTGCTCGATGTGCCGCAGCGCGAGGCGCAGGAGCAAGCGATTGTTGTGCAGGCGGTGAAGGAGTGGCTACGCACGCAGGAGGGCTGGCTCTTGGTTCTGGATAACGCCGATGAGCCAGAGATATTGGAGGCGTTTCTGCCGCCAACGGTCAGGGGACAGGTGCTGGTGACCACGCGCAACGCCGACCTGACCGATCTAGGTCTGGGGTTTGGGCCTGCTCTAGCGGTGCGGCCCTTCGCCGACGAGCAGGGAGCGGTCTTGTTGTTGCACCGCTCGGGACAACTCGCGCTAGATGAGAGACTGGACCAGGCCGATCCCGAGCAACGAACACGTGCTTTAGCACTGGCGCACGAACTGGGAGGTCTGGCTCTGGCCCTCGATCAGGCGGGAGCATATCTGCACGCAACAAAATGTGGGCTAGAAGCCTATCAGCGTCTCTATACGCAGTATCGTCCGCGATTACTCGCGCAGCGTCGGAATAAAGAGCACCCGGAGTCGGTGGCGACCACGTGGCTGATCGCGTTTGGCAAAGTGGAGCAACAGGAGCCGGTGGCCGGAGATATCTTGCGTCTATGCGCTTTTCTCGCTCCCGACGCCATCCCGGAGATCCTGCTGACAGTGGGTGCTCGCGAGGACGAGGAGACGCAGCTTCCCATCGCCGCTGACCCCTTTGTGCTCAATCAAGCCATCGAATGCTTGCTCGCCTACTCGCTGCTCACGCGAGATGCGCAGGCACAGACGCTCAGTGTCCATCGGCTGGTCCAGGCAGTACTGCGCGACACTTTGCCGGAAGAGATCCAGCAGCAATGGATGCGGCGTACAGTGAACGTAGTAGATGCGGCCTTTCCCGCTCTGGATTTTGTGAACTGGTCGGTACTAGAGCGTTTGTTGCCCCATGCTCTCTACTGCATGCTCTGGATTGAGCAAACCGCATTGGGTACACTCACATCCGCAAGGTTGCTCAATCAGGCAGGCTATTATTTACATGAGCGTGGACGGTATGGAGAGGCGGAAGGGCTGTATAAGCGCTCGCTGGGGATAAGAGAAGAGCAGTTAGGAGGGGAGCATCCCTCGACGGCGGTGGGTCTGAACAATCTGGCTCTGTTGTATAAAAGGCAGGGAAGGTATGGAGAGGCGGAAGGACTGTATAAGCGCTCGCTGGCGATTGCTGAACAGCAGTTGGGAGCCGACCATCCTTCTACAGCGACGAGTCTGAACAATCTGGCGATCCTTTACTTCTATCAAGGGAGATACGGTGAGGCGGAGCCGTTGCTCAAACGTGCTTGTATCATCCGGTTGCAGCGTCTGGGTGAAGATCATCCTGATACACAAAGCGCTCTCAGGAGTTATGCTCTCCTTGTCCAGGCTATGGAACAGGAAGCAGAAACACAGCAAGAAGAAGGGAAAGACTAACGAGGCTCTCATCTGTTGGATTTCTCTGAGAAGCGTAATCCTGGTGGATCTGATCTGTGCAA
>DAOTTJ010000073.1:0-9086 GCA_034437695.1 Ktedonobacteraceae bacterium
ACGAGCAACATCTCCATCGGTTCGGGTCCGCTCCCTTCGCCCCCTTCCTTTGTCGCCATGTCAAGGTGTAGCGTATGACCCGAGCCTGTTTCAACGTCAAAGCACGTGCCATCGGCCAGCCGTGCTATCACGTCTAATTCTTTAGCCCTCTCTATTCCTTTTTGTGCATGATAGGTGGATAATCCCTTTTCTCCACCTGCAGAATATACTTGTTAAATTCCACCTGTACGAGTGCAAGCCCCGGCCTTCCTCAATCGTGCAAACAGCCTTTTGCCTTCAGGCCAGAGATACTACTTCTTTTAATATTAATACATATAGTAGTGTATAATCCTCTTTTCGGCAAAAAAGTGGTCTTGTTTATTGATGCTGTTTTATTGACGCTCCTCCCTGACCGTTTCACGTGTGGGCAATTTGTGCTACACTATCAACGAATCGCCACCAGTTCTCTGCCTTTGGCGCAAACATTGGTTCAGCTTACACAAAAACGCAGGAAGTAGGCTCCTTTTATGTCTCAAACTATCGATCAAGTCTCAACTCATACCGCCGTTGGTCAGGCAACTCCACGCAAAGACTCCCTTGATAAGATAACCGGTCGTACGCGTTACGCCGGGGATCTACCGATTGCGGGACTTTTGCACGCCAGACTGGTGCTGAGTCCTTACGCTCATGCTCGTATTCTCTCGCTTGATATTACCGCTGCTCTTGAGGTCCCCGGTGTAAAGTTTGTCTACACTGGTCAGACGCTCAGGCTTGCTGGCTACGATAGTGCTTCGCGTTCCACCTCGCCGCTGGCGGTGGACGAGGTGCTCTGGTGTGGGCATCCGGTTGCGCTTGTCCTGGGGGAGAGCGAGGCGGCGGCCGAAGATGGAGCGTTGCTGGTAGATGTAGAGTACGAACAGCTTCCCGTTGTCAGTGATCCGCGGGCGGCTATGCAGCCCGACTCACCGTTGACGCGAGTTCTGAACAAAGTGGTCAAATCAGAGATCTCTGGTGGTGGGACGCACGCAGCGGTCCCTGAAGACGAAGGGGACGATGCTGCTCAGGAGACAGAGGTCTTGTCCGAAAATGTCAGCGATAAGGGCCACCTCGCGCTTGGCAATATGGAAGAGGGTTGGAGCGAGTCCGAGGTTGTGGTGGAACGCACTTTTGAAACCAGCATAGTTCACCAGGGGTATATCGAGCCGCAGTCGATCACCATTGTTCCAGATCGCCAGGGTCATTTGACGATCTGGGCCAGTTCGCAGGGCATCATGCATGTGCGTACCGACGTATCTGACGCGCTTCAGCTTGATCCACGCCAGATTACCGTTGAGCCTGTGCCTATCGGCGGCGCGTTTGGCGGCAAATTTGGCTTGATCGAAACCCTGGCGGCGGCGGCGGCTCACAATTCACATAAGCCTGTGCGTCTGGTCTATACGCGTTCAGAAGATTTCTTCTCCGCCAATCCGGCCCCGCGTGCGTTTATCACACTCAAGCTGGGGGCAAAAAAAGACGGAACGCTGGTAGCTTTGGAGGGTCGTGAGATCTTTGAGACCGGCGCGTATGCCGGTGCTGCGGCGATGCTGGGCGGGATCATCCTCGGTAGCACCTATCGCTGTCCACACGTCGCCATCCATTGTTATGAAGTGATGACCAACAAGGTCGGCGTTGGCTCCTACCGTGCTCCCAATGCGCCGCAGTCCACTTTTGCCCTGGAATCGTTGGTGGATGAACTCTGTCACAAGCTGGCCTGCGATCCACTGGCCTTCCGCCTCAAGAATGCCTTGAAAGAGGGCGACCCCACGCTGGACCACCGCACGTGGCGGTCGATTGGTCTGATCGAATGTCTTGAGAAGCTTCAGGTCCATCCGCTCTGGAGCGACCGCGCCGCGCAGAAAACGCCCCCGGCTGGCTTAGAAGGCTGGAAGATCGGTATTGGTCTCGCCGCTGGCGGCTGGCCCGGTGGCATCGAACCAGCCGCCGCCGCCTGCCGTCTGGAAAAGGATGGCAGTATTACTGTGATGACCGGCCACGTTGACCTGAGTGGCTCGGACGCATCTCTGGAATTGATAGCCGCTGAGGGCCTGGGCGTCTCTGTGGAGAAGGTCTATCTCGCCCACGATAATTCGGATACCATGCCTTACAGCGGCGCGACTGGGGGCAGCAAGACCATCTATGGCATGGGATCGGCTGTGCTCGCCGCTGCTCGCGAGGCTCGCACTCAGATCCTTGCCATCGCTGCCGATATGCTCGAGGCTGCGCCCGAAGATCTGGAGATCAAGGATGGTCAGGTTATCGTGCGCGGGACACCGGGCAAGCATGTAGCTTTGACCAGGATCGCCGCCGATTCTATGCGCTTCGCTGGTCGGTACGAGCCAGTATATGGCCGTGGTCGTTCAGCCAACCGCGCAAGCTCGCCCATGTACACCACGCATCTTGCCCGTGTTGCGGTCGATCCCGAGACAGGCGATGTACGCGTGCTCGATTACGTCGCGGTCCAGGATGTCGGCTTCGCTATCAACCCGGCGCTGGTCGCAGGACAGATCCAGGGCGGAGTCACGCAGGGACTCGGCTGGGCGCTCTTTGAAAATATCGTGTACGACGAAGCGGGCCAGCTTCTGACCGCGAGCTTTATGGACTACGCGTTGCCCCACAGTCTCGACGTTCCCAATATTCAGAGCATTCTGGTCGAGCTTCCCTCTACTCTGGGTCCCTTTGGAGCCAAAGGCGTCGGCGAGCCGCCAGTCGTCCCGGTCAGTGGGACCATCGCCAATGCAATCTACGACGCCGTCGGCGCACGCGTCTCACAGTTACCCATTACTCCCGAGCGCCTGTTCTTTGCTCTAAATGCAACCAATGTTTAAGCCATCCTCGCCAGTGTAAGGGGGAGCAAGCACTCCCCCTTACCAATCCCACTGCTGCACTTGCCGCGTCTTATGACTCCTGGAGATGCATCTCGCTCTGGACCTCGTGTCGCGCGGTCTGGTGTAGCGCGAGACGGTTCGCACACTGCATCAGCACGCCCGCGATTCCCAATAGTCCGATGACCAGTCCATAGGCCTGCTGTATCCCCAGCGTCCCGGCTAGCCAGCCGAGCAACAGCGGTGCGCTAAAGATGGCCAGACCACCTCCCAGCGCGAGCCGCGCACTGGCAGCTTCCATACGTTGTGGCACAGTGCCGAGCGCAATCGCCAGGGTCAGTGGATAGAGATTGGCAACCCCCAGACCAGTGAGCAGCAGCCCAACGATTTTCCAGTCCACTTGCGGACTGAGCCAGAAAAGCAGGAAACCACCACCTGTCACAAGCAAGGCACTGGTCAACAGCGAGGTCCCCGAGGCCCGCCTGGCCAATCGGCTCCCCAGCAGGCGTCCACATAACTCCGCTATAAAGAAAAGGCTGACCAGTATCGTGGCCACACCTCTATCGAGGCCCGCGCTCTGTAGAGTAATCGCGCTCCATACGATCAGCGACCACTCGATGGCTATACAGCAGATTAACACCAGTGCATAGAGCCAGAAGGCCAGTGGAAAGTCGGATGCGGGCCTGGTCTGCACGCGTGTGCTGACTTGTTCTACAGGCATCTTCACCGTGCGAAAATGTAGAAGCGCACAGAGAATAACTACTGGCGCACACAGCACTGCCGTGCGCCAGCTCAGTCCGGCGGCTTCGCACCCTCCGATCAGCAGTGGAGCCAGGACCGCTCCCGCGCTTGCCATCGCGTTCGCCTCGGTCAGCGCCACCGCCCGTGTTTCCCCGTGATGTTCAGCCAGTGCCGCTTGAATAAGAAATTGCACCAGTGACCCACTAATCCCCAGTATCAGCGCACTGACGATCACCATGCTGATATTTTGACTCAGTACGAGTAAGATGGCTCCCAGGACCAAACCGCCGCTTCCCAACCAGATCAGGCGCAAGAGGTGGTTACGCCAAGGGCGTATCAGACGTTCGCCACAGGCACCAACCAGGATAATCCCCAGCGCGTATGCTCCCGTAGGCAGTCCCACCTCAAGGTAGCTGAGATGGAGTGGTCCGCGCAGCAGAGACGTTAAAGGTCCTGGCATCGCTTGCAGGTAAACCAGATAGCCCATGATCACATAGATAAACCACGTGAAGCGGTCGCGTACAAATGGTTTGTCGGGGACAATAGAAGAGTGTATATGCTGATCGATATGTTGTTGTCTCATAGTAGTAACCTGAAAAATGCCTTGCATATGCTTTACTGATAAAAAAGAGAAATGATAAATACATCACTCATAGATGGTTTTGTAACATTCTTTGTAACATAGCCTGTATAGTTATATAAAAACTAAGAATATCGTTCACGCTAACAAGCTTATCGGTGGTTGGCACGAGTCGCGCACAATCAGCTCGGGTTCAATGACCAGACGTTGCTGGTGCGGCTCCGCGTCGCCGCGTGCGATCTTTGCCAGCAGGAGCGCCAGAGCTTGCCGCGCAATCTCAGCGACCGGCTGTCTGACCGTCGTGAGCGCTGGAAAGAGTTCTGCCGACTCCTCGATGTCGTCGAAGCCGACCACCGAAAAGTCGTTGGGAACCAGCTTGCCGCTCTGCCAGACTCCACTAAAGGCCCCGAGCGCGAGCGCGTCCGAGGCACAAAAGAGCGCAGTCGGCGGACTTACCAGCTTTAAGAGATCGCGTACCTGCCTGGCAGCCGCTGCACGCGTGGTTATAGACGAATAGACATATGCTTCCTGCCAGATAGCTTGCGCCTGCATCCAACCCTGAAAACGGGCCAGGCGGTCGTGTACGCCAACGTGAACGATATCCCCAAGAAAAGCGATCCGGCGATGTCCCAACTGAAAGAGATAGTCCAACGCTAGCTCTGTGCCTTTCTCATCGTTGACCGTCACCAGCGGCGCATCGACGCCCGCGCCGCAAGCAACCGCTACAAAGGGCTTCTGACGCCTGGCCAGCTCTTGCAGCAGCGCCGCATCACCTGGCACGTTACCCAGTAGAAAGAGACCGTCAAACCAGCGCGTCAACATAATGTTGAGCTGACGCCGTGCAGTTGCAGAATCCAGCGCACTATGCCCGATCAGCAATTCGAAGCCCTCGGCGTGAGCCTCTTTCTGCAAGAAGCGCACGACGAGACTCAAAAATGGATCGCTGATATCGCGCATAATCACCCCGATCACGTTCGTGCGCTGCGTCTTCAACGCCGACGCGAATGGGTTTGGCTCGTAACCAAGCCGCTCCGCAACCTCCAGCACTCGCTCACGCGTGGCCTGACTGATTTTGATAGTGCCTTCGCGCTGGTTTAGCACACGCGAAACTGTGCCAATCGAGACCTGAGCCGCCTCAGCAATCTCGACCAGCGTCACCGGGTGGGCATCCATCCCTGAACCTTCTTTCTCAGCGTGCAAACGTTTTACGTATAAGCTTTGTCCCAAGTATAACCCGCCTTCTATGCGATGTCAAGACCTCATCTAATGAGAAATCTACAGTTGCAAAGGCTGATGGAATATTTTCCTGGTTCGGGGCTGTTAGTATATGCAGGATGTCCCCCCGCTGGGTGGTATCCGCGAAAAAGCTCAACTCTCCTTGACGTTCGATCGATACGCGTGGTAAGCTTTTTTCGGAAATTGAAAAAGAAAATTGATATACTTAGTCAACTAAAGATAATCGGAAGGTGAAGAAACATGGGTGATGCTTCCCGTGAAATCATGCGCCGCGCACGTCAGCAGGTCTCTGAATGGACCCCATCTCAGACGCAAGAGCAGTTGAACCAGCCGCGCAAGGAAGGGAACGAGGGGATCGTCCTGATCGATGTGCGCGAGAAGAACGAATGGGACGAGGGATATATTCCTGGTGCGCTCCATGTGCCGCGAGGCTACCTGGAACTGCGCATCGAAGAAACTGTCCCCGATAAAGAGCAGCCGGTTGTGCTCTATTGTGCGGGTGGTACTCGTTCGATGTTTGCTGGTCTAACCCTTAAACAGATGGGTTATGAAAATGTAGTCTCGATGGCTGGTGGGTTCTCCCAGTGGAAGAACAACGGTCTGCCCTATATCCAACCTCGTACACTCAATACCGAACAGTTGAAGCGTTATAGCCGTCACTTGCTGGTACCCGAGGTGGGTGAACAGGGACAACTGAAACTACTCGACTCACGTGTCTTGCTGGTCGGTGCAGGCGGTCTGGGTGCGCCAGCGGCTCTGTATCTGGCGGCCTCGGGCGTCGGTACGCTCGGCATCATCGATGCCGACGTGGTCGAAGAGAGCAACCTGCAACGCCAGGTTATCCATACCACCGAGCGTATTGGAGAATACAAGGCCGAATCGGCCCGTCAGGCCATTCAGGCCCTGAACCCCGATGTCAAGGTCATACCTTTGCTCGAACGTTTGGATGAGACAAATGTGGCGCGTATTATCGCTGACTACGATGTAATTATTGATGGCACTGATAATTTTCCTACACGCTATCTCTTAAACGACGCGGCGCTGATCGCCAATAAGCCAGTTGTTCATGGCAGCGTCTTCCGCTTCGAAGGTCAGGTCACCGTATTCAAGCCATATGCAGGTCCATGTTATCGCTGCCTCTATCCAGAGCCGCCCCCACCAGAGCTTGCGCCAAGCTGCGCAGAAGCCGGAGTACTGGGGGTTCTGCCAGGCGTGATCGGATTGCTGCAAAGTGTCGAAACATTGAAACTCTTATTAGGCATCGGCGACCCCCTGGTTGGGCGCATGCTGACCTACGATGCGCTGGCTGGCGAGTTTAGCGAGCTGGGTCTCTACCGCGATCCGCATTGCCCTGCATGCGGTGAAGATGGACACCCCGAAGACCTGCCAACCTATGCCGAGATCTGCGCAGTACCCGCTGCGGCAGCCCGCTAACCATCTTCTGCTTCGCCAGGCAGCTAAACGCCTGGCGAGGCAGAGATCTAGTAGGATTGTCCTGACAAATGTGGATCTCTCTCTATAAAGTGTAACAAACGCTTTCTATACAAGAAGGAGAAAATATAGTATGGCAAACGTGCGACTGGCTCCTGTCTTGCGCCCCTCCGTTGGTGGTGTAAAACAGGTAAGTGCGACTGGCGCGACTCTTGGCGATGTGTTGTCTGATCTCTATGCTCACTACCCTGCTTTAAAAGAGCAGATCCAACCTGGCGATCAGCTCAGTCGTTTTATCAACATCTATGTCAATGACCAGGATGTTCGTCATTTACAAGGACTTGAAACAAGTATTGGTTCCTCGGATACCGTCATTCTTCTGCCCGCGATGGCCGGTGGTTGTTAAGCCATCAAGAGGAAGCATATGCGCTACAGTAGCATTCTAGATACCATTGGTCATACACCGCTTGTCGAGCTACGTAGCTTCAGCCCTGCTCCTGGTGTGCAGATCTTCGCCAAGCTGGAGGGAGCCAATCCCTCTGGCAGTATCAAAGATCGCATAGCCAAAAAGATGATCGAGGAGGCTGAGGCCAGCGGAAAACTCCAGCCAGGCTCAATTCTTCTGGAACCTACAAGCGGCAATACTGGAATCTCTCTGGCCATGATCTCGCGTGTCAAAGGCTACTCTTTCACGGCTGTAATGCCCGATAATGTCACCCACGAGCGTCGTCAGATGCTTGAACTCTACGGCGCACACATCATTTTCTCCGATGGCAGACTTGGCAGCAATGGTGCCGTGCGCCTGGCTCAAGAACTGGTCAGCCAGGACGATCGCTATCATATGCTCTACCAATATGGCAACCAGGCCAATCCACAGGCGCACTACGAAGGTACTGCCGTCGAAATTATCGAAGATCTGCCCGACCTCTCGGTCTTTGTCGCCGGACTTGGCACTGGTGGCACGCTGACCGGTAACGGCCGCCGCCTGAAAGAATATAATCCAGCCATTAAGATCGTTGCCGCCGAACCCCTCCAGGGCGATGGCGTTCAGGGCTTACGGAGCCGCGAAGACGGCTTTATCCCTCCAGTGCTCGATCAAACCTTGCTCGATACCAAAATCCTGGTCTCCGGCGCAGCCGCAATTCGTCGCACCCGCGAACTCAAAGATCAGGAAGGCATCTTTGCTGGTCCTTCCTGCGGAGCCGCCCTACACGCGGCCTTGCGCGTTGCTTCCAGCATGGATCAGGGTAAAATAGTCGTCATCCTTGCCGATGGCGGTTGGAAATATCTGAGCGAAGATCTGTGGACCCGCACACTGGATAATCTTGAAGAAGAATTAGAGGCCAGATTATTGTGGTAACAACTGACTCCTTTGTTGTACGCATCCCTCGCCCTATCTATGCGGAGATGCTCGCTCATATCGTTGCTGCCTATCCCAACGAGGGTTGCGGCGCACTGGGCAGCGTTGATACACACGTGGTCAAACATTACCCTACCTCTAACGCTGCCGAACACCCCGATGATTTCTCGATCATCGGTGAACACGACCTGGTGCGTATTTACAACGATATCGACTCTTACGACGGCGAGATGATTTACTACCATTCCCACCCCATCAGCGAGGCATATCCTTCCCAACGCGATAAAGACTGGGCCAGAGGGAGTGGGTGCCTCTATCTGATATTCTCGCACCGCTTCTATCCCCAGGAACCTTACGCCCGTATCTTCGCGATCCAGCCCGACGAAGCAGTTCTCGAAGGTCAGATCGAAATCGTCTAAATTCGCCGCTCTCCTCTGCTCCCGCGAGGAAAAACGCTAGTTGGGACTCCCTACGTACGCTTTTTCCAGGCCATCTCTAAGCATTCAGAGATGGCCTGGACCATTTGAAGTGTCATAGGACCTTCTTTAAGGCTAGGTGCTTTTTCTGATGTAGCAAAATGTGTCGTGTTTTGCCTCTCATAGTATGAAAAATACAGAGATAGATATGCTACTACCTGAGATCTCCCCAGCCTGAAGGCGCGGGGCTTTCAAGCCCGTTTTCGGTAATATAATAAGAGACAAGAGAAATAACTATATGGCGCACGTTGTTACCTTTAACGCAGCCAAAATTTGGCTGGCATACGCACCAAAAACGTCTTTGTATCATTGTCTAGAAGTCCCGCCACACATCTGAAACGGTAGCTGGAACGTGATTAAATTACCCTGGATGCTCGCAGTGATTTTAAAGATGGTGTACTTCCCATTTTTCCAGGCAATAA
>DAOTTJ010000074.1:0-4627 GCA_034437695.1 Ktedonobacteraceae bacterium
TTGTTGGAGCGTTTTCCCCAGATCCAGCGAAGACCAGATGTTCCACTGGAACTCAAACTCAATCCAGCTATTTACGGTTTGAAACACTTGCCAGTGACACTCAGGTAAATCATTCTGGTGGGAGAGGAACGCTCCGGGTTCTGGGCAACGATGGTGTCGTCCAGAGTCTCGATCCTTTTCACCAATGCCCGACGCTTCTTTATGTCTATCAAGATCCTGGTCACCACACCTGCATATCACCCCTCTTTTTGCCTCCATGGGACGCGGTTCAGCATTCCAGGGCATTCACGTTGCGCCACAAGGAATCACACCCGCGAGTATGATTTTGGCATACTATCGACCTCCATGACGACGCGCTGAGGTACGATGCATACACAAGCGGATCTTCTTTCCAGTTGTGATATACTTGAATTGTTTATTGTCAGTAGATCTTTCCTCAAAACGAGGTACAGGCATGAGTGCGGTCCCACGCCAGTTGAAGTCTTCTGCTCCTATGCCCATGAGGATGAAACATGGCTACATAAGCATGGCGCTCCTGACCGCTATTGCTGGCCACAATCACATAGTTGGTTCCATTGGACATATACTGGAAGGTGTGCCGACGCACGCCGCTCTTGCGTCCGGGTGTCTGAAGGACCAGCATGCCCATTTTCCCCAGACGATTGTCGAGCCGTCCACCGCTCTTTTCATAAACTCAGGTCATAATACGATCAACCAGGTCCGTCGGCAATTTGCCTCTGGGACTTTCCATTCGTCTGTACCAGGCGAACTGCTTCCTGCTTAAACATCTTATCGTGTGTTTGCCTCGTTGCCATCGTTTCCTCACTTCGCGCGACCTCTCACTCCTTCTTTTACTGAGGCTTCCAAATCGGGACAACTACAAGCAGAGGGTGTCCCTGTACTAAAGTCCGCGTGAATGGTGGACACCCCCCGTTTCGCGGATCGACACTGACAAGCGACCGTTCAACACGTGCATGAACCACCACGTTTGTGCGAGCACCAGCCAGAGATTCCCCAGGCATCATAGGTCGCTTGTCCTCCGGGGATACCAGTTATCATCAGACTCACGAGCAATAATCACACTCTGATGAAACAGGTCATGAGCTGCTGCTTTATCATTTTGCCTATACAAAACCCATCCTAATCCACTCAGAGCTCCAGCCCATGTTGGTTTATCACCAGGTTCATGAGCCAGAGCAATGCTCTCTTTCTGAAATCTTTCTGCCTCAGACAGATCTCGGAAACGATAAGCGAGTTAGCCAGCTCGACGGAGAACCTTTGCTCGTAGGGTATTTTCCCCTGGTACAATAGGTAGTTTCAGCGTCAATTTTAACCAGCGTCGTTCTTCATTCCAATATCCCTGTAAACCACAAAATTTTTATTCAGGGGGAAAGGGCCACACGCCGAGCATGAAACAGCCCTGGGGGAGATGTAAATCTATGTTGACAGGTAGATCAGTCGAAGGCTATCATAGTATCTATAACCTCTCTCTTCCTTTTGCTTCTCTTGCTGGGAGCAATAGATGTAACGAGAGGAAAAACAATAGATGACGGAAAGAAGAGAGATTTATAATGGGGGGTACAGACCAGGCCGAACTGGTGCTCGCTGCTCAGGCAGGCGATCAGATGGCATTTGATACGCTAATAACACCATATCGACATAAATTGCTTGTTCACTGCTACCGTATGTTGGGTTCGCTCCATGATGCTGAAGATCTTGTTCAGGAGACTCTGCTGCGAGCATGGGAGAAACGTGAGGCATTGACAAGCCCAGAAACTTACGCTTCCTGGTTGTTTCGTATTGCTACGAATCTCTGCCTCAATACTCTCAGCCGTCTTCCCCGGCGTTCTTTACCTCAACAGACCCATCCCCGGAGCGAGCCTGCTGGTTCGCTACCAATCCGACTGCGAGAGCCGATCTGGCTAGAGCCATTTCCTGATGATCTACTGGCAGATCAGAAGACCGATCCAGAAGCTCGCGCGTTGCTCTTGGAAAGTATCACGTTAGCTTTTCTGATCGTACTCCAGCAGTTAACGCCCATTCAACGAGCCATTCTTCTCTTGCGCGAAGTGCTGGACTGGCCTGCCGCCGAAGTTGCTGAATGGCTCAATCTTTCCGTTCCCGCAGTCAATAGTGCTTTACAACGCGCACGGCGTGCTTTGCGTCAGATCTATAAGCGAAACGAGTTGCCGATTGCTTCATCTGGCCCGCAGTTGCAGGATCTGCTTGATCGCTATATAGACCTCTGGGAGCAAGGGGATATTCCTGGCATCGCCGCTCTCTTGCGAGAGGATGCCTGGTTTACTATGCCGCCTATGCCTGTATGGTACCAGGGGCGAGAAGCTATTGCTACAGTTCTCTCTACTACCATATTTACACCGGGCAGGCAGCGAAAAATGTTTCCGACGCGTGCGAATGGAAACCCGGCTTTTGGACTCTATCAGCAGGAGAGCGGAGCAGATGTCTATCAATTTATCGGTCTCCTGGTGTTGGATATAGTGGATCAGCAGATTGCCAGCCTTATTGCTTTTCTGGATGTATCTAGCCTCTTGTCCTTTGCTCTTCCACCAGTTCTCTCACATGACACGGTCAGCGATAATTTTTGCTAAATTCTTCTCAGAAAAGCTAGAAAGCTGGCTGTTCTCATCTTGGGGCAGGATCAAACAAAGAGACATACTAAATGCCCCTGGGAATTATCAAACTGGGAATTGCTCCAGCGTTTCGTAAGTGTCCAGGTGTTTCTCGGGATCTCCGCCTGCGGACGTGAGCAGTATGCTGGAGCGCCTTCTGGGCAGAGCTAGACTAGCAAATGCACCCAGCAGAGAGAGAAGCGCAGAAACACCAACTGCCGGAGCAAATCCGTTACTAAAAGCCTGCGCAGAGGCAAAGCCTCCCGACCCGGCAAACACCGCAGCCAGAAGCGCGACTCCAAAAGTTCCGCCTAACTGACCCAGCATACTGAAAGTGCCAGACGCTTTGCCAATCTCAGCTTCAGCTACTGAACTGACAACAATATTTTGTGTGGCAGGTAAAACCATCGAAGCACCACACCCAGCGATGACCAACGGAATGATGAGTTCAGGGTACGCCAAATTAGGTGACGCAATCAGTTTGATCCAGGCCATGCCTATCGCTTGCAACAATAAGCCCACAACCATAAACGGTCGCTCGCCAATACGGCTGAAAAGAGCGCCAGCAATAGGCGCAGCAATAAATAGAGTAGCGGTCAGAGGAAGTAAACGTAGTCCGGCTCCCAACGGTCCATATCCCAATGCATTCTGCAAGAACTGAGCTAGAAAAAAGACGGTTCCGATGAGCGCGGCCTGAAACAGGAAATTGGCCGTATTACCTGCAGAAAAGGCGCGAGAGCGAAAAAAGTGTATCGGCACCATAGGTTCTCTCACCTGGCGTTCCCAGGCAATGAAAGCGCTAGTGAGCAGAAACCCTGTAGATAACGTTGCAATTACTTCAAAACTTCCCCAGCCAACACTGTTTCCACGCACCAGCCCCCATAGGAGACCAAGCGCCGCGCCCGAGACCAAAACCAGGCCTATGACATCAAGCTTAGTACGCGGCCCAAAGCTTTCCTGAACGCGACGAAGCACTCCCACAATGACTAGTAAGCCAATTGGCACATTCAGCCAGAAGATCCATTGCCAGGCCAAACCTTGAGTGATGGCTCCTCCCAGGAGCGGGCCAGTGAGGACGGCAAGTCCAGTTACTCCACCAAAAATACCTATAGCTTTTCCACGCAGTTCTAGCGGAAAAGCGACACTCAATTGAGTCAGTGCCAGTGGCATTACCAGGGCAGCGCCACTTCCCTGTACTGTGCGTGCTATGATGAGCCAGTCGATATTGGGTGCTAGTGCGCAGGCCGCTGAGGCCAAAGCAAACAACCCCAGGCCAGCGATAAACATACGTCGTCGTCCAAAGCGATCCCCCAGCGCAGCAGCTGTGATAAGCAGAACCGCGAAACTCAAGTTATAAGCGTTTACGATCCATTCTAGCTCCTCAATCGAAACCCCAAAATCCCGGTGGATTGTCGATAACGCAGTTGTTACAACTACAGCATCAAGCGAGACCATAAACGATGCTAATGAGGCGAGGAGCAGAACCCAACCTCTTCGCACTTTTTCACTAGCTTCTTGTGCCATCTGTTTCTCCTTTTACTCAAAATATTCTGCAAAGAGTCAGCGGAATACCTCGCTACCTCATCAGAAACTGCTCACTCTAATAAGACACCAATTGCAACCAAAACTCATCGCGCAAGGGAGCTTGAACAAAAATCTCGCAAAAAGCGAGCTAAACAATGCTAAGACCCCAGGAGCAAACATTTTACGGGAAAGATGCGGACGAAATCTTTCTGGTGTTTACGTCGCGCATGTCAGATTAGTAGAACCTCATTGTTTGCTGACTGAAAAGGCTTCTGCACTCAATAGTATCAAAAAAATGTTTCAACCATCTGGAAATTTCCTCATAATTAGTTGGGTGGGAAGGTATTTCGAGCTTGTTTCAAAGCACGTAAAACACATAAAAACAGAAAATCATCTACTTGAGAGAGCTTTGCTGAGATATATTGACTTTTTATTTATTGCAAATTATACTAAATCTGTCTAGATTTACATAA
>DAOTTJ010000075.1:0-7983 GCA_034437695.1 Ktedonobacteraceae bacterium
GGTCCGCAGAGTAAATATTACACTGCACATTACTTATCTCGCGATCGTCACTACCGTGATCATTGGCTATCTCGTCGTCTATGGCAGCAGATTTCTCTGAAACCTGCCAATCGTGTTTTCAGAAAGGAGTGTTAAGAAATGTTTCGGCAAACGTACTACGAAAGAGAAAAATAGACTGGACATCCAGCCTCACAAGCTCGCCCGGCCACGTCGCGCTCATCGTGGGAGTCGACGCTACGCACGTCTATCTAGCCCAGGAAAACTATAGCGATAGTCAACCCTGCCACTGCCTAAAGTGGCTCATGGCTACGAAATCACCGACCTCAGCGGCTGGAGCAATCGTATCGTGCGCGGCTGGATTCACTTACCGTTAACGGTGGCTCGCTCTTATAGAGCGCTCTTGCAACGCTGGATCTCTCTGCCAGCGCCTAAGACCACACGATTAACTCTAAACATCCGGGTGGACGCAAGCGTCTGAGTCGGCCATCGCATCGTTCGTCTATACGATATAGCTCCACCCAGACCTCGCTCACCCGGCTGTCTGGTATGCAAACGCCGAAGGGTACGCATAAAAGCTTACCTATTTTCGGCCGTACGCCTCGCGACTCAGGGTCCCGATTAAAACTCCGAGTATTACCACGATAAGGATAATTCCAGAGATGCCTCGCAGAGCCGCCAGGGCGTCAACTAGATGAATAACCAGCAGTAAAGCGATAGTTAGCAGAACGCCGATCAGGATGATCCAATCTCCCACGAGAAAATTATAGACCGCATTGATAACTTTCATATGCCGTAGCCTTCCTTTCGCGCTCTTATATTTCCGCGACTACCACTTGCTGGTGACGCTTGACTCCTTTGAGCCACTGAATTATTCCGAACGAGGCCAGGAGATAGATCGCAGCCAGGATCAGCAAAAAAGCGTCAGAGAGCGGCCACGCGACTTGCAGACCCTCGATGGTCCAGAAGGTTCCAAATGTCGTCAGCATAATACCAACCACAAACTTCAACGTGTTCTCCGGTACTTGCTTCAAAGGCGCACGCACCAGCGCACCCAGCAGGATAACAAGCAGACCAGCAACCGTGGCTCCGATTGCCGCTGAGGGAATACCGCCAAGTCCGCCGTTGGTCACTGTCGCGTTGCTTCCGAAGGTAATGACAATGAATGCAACCTCTAACCCCTCTAACAAAACCGACTTGTAGGAGAGCGCCATTGCGGTCGGCTGAATACGCGTGCTGATGGGACTGCCACTTGCACGCAGTTCAGCCATCTTCTCCTCGAAAATAGCCTCTTCATCGTGCAAGGCCTTTAAGCCGCTATAGCGCAATAAGGCTTTCTTCATCCATTTAAGACCAAACAAGATAAGAATAACACCCACGACTAAGCGCAAGATGTCGATGGGTACATATTCAACTAGCGCAACACCAAAGATGGCGATAAGAATCGCGAGGGTGGCAGCCGCAGCGATGGCTCCGGCAATCGCGCTCCGCCAGTTGATGGTTACTCCAACCACAAGCACGATGGTAAATGCCTCAACAAATTCAACAGCAGACGCGAGAAATGCTGCTATGATCACAGCCCACTGCATAGACAAAAACCTCCTCTTTTTCACAAAGCTAGACAGTAACCCGCAGGCTACCTGCTTCTCTCTCATTCTATTGTAACACATTTTACTTGTAACAGATGTTAAGAAACATGCCTGATACTTGTAACAGGTTTTATAAAAACTTTAACATCTCCCTTACAATTGATTAACCGCGCTATCTTATTCTTTCTTATAGGTTCGCAGGAACTTATAAGTTTCAAGTCACTTGCGGATATATTTGTAGATATGTACAATTGCCCATATTTAACAGGAGTGATACTACATGATAGTTTTTCTCACCAGCCGGAGTTATTTTTGTGTTGACCTTAAAAACGTTTTCTTTTGTCTATCTCTCGGTCACCGCAGCTCTTCAATGGTTGGGATCAGAATTTGAGGACGCGGCCCGTATTGCGGGCGCACGGCGTTGGCGCACATGGATTTCAGTGAATATCCCGCTGCTTTTCCCGGCAATCCTGGCGGCTGGCTTGATTGTTTTTGCTGAAACCATCTCCGACTTTGGCACGGCGGCCAGAATCGCGCAAAACTCTAACGTGACGCTGATCACGTACCAGATCTACACGGCGATTAATACGGCACCGGTCAATTTTGAGCTGGCGGCTGCGCTCTCGCTCTTCTTATTTATCGCCATCGGCCTGGCTCTGCTCATCCAGGCGGGTATTTTGCGCACGCGCTCTTTCCAGACTATCAGTGGAAAAGCCGTCCGGCGCATATCCTCGCCCTTCACGCCTGGAAGTGGCCCGCGACGATTTTTTGCATACTGGTCTTCTTCCTGGCCCTGATCCTACCTTTAGGGATGTGCCTGCTGCTGTCGCTGCTCCACGCCTTTGGCCAGGGTCTGACGCCCTCTAACTGCACACTGGCGAACTATGCCGCCGTGCTGGCGCGTGGTTCGGACAATCTCGATGGACTACAGCGCACACTCTGGCTGGCATTGGGCAACGCGAGCATCACGTCTCTGATCGGTCTGCTCATCGCGTTTATTATTCGGCGCACGCAGCTACCGGGTCGACAGCTCCTCGGTTTTGTGACGCTAGTGACCATCGCTGTACCTGGGATTATTCTGGCATGTGGCTATATCTTTGCATGGAATGCCCCTTATCTCGAACATGTGGGTATTAGCGGTCCAACGGGGATCGAGTTCTACGGCACCTTCTGGCTCCTGCTGGCTGCGTATATCGGTGGCAGTTTGCCCTATGCCACGCGCCTAGCCTCGGGCGCGGTTGGACAGACAATGCTAGACGCCGCACGCGTCCAGGGGACGGGATTAATTCAAATGCTACGGAGGGCTGGAAGGCCTGGTCCTGAGATCAGCCGCGACACGCGTAACTAGTCTGTTTCTGTGGTAAGATATACTCGGTCAAATTTTCGTGATAAGAAATGAGCTTATTTCAATGAATACCTATGACTATCTCCTCTTCATCTACCAGGTACCCAGCCAACCTTCGGCCGCACGTGTAGGCATCTGGCGCGAATTAAAACGGATTGGAGCGTTGTACCTGCAACAGAGTGTCTGTATTCTGCCAGAACGCGAGCCACTCCTCACCGCCTTGCAAAAGATCTCCGAGCGCGTAAACGAGCTTCACGGCAGCTATCACCTGCTCCCCCTGCATGGTCTGCCGGCCCAGGCAGAGGCCAAGATTATCGATGGCTTTATAGCACAGAGCAACCTGCAATACGATGAGATCATTGAAAATTGCGAAGTGAACTTTACGAAAGAGATCGAATTTGAGACATTCAGGCAAAATTTCACCTATGCCGAGGCCGAAGAGATACGTCAGGAGCTAGACAAAATTCGCCGCTGGTATGAACGCGTCGTTGAGCGCGATTGGTTTGGCGCTGCCGGGCGAGAACAGGCTCTCAGCAGAATCGGTCAGTGCGAAAAACTGCTCGACGAATTTGAAGAAAAAGTTTTTCTCAAGCACGAGGCCGATGAGTCTTTCCCAGATGAGCACGAGAACAAAAAACGCCTCTATCCGCAGCGTTTTGAGCGCAGCCAACCACCCGACGAAAATCCCTGACTAGCAGCAAAGGAGCGTTGTGATTATCTCATCTTCAACACAGCCAGACTCCGAGCGTGAACCTGCGTTGCGTCAGCTTGTGGCCTCACGCCAGGAAGGGTATGGCCTGCCACGTGAGTTCTACCACGACCAGGCGCTTTACACACACGAAATAGAGCGCATCTGGCGCACTGGCTGGCTCTTTGCCGGCTATACATTTCAACTGTCGCGTCCTGGCGATTTCTTCACATTGACGCTTGCTAACGACTCGCTGATCATTATGCGCGGCGACGACGAACAGATACGCGCCTTCCACAACATATGTACGCATCGTGGAACCCTCTTGACCGAGGAGGGAAGCGGCTCTGTGCGTGCGCTCGTCTGTCCCTATCATCAGTGGACTTTCTCGCGCCAGGGAGAGTTGCTGCGTTGCTTTGGCATGCAGGAGGGAATTGAGAAAGGCCAGTTGGGTCTCCAACAGGTCCGCGTTGAGACGTGCGCGGGACTCATCTTCATCTCCTTCGCCGAAAACCCACCCGCGTTTGAGCCAGCACGCCAGTTGATAGCTCCCCTGGCCAGTCCACAAGGCTTTGCGCAGGCGAAGATCGCGCACAGCCAAACATACGAGGTCAGAGCCAACTGGAAACTTATCTGGGAGAATAACCGCGAGTGTTACCACTGTAACGTCAATCATCCGCAATATATCAAATCCAACTTTGATATCTATGAAGCTGGACAGACTTCGCCGCGCATCCAGCAACGCCTGGCTGAAGCCTTAGAGCGCAGTCAGAGCACCTGGGAAGAGGAGGGGCTTGCCATCTCCCACCGCCAGGGAGGTCTGGCCACCTTTCCCGACGCCGTACACGCCATCTGGTACTCAGCCAACCGCACTGTGTTGGTCGAGGGCTATTTCAGCGAATCGCTGGACGGCCAGCGGGTCGCGCCCCTGATGGGTACGTACCACGACGAGCACGTTGGTGTACTGCGACTACGTGCGCTACCGAATTTCTGGTGTCACGCCAGCTGTGACCACGCGGTCACCACACAACTCTTGCCGCTCGATCTGCATCGCACCCTTGTACGTGTCGATTGGCTGGTCCACGCTGAAGCGCAGGAGGGACGCGATTACTCCCTGGAAAACGTCCTGCCTTTCTGGCAACTGACATCCGAACAGGACTGGGACCTCTGCGCACGCGTGCAGCGGGGAGTTAACTCCAGCGCTTATCGCCCTGGTCCGCTTTCAACGTTGCGCGAATATAATCTCGAAGCCTTTTTACGCTGGTATCTCGCTCAACTCTCATTTTTTGCAACAGATATTCCTACACAGTAACAAAAAGCGCAAGACACCATTAGAATTAGAAAATCTCAAGATAAATACCTCTCTTCTCACGCTTAAACCTGACGGTTTCCGAGATGGAGCACGAGCAGAAGCACGACCACCAGAATAATGCCTATCAACGATCCCAAAGCTATACGATCGGCCAGCCTGGTTTCATGTACTCGGAGCGTTGTGCGCTGCTTATGCGAACCGAAAGCTCGTGCATCAACAACCATAGCCATTACAAAGGTGGAACGAAGCGCGTTGATCAGCAGTGGAATTGTGACGATCGGAATACACATAAAAACACAACCAAGATAGCTAGGCCATTTATACACCTCCCACCAATGTGGGATAGTTAGATCATATCCGCGAACTTGCATAACCTGCAAGAGCACAGTCATCCTTTCGAGCAACTGTGGCAAGAAGCGCAAGGCAGCCGTAAAAGCCAGGCCAGCCGCCGCCGGCATATGAAATTTATAGAAAGCCCAGATCACTTCGGACGGTCGGGTTGTGATCAGCAGAATGAGCGAAGCCGAGGCACCAGCCATAACGCGCCCTGCTTGCTGAATGCCATAGAGCAGGCCTGTCCCGGACAGACCCGGCGTCCCAATCCAGCTAATAGTCGGTGGAAACTCAAAAATCAGGTTGGGGTGAGCATAGTCCTGCATGTGAAAAAGACCCTGTGACCAGATGAGGCCAAGCGCCGGGGTAATAATCATAGTAAGAATAACGCGCCTGCGTGCCGAGGATGTACGCACAAACAGCCAGGGAATAAGTGTAAAGGCAAGCAGAAGCAGCACAAAATTCCAGTTCAACAGAACACTGAGAATGCCTATGACAAACGGATAGAGCACTTTCAGGCGCGGGTCTAGCTCGTGAATAACTGATTGCCTGGGTTCATACGAAAACAGGTGACGTAGTCCCTGTACACCTACAAGCAGAAGAAAGATCGCGGGCAGCATCAGGGGAACAATAAACGCTATGAGATAGCCAATAACCGTGCGCCCCAAAAGCGTGTGCAAGAAGAACTGAGTGAGGATCTCTATCAAAGCGGTACCTCCAGCGGCTGCATCAATTGCAGGAAAGCTGCGAGGCTGAGGGCCACACGGCTGGCCTGGCCATCGCAAAGACGTGTATGAAGTCGAGCGAGAGTCGGTGGAAAAATACCACACCGTTCAAGCTCGTCGCCCTGAGCAAAGATACGCTCGGGCGTGTCATCCATCAAGACTCTACCCTCGCTCAGAACGATAACCCGGCTGGCATAGCGGGCGACCGCACGCATATCGTGGGTGATCATGATATAGGTCAGCTGCTCGCGTTTGCGAAGCTGTTCCAGGAATTGGAGAAAAGCGACCGCGTGATCTTCGTCCTGCCCGGTCGTCGGCTCGTCTAGAATCAACAAAGCGGGCTTGCAGATCAAAAGTGCTCCAATGGCCAGGCGTTTACGCTGACCAAAGCTCAAGTGAAAAGGATTGGTCTGTCTATAGCTGGTAAGGTCTACCACACGTAAAAGCTCATCAAGCGAAATTGGTAGATCCTTCAGATGCCTGGGTCCATGCTTCATCCCAAAGGCGACCTCGGACTCGACATCCAGGTGGATCAACTGCTCTTCCGGGTTTTGAAAGACGATGCCTATCTCTTGCGAGATCTCATGGATATCCATCTTACGCACGTTCTTCTCACCCAGAAAAATACTTCCTCGCAAACGGCCAGCGATGCGCACTGGAACCAGTCCAGCAACCGCAAGCGCAAGTGTCGATTTCCCGCAACCAGACGGA
Organism: Ktedonobacteraceae bacterium; assembly: GCA_034437695.1. GTDB lineage: Bacteria > Chloroflexota > Ktedonobacteria > Ktedonobacterales > Ktedonobacteraceae > Paraktedonobacter. Next base: position 6,701 of record DAOTTJ010000075.1, read on the forward strand.
CCAGCAAGCAGCACAAATTCGCCTTGAGAGAGGGTTAGATTGATCGAATGCAGAACCAGATTGGCAGACCCAGAATAGGCAAACGAAACGTTGTCTATACGTATGTCTGGCATCTTACGGCTGGGCCTCTGTTTCTGGAACTGGCTGATCGATCTCTGGCTGAGAGCGCGTTGACAAGACGAAAGCAATAATAGCGACTATAAGCAAGATCGCAGCCGCGATAAGCACGGTCTGACCATCGGAGGGATGGAAATCGCCAAAGCCATTGTTGCTGGTATCGTCGGGATGGTAGTTGGAAAAGACCATGTAAAGCCCATCTATTGCAATCAGGACGGCCAGGATTACACCCGCAATGGCGATACGCCGCAATATAACCGGATTCATCTTATACACCCTCCCCTTGGACTGCTATCTCTGGATTATCCAAAGGTATATCTGTATCCTCTGGCTCATCGATCTCTCCACGGTCCGCACTCGGATTGACAGAGCGAGCGATACGCATTGCAAATGGGGCCGAAATGCCCCCCTCGACACCATTGCCGATCAGGTTGAACAGAGAATAGAGCAGAATATAGGTCAGCGTGCGTGTCGACCCTTCGATATAGGGACCGAGGATCGCCGACTGGATCGTGACAGCCGGAACTGCACGCAATGCACCCATGATCAGACCATCAATAATCGCCGGACCATCTTTACCCGCAAAGACGCGCCCACCGCGCAGGATAAAATACAGATCGACAAAAAGTCCCTGCAAAATACCATACGGCCACATCAGGGCATTGATCCCAGATCCGTAGAGCAACTGCATCAGCAGGTAATTCAGGAAGACCATAGCCGTAGCGGCCCCTGGCTTGCGGATCAAAGCGATACCTGTCAGTAGCATAAACATATATGGCAGGTCGTTCAGCGCAAAGGCATGGCCAAAGGGAATCAGGCTGATGATAGGCGCAATGAATTGGTCTCCGATCAAATTGTCGTACACTTCGAGCAAAACACCCATAATTGCTAAGATAAGAATATCCTGGGTTGTCCAGCGGGCAAAGCCGTTAGATCGTCCACGCCAGATGATAAATGCCAGACCGGCAATACAAATAGCCCAGATGATAATGTACGAAACGAGGGTTCCGGTCGGTGATAACTGGAACGGAGCACCGCTCACCCAACTACTTGGAAACATTTTTAACCTCCTCCATAAACGCGCGAGAGAAATAGTCACCTAGACTCACACTGGGTCTAGCCAAAGCGTAACCAATCTATGTAATAAATTCCCTCAAAAGGAGGCT